>NZ_CP047241.1:1500767-1800920 GCF_009856625.1 Aquitalea denitrificans
AAGTACAACAAGGACTACGTGCAGAAGGAAATAGAAGTGACGCATCAGGAAGTGCGCACTTCGCTGATATTGGCCATATCGGTGCTGGTAGTGGCCATTATCATCTTGATTATCAGCGGTTTGCGCACGTTTGCCGCTGTCACCCGGCCGCTGAATGAACTTAAAAGCACCATGCACGATATCGAGGACAAGCTGGATTTCACCCTCCAGGTGAAAGTGCACCATCCGCATGATGAAATCGGCAGCACGGCCACTGCCTTCAACCGACTGATCGGCCGGGTCAACCAAAGCCTGCGCGAAATCAGCGACAGCTGCCGCCAGGTCACCAGCTACACCACCAGCCTGGCCACGGCTGCCAGACATGTGTCCGATGCCGCCAGCAAGCAGAACGAAGCCTCGGCCAGCATTGCCGCCACCATGGAACAGCTGACGGTCAGCATCAACCACGTTGGCAGCCGTGCCGGCAGCACCAGCGAAAAAAGCATCGAGGCCAGTGGCCTGGCGGATTCCGGCCATACCGTGATTGGCCGTACCGTGACCGACATCCAGTCCATTCACCACACCGTGGGCCATGCGGCGCAATGCATCGACGAGCTGGAGCAGCAAAACAGCAAGGTGGCGGCCTCGGTTGGCGACATCAAGGACATCGCCGAACAGACCAATCTGCTGGCGCTCAATGCCGCCATTGAGGCTGCCCGTGCCGGCGAGCAGGGCCGCGGCTTTGCCGTGGTGGCAGATGAAGTGCGTAAGCTGGCCGAGCGCACCTCGGTGCTGACACGTGAAATTGACGAGGTGATCAAGGGCATCACCAATATCTCGCGCCAGAGTGCCGAAGCCATGAGCCAGACCCAAGTAAAGGTGGAAGACGGTGTGCATGGCGCAGATGAGGCCTTGCAAGCCATCAGCCGTATCGGCAAGGCATCGGGAGATGCGCGTCAGATGGCCGTGGAAATTGCTGATGCCATCCGCGAACAGGCCAGCGCCAGCAACAGCATTGCCGCCCAGATCGAACAGATTGCCCAGATGGCGGAGCGTTCCAGTGATGCCGCCGCCGAAACGGCAGAAACCGCCAACCAGCTGGATGCCTCCGTGGCGGTGATGACCAGTGCAGTAGGGCGTTACCGGCTGTAAACCTCGCCTCGCCCTTTCCGCACCTCAAGCCCGGTATGCCGGGCTTTTTTGCGAATTGCATCTTGAGCCATGGCATGATGTAGCACCTACGATTACCGGATGCGACACCATGCTTAACCAGGCTTTTGATTACAAGTTATGGGCCGATCAGCGCACGCTGCTGGCCGCTCGCACGCTGGATGCGGTCGCCCAGCCACAGGCGTTTGCCTTTGTCTGTCAGCAATTCAATCACATGCTTATCGTGGAAGAGCTGTTTCGCGCGCGGTTGCTGGGCTTGGCCGCACCGCATGCCGCCACCAATACCGCGCAATTGCCAGCGCTGGACGAACTGGAAAACCGCCTTATGGCGTCGGACATCTGGTTTGCTGACCATATAACCGGTCTTGCGCCTGCCAGTCGTGAACAAATCATCCGCTTTGATTTTGCCGATGGGCAGGCTGGCAGCATGAGCCGGCTGGAAATCCTGTTCCACATCATCAATCACGGCACTTATCATCGCGGTGCCATCGGCCATGCCCTGGAGAGGGCCGGCGCACCGCGCCCGGCTGATACCTATACGCTTTATATTCATGCCGCCGAACCACAGCGCCGCCTGCGCTGAGCCCGTCTAGTGGGTAGTACACACTTGGCAGGGGTCGAAGCTGCGCACGATGTGCTGTACCTGCAGGGCTTGCGGGTCGCTGGCCTCCACGCCTTCCAGCGCCTTTTCCAGCGGGCCGGGCAGGCTCTGGCTGTCGCGCGGCGAGAAATTCCATGTCGTCGGCGCGATGATCTGGTAGCGGCTGATGCGCCCGGCATCCAGTGCCACCCAGTGCCCCAGCATGCCGCGTGCCGCCTCGGTCAGGCCGATGGCCTGGCTGTGTTGTGGCTGGGTGGGGGTAGCCAGCTGGAACGCGTCGTCCAGTTGCAATGCCGCCAGCCATTGTTCCATCTGCGGCACGATGCGTGCCACTTCGGTGAGGCGTGCCACCACCCGGCTCAGTACATTGCCGCCATCGCGGGTCACCATGTCACATAGCAGATTTTCACCACGCAGCAGGCCGCGTGCCAGTGCGCCGGTTTCGGCGGCAGCACCGGCAATGCGCGGGGCCTTGCTCCAGCTATAGCCTTCGGCCTTGTCCGGCAGCGGCACCGTGTCATTGTGTAAGGGAGCTGCCGAACCCTCGCCAGCCAGCCAGCTGCTGTGGTTGTCCTCGCTGATGTCGTCCAGCGCCAGCGGCTGGCTGCTGCCGTTCTGCCACAGCCCGGCCGGGCTCCAGCAGCCATCTGGCGCGGCATAGGCGTCGGCGGCAATAAAGCGGTCGTAGCTACGGCCCAGGGTGTGCAAGTGCAGCTGGTCGGCAATGTCGAGGAAGCAGGCGAAGTCCGCCTTGGGGGCTTGCTGGCGGTAATGCGCCAGTGCCTCTGCCGAGTCCAGTGCCGCGATGGCTTCCAGCGGCTGGCCGAAGGTGTGCTGTTCCAGATAGCGGCGGAAGGTGCGCAACCATTGCTGCAAGCGCACCCGTTCGGCTGCGCTCACCACCTTGGTGACCCCTCCCGGTTGCAGGCACAGCGTGTGCGGCCAGTGGCCGGCCAGGCTGCCCATGAAGCGCATCAGGATGGCGCGTGCTTCCAGCATGGGGGCGACGGCACTGCCGCGCTGGGCCTGGAAGCGGGCGAAGATGCCCGCATGCCAGGGCTGGGACTGGTAGTCGGCGCGGGCAAAATCCGGCATGAAGAACAAATAGAAATGGCTGAGATGGTCGGCAATGTTTTCCACCGCGTGGACCAGATTGCGCACGTGCAGGCCATTGGGCGGCGGGCTGATGCCATACAGCGCCGACAGCGCATTGGCCGCGGCCACCGATTGCGATACCGAGCAAATGCCGCAGATGCGCGGCACGATGGCCAGCGCGTCCAGTGGCTCGCGGCCCAGCAATATCCGTTCGAAACCGCGAAACAGCGGGGCGGTGACGCGGGCGGCACTGACCTTGCCGTCGGCAAAATCCAGTGTGATGTTCAGATCGCCCTCGACACGGTTGAAGGGGCCAAGAATGCGGCGGCTCATGCTTTGTTCTTTTTCGGCAGGGAAGGTGGCACGGTGATGCGGTCGCGGGTGGCATTCTGCCGTACCCGGGCTGGCGTGGCGGATTTGGACAGCGTGGCCAGCGCCACAAACCAGGCCTTGGGCATGTCGGTGGGCAGACCCACCGGGAAGCCGGCCACCTGCGGCGTGCTGAAAAAGCCATGGCCGGGATCGGCAAAATCCGGCGCAGTGCAGTTGATGCAGGGGTAGCCACCGGTGAGGCAGGAGCCTTCGCCGTTCCAGCCGCGGCTATTGCAGTCGGCATGGGCCTGGGTGCCCTTGCAGCCCACATGCTCCATCAGGCAGCCCATCTGGCCGGGAGCGGTGGCACTGGCCTTGAATTCGTAAAATTCGTTCTTGTCGCAGCCGTGGTGTACCAGCTTGTCGGCGTAAAAGCGTGGCCGGCCCAAGGGGTCGAGGTCGCTGGCCTTGAGGCTGTCACTGGCCAGCAAGGCCAGGGTTTCCAGCACCCAGCCCGGATGGGTGGGGCAGCCGGAGATGTTCACCACCGGCAAGCCTCCGGCGGCGTGGAAGTCGCCGCCCAGCAGCCCGCCGGGATGATTGCCGCTGTGGTTCAGTCCGGTAGCGCCGGTCAGGTTGTCGCCCGCCGCGCTGATACCGCCATAGGCAGCGCAAGTACCCACGGCGATAACCTGGCTGGTGCGGCGGGCCAGTTGTTCGATCAGCGTGCTCATGGCCTGGCCGTCCGGCAGCAGGTGGAAGCGCCCGGCAGCACCGGTCATCACCGCACCTTCCAGACACAGCATGTCCAGTGGCTCATCGCCATTGGCCAGTCTTTGCAGCAGCTGCATGGCCTCATCCAGGCTTTGCTCGGCAAAGCTGGGGTGCCAGATCAGCTCGATGCCGATGTCTGCCAGCGTGGTGAACAGGCTGGGGGCTTCGGCATTCAGCAGCGACAGGGTACAGCCGCCGCAGCCACCGGACTGCAGCCACAGCAGGCGTTTATTTTTCGAGGCCATAGCGGGTCAGCTTGTTGCGCAGGCCAACGCGGGACAGCCCCAGTTCGGCGGCGGCGCGGGTTTTGTTCCAGCGCAGCCGGGTGAGGGTTTCGCGCAGTATCTGTTTTTCCAGCTCGTCCATGCGGGTTTTCAGATCGCCCGGCAGGCCGGAAAGAAAAGCCAGCTCGGCGACTTGTTCTTCGGCGGCGGCTTGCAGTACTTCGGCAGACAGCAGGTCGGCCCCCAGCAACTCGTCGTCGCTCAATACCAGCATGCGGTTGATTTCATTGCGCAACTGCCGCACATTGCCGGGCCAGCGGTAGTCCTGCAGCGCCTGCAGGGTGTCCTCGCCAAAGCGGGCGGTGGGGCGCTGATAGTGATGGCGCGCGTCTTCCAGCAGGGCGCGGGCAATCAGCGGGATATCCTGTGGCCGTTCGCGCAGCGGCGGCACGCTGACGGTGAAGGCGGACAGCCGGTAGTACAGGTCTTCGCGAAACTGGCCGGCGCGCACCAGTTCGGGCAACAGCTTGTTGGTGGCGGATACCACGCGCACATTCACTTTCAATGGACGCGGGCTGCCCACCGGGCGGATTTCGCCTTCTTGCAGCACGCGTAGCAGCTTGGCCTGGAAGGCGGGCGAGGTTTCGCCGATTTCATCCAGGAAAATGGTGCCGCCATCGGCTTGCTGGAACAGGCCGATGCGGTCCTGATAGGCCCCGGTGAAGGCACCGCGCTTGTGGCCGAACAACTCGCTTTCCAGTAGTTGTTCCGGCATGGCGGCGCAGTTTTCCACCACGAAGGGGCGGTCACGGCGGTGGCTGGCATAGTGCAGCGCGCGCGCCAGCAATTCCTTGCCCACGCCGGATTCGCCTTCAATCAGCACGGAGATGTCAAACGGCGCCACCCGCGACAGCAGGGCGCAGATCTTGCTCATGCTGCTGTCTGCAGCCCGGATGATATTGTCCATGGCCGAGCGCTCGCGCATCTGCTCGCGCTTGCTGTCCACCCGCACCTTGAGCCAGGGTTCGGACGATTTCAGCTCCACGTTCAGCAGTTCGTTTTCCTGCTGCAGGCGGAACAGTTCCGCTGCGCCCTGTACCGTCAGCAGCAGTGATTCCGGCCGCCACGGCTTGAGCAAGTACTGGTAGATGCCGGCATCGTTGACGGCGGCAATGATGTCGGCGTTGTCAGTGTAGCCGGACAGGATGATGCGGATGACTTGCGGGCAGCGCTCACGCACCTGCTGGAGAAACTCCACGCCGCTCATGTCCGGCATGCGCTGGTCGCTGACAACCACCTGGATGAATTCCGAATCCAGAATGGCCAGCGCTTCGGCTCCACCGCTGGCAGTGAACAGGGTGAAGTCGTCTTCCAGCGTGCGTTCCAGGGCTTCCAGTGAACGGATTTCATCATCCACCAGCAAGATGGCGGGTTTGGCGCGCATTGTTGTTATTCCCCAAAATGTGTTCTATGCGGTGTGTTCGGTACGGTGCGGGCTGGCAAGCCCGGCGAATTATTGTTGTTTGCGCTAGCGGACACGGGCTTAGCAAATGCGTGGCAGCATCTCGCCGCTCAGCCAGTCCAGCAGGCGTTCGCCGCCAAAATCGGTCTGCACCCGCACAAACTGGTGGGCGTCATGCACCACTTCGCCGATGATGGCCGCCTGCTGTCCCAGCGGGTGGGCTTGCAGGGCGGCCAGTGCCGCCGCCGCCTCTGCTGCCGGGCAGATGGCCACCAGTTTACCTTCATTGGCAATGTAGAGCGGGTCCAATCCCAGAAATTCGCAGGCGGCGCGCACGCTGGCCTGTACCGGAATGGCGCATTCCTGCAGGCGCATGCCCACGCCGGACTGCTGGGCGATTTCGTTGAGCGTGGTGGCCAGGCCGCCACGGGTGGGGTCGCGCATCAGGCGCAGGCCGGGGCTGGCAGCCAGCAGCGCGGCAGCCAGCGTGTGCAGGGCTGCGCTGTCGGACAGGATGGGGCTGGCAAAGCCCAGCCCTTCGCGCTGTGACATCACCGCCATGCCGTGATCGCCCAGCGTGCCGGACAGCAGGATCACATCGCCGGGACGGGCCTGATCGCCGGACAGGCTCACCCCGTCTGCCACCACGCCCACGCCGGTGGTGGAAATGAACACGCCATCGCCCTTGCCGCGTTCCACCACCTTGGTGTCGCCGGTGACAATGGCCACTCCGGCCGCGCGCGCAGCGGCAGCCATGGAGCGCACGATGCGCGCCAGATCAGCCAGCGGCAGGCCTTCTTCCAGAATGAAACCGGCGGACAGGTACAGGGGCGTGGCACCGCCCATGGCCAGGTCATTCACTGTGCCATGCACCGCCAGGCTGCCGATATCGCCACCGGGAAAGAACAAGGGCGAAATGACATGGCTGTCAGTGGCAATGGCAATGCGTCCGCCAGGTGGCGGCAGGATGGCCTGGTCATTACCCTGCGCCAGCCAGTCGTTGGCAAATTCGGCGGCAAACAGCTCGCTCACCAGCTGGGCCATGGCGCGGCCACCACTGCCGTGGGTAAGGTTGACCAGACCGTGCTTGAGGTCGAGCGGACGGGTGTAGGGCTTGCTCATGCCGTGGCTCCCTGTACGAAACGGCCATAGTGGTAATGGGCGGCACAGGCCCCTTCGCTGGACACCATGCAGGAGCCCAGCGGGTTGTCCGGCGTGCAGACAATGCCGAATACCTTGCAGTCCTGCGGTTGCTTCTGGCCACGCAGGATGGCACCGCACTCACAGGCCTTGTGGTCCGGCACATGGCGATACGGCAGGGCAAAGCGCAGCTCGGCATCAAATTCGGCAAAGTCCGGGTGAATGGCCAGCGCAGAGTGCGGTACTTGCCCCAGGCCGCGCCATTCAAAGCTGTCGCGCAGCGTCATGGTCTGCGCCACCCGCTCGCGGGCTTTCTGATTGCCTTCGTGGGTGACGGCGCGGCTGAACTGGGTTTCCACCTCGGTACGGCCCTGGTTGATCTGCTCCACCAGCATGGCCACCGCCTGCAGCACATCCAGCGGTTCGAAACCGGCAATCACCACCGGCTTGGCAAACTCCTCGGCCACTGCCGCATAGGGCGCGCTGCCAATGACGGTGCTGACGTGGGAGGGGCCGATGAAACCGTCCAGCTGCACCGCGTCACCCGCTGCCAGCAGATGGCGCATGGCGGGCGGGGTGAGTACGTGGTTGCAGAACACGCTGAAGTTGGCCAGCTTTTCCTGCCGCGCCTGGATGAGTGCCAGCGCAGTGGGCGGAGTGGTGGTTTCAAAGCCGATGGCAAAAAACACCACCTGCTTGTGCGGGTTGTCACGGGCAATCTGCAGCGCGTCATTGGTGGAGTACACCATGCGCACGTCCGCGCCCTTGGCGCGCGCCTGATACAGGCTCATCTTGTTTGATGCCGGCACGCGCAGGGTGTCGCCATAACTGCACAGGATGACATCCGGACGCAGCGCCAGCTCGATGGCGGAATCCACCCGGCCGATGGGCAGCACGCACACCGGACAGCCGGGGCCGTGGATCAGCCTGATATTGTCCGGCAACAAGCCGGTGAGGCCGTAGCGGGCGATGGCGTGGGTGTGGCCGCCGCAGAACTCCATCAGCCGGTATTCGCGCGCCGGGTCCACCAGACGGCTGATTTGCGCAGCCATGCCACGGGCAATGTCGCCGCGGCGGAATTCGTCTACATACTTCATGCCTGCTCCCCCGCTGCCAATTGGTCCATCAAGGCCAGGGTGCGGGCGGCTTCCTCGGCATCGAGTTTGCCGATGGCGTAACCCACATGCAGGATGACGTAATCGCCCTCCTGCGGGGCGTCGATCAGGGCGACCGATACTTCACGGCTGACACCGTCCATATCCACCACTGCCATCTCCTCGGGCAGCAGCTGGCTGATTCTTACCGGCATGGCCAGGCACATGGTTGTTTCTCCTTGTTATTGTGTTTGCGCAGGTGCGGGTTTCAGGACAAGGTGTCCGGTGCATTGCTCTGCAGCAGGCGTTGCCGCGCCACCCAGGCCTGGCCCAGACTCAGGCCGCCGTCATTGGGCGGCAGTTTGCGGGCGGTGTAGACCTGCAGGCCGGCAGCGGCCAGCAGCGGCAGCAGCTGTTGCAACAGCTGGCGATTGGCACAGCAGCCACCGGCCAGTACCAGCTGGCGCATGCCGGTAGTGCTGGCAGCCTGGCTGGCCCAGTCTGCCAGTGCATGGGCCAGCGTGGCATGCCACAGGCTGGCAATGGCAAGCGGGTCGGTCAGTTGCAGCAGCTGGCGTGCCAGCGGGGTGAGGTCCAGCAAATTGGCTGCAGACACTTGCCAGCCGCCGGCCAGCGGTGCGCAGGGTGCAGTCAGCGCCTCCAGCTTTTGCGCGGCCTCGCTCTCGAAGCTTTGCTCCGGACAGATGCCGGCCAGGCCGGCAACTGCATCAAACCAGCGCCCCATACTGGTGGTGTCTGGACAGTTGAGCCCGGTTTCCAGCTGGCGCAACAGCATGGGCAGGCCGGGGCGCTCGCTCAGGTGCTGCGGCAAGGGCAGCTCGCCGGCCAGCCTGTGCCACAAGCCCACGGCCATGCGCCATGGTTCACGGGCGGCCTTGTCGCCACCGGGCAGCGGCAAGGGGGTGATGTGGCCGATGCGCTCGCAACTGGCACCTTCCAGCATCATCAGCTCGCCGCCCCAGGCACCGCCGTTCTTGCCCAGGCCGTAACCGTCCAGCGCCAGCCCCAGCAACGGGCCTTGCAGGCCCTGTTCGGCCATGACAGCGGCCAGATGGGCATGGTGGTGTTGTACCGGTAGCAAGGGAATGCCCAGCTGTTGCGACCATTGCTGCGCCAACTGGCTGGAAAAGCTGTCCGGCTGCAAATCACAGGCAATGGCCTGCGGGCTGACGCCGGTGAGGTCCAGCAGGTGCTGGGCGGTCTGTTCCAGTGCTTCGCAGCTAAGCGGGTGGTCCAGGTCGCCCACATGTTGCGACACAAAGGCTTCGTCGCCGCGCAGCACGGTGGCGGTGGTCTTGAGGTAAGCGCCCAGCGCCAGCACGTCCGGCCCGCTATCGGCCAGTGGCAGCGGGTCTGGTACAAAGCCGCGCGCCCGGCGGTAGAACAGCGGCTGATCGTCCTGCAATGCCAGTACGCTGTCGTCGCAGCGGGTGACGATGCTGCGGTTGTGCAGCAGGAACACGTCGGCCACCTTGTTCAGCCGTTCGCGCGCTTCCTGATTGCTGGTGACAATCGGTTCGCCGGACAGATTGGCACTGGTCATCACCCAGATGCGCTCACAGGCTTGCTCGCGCCATTGCTCACCTTGCGGTCGGCCCAGCGCTTCGTGAAACAGCAGCCATTGCAGCGGGGTATAGGGCAGCATCACGCCGATGGCGGCAATGCCGGGTGCGATGTCCGGCATCAGTTGGTCGGCTTCCGGTTTTTTTTGCAGCAGCACGATGGGCCGTTCCGGGCGTTGCAGCCAGGCGGCTTCCTGCGGGCTGACTTCACAAAATGCCCGCACCGATTCCACATTCAGTGCCATTACCGCCAGCGGTTTGCCGGGGCGATGCTTGAGCTGGCGCAGCCGCGCTACTGCTTCCGGATTGGTGGCATCGCATACCAGATGAAAACCACCCAGCCCTTTCATGGCAATGCTGCGGCCCATGCGCAGGATCTGCCAGGCACCATGCAGCGGATCACCATTGAGAGAGATGCCAAAGCGGTCGGTCAGTTGCATCTGCGGGCCGCAGTCCGGACAGGCGGTGGGCTCGGCATGAAAGCGGCGGCTGTGCGGGCTTTGGTATTCGCTGCGACAGGACGGACACAGCAAAAAGGGCAGCATGCTGGTGTTGGCGCGGTCGTAGGGCAGGCGGTGAGTAACGGTGTAGCGCGGGCCGCAATCGGTACAGTTGATGAAGGCGTAGCGATAGCGGCGATTGGCCGGGTCGAACAGCTCGGCGAGGCAGGCCGGACAGGTGGCGCTGTCTGCCGGCAGACGGGCCTGGGTGGTGCTGCCACTGCTGCTGCGGATTTCAAAGTCGTCTTCATCCGGCAACGGGTCAAGCAGGCTTTGCTGCATGCTGTCGATCTGGGCCAGCGGCGGCAAATCCTGTTGCAGATGCAGTTGGAAGGCATCCAGCTGGCTGCTGCTGCCCTGCAGTTCGATGGTGACGCCTTCTCCGGTGTTGAGTACAAAGCCGGACAGGCCTTCCGCCTGGGCGGTACGCCAGATGAAGGGGCGGAAGCCCACTCCCTGAACCCGGCCGCGGATGGCCAGTCGCAAGCGTTGTGTCGGCATGATTCAGCGGCGCTCCTGCAGCTGTTGTTCCAGTGCGGCAATCTGCTGGCGCAGGCGGGCCACTTCGCGCTGTTTTACCAACTGGGCATCGTTCATTTCCAGCAGCAGCCAGTCCACCCATACGTCCATGCCGTCGCCGCTCTTGCTGGACAGCTGCAAAACCTTGATTTTGGGGTTGATGCGACGGGCGTTGGCAATGCATACGTCGACATCGAAATCCAGATGACGCAGCAGGTCGATCTTGGTCAGCAGCATGATGTCGGCGGCGGCAAACATGTCCGGGTACTTCAGCGGTTTGTCCTCACCCTCGGTAACGGACAGGATGGCCACCTTGTGCGCCTCACCCAGATCGAAAGCCGCCGGGCATACCAGATTGCCCACGTTTTCGATCAGCAACAGGCTGTCATCGGCCGGGTTCAGCTGTTCCAGCGCCTGGCCCACCATGTGGGCGTCCAGATGGCAGCCCTTGCCGGTGTTGATCTGGATGGCGGGCGCGCCGGCAGCGCGGATGCGCTCGGCATCGTTGCTGGTTTGCTGGTCGCCTTCCACCACGTACACCAGGGTGTCGCTGCCCAGTTGGCGGATGGTTTCGGCCAGCAGGGTGGTTTTGCCCGAACCGGGGCTGGACACCAGATTGAGCGCAAAAATGCCACGGTCGCGCAGCCACTGGCGGTTTTGCGCGGCATAGCCATCGTTCTTGGACAGGATGTCCTGCTCTATCTTCACCATGCGCGCCTGGCTCAGGCCCGGCGCATGGGCATGGGCGGCACCCTGACCGTAATGCAGCGCCGCACCGCCCGCCTGCTGGCTGAGCGTGGGCTGGTATTCCTGCCCAGCGTGCGCCGTTGCGGCTGGCACGGGCTGGGCATGATGATGCTGGTCGTGGTCGTGGTCGTGGTCGTGGTCGTGGTCGTGGTCGTGGTCGTGGGAATGGCCATGATCATGAGAGTGCGCATGGTGCGGACGATAGGGAAACTTCACGCCGCCGGGAGTCCGGCCTTCAATCTTGACATTGCCTTTGCTGCAGCCGCAAACGGTACACATTGCTGCCTCTCCTTGTTTTTCATTCTGATGGCTGCGGCCTGTGGCCGCTGGCCGGTATTCATGGTGCGGGGCTTATTCCACTTCCAGTTCGCTGACGCGCATTTCATCGCCACCGGTCACTTGCACCTGATGCTTGCCGCATAGCGGACAGGCATCGAAGCGGGCGTGGATGGCCACCTGCTGGCTGCAAGCCAGGCACCAGCCTTCACCGGGCTGGCGCACAAAGTGAAAGCGTGCGCCATCGGCCAGCGTGTCGCGGCTGACCACTTCCAGGCAAAAATCCAGTGCTTCCACTTCCACCCCGGCCAGCTCGCCTATGCTCAGCCATACCTGTTTTACCCGCTGGAAGTCCTGGGCCTTAGCCTGGCCTTCCAGCAACTGGATGATGCCCTCGGCCAGTGACATTTCATGCATATTCGGTTTCCTTGCTCACACTGTATGCCACACAGGGGTCGATCAGGCTGATCTGGCGCTGCCATTCTGCGTCAGACGCTGCCGCCAGAAAACCCAGGCTTACCCGCAATACCCCTTCCGGGTGCGCATGCCACAGCGTGGGCGGCAGCACCCGGTAACGGCTGATGCGGCCATTTTCATCCAGTGCCGCCAGATGCAGCAGCGGCCCGCGTGCGGTGTCCACCAGCGCCAGTGCGCCATCGGGCAGGCTGGCGGCGCTGGCTTGCAGCTGGCTGCCATTCAGCCAGCGCGCCAGTTGCAGCAGCCGGGCCAGCAGCCGTGCACGCGGGTACAGACCTTGTTGCAGCAAGCCGGGCAGTTGCTCCGCCTCGCGCGCCAGTGCGCTCACCTCGCGCGCTTGTCCCTGCCACACCGGCCCGCCGGGGCGCAGCCAGTCGGCCAGATTGTCGGCCAGCATGCCTGCGCCAAGCGGTGGCAGCAGGGTACAGCCGGGCTGTGCCTGATCCAGCAGGCGCAGCCAGCACGCCGGGGCGGTATCGCCATGCATCAACCAGTCCAGCCAGCCGTCTTCCCCGCGTTGCAGCCAGTGCTGGCAGTCTTCGCCGTAGACAAAGGCTTCGGCCAGCTTGCGCAGCGCAGGCAAGTCCTGTGCGGTTCGCCATTGAGCGGTCCACTGTGCCGCCGCCGGTGCGCCGTCAAATGCCTGCGACCAGTCCAGCAGCAGCTTGCGCAGGGTTTCGCGCGTGGCTTCCAGTGTCAGCGTGGCACGCTCGGCATCGCTTGCCCTGGCGTGTTGCCCGCCTGCCTGCTGCAGTACCAGTCTGGCGGCCAGGCTTTGGGCCTGGGCGCACAGGGAAAACAGCAGCGGGGTCATGGCAATGGCTTGCGCAGCGGGCTGGCCAATGAACAGCCGCTCGGCTTCACGGCGTGGCCAGCTTACGCTGACGGCAGCGCTCCTGTCCTTGTTCTGGCTCAGATGAATACGGATCTGATCGGCTGTCATCGGCCCAGTCCAAACAGGCGGCGGCGCGACATATCCGGTGCGGCGGGCTGTGCCGGTGGAAACAATAGCTTGAGCACTTCTTCTGCCGTGCTGCAGGCGCTGGCCTGATCGGCAAATTGCAGCACCGGCGAAAACAGCGAGCACAGCCGGTAGTCGCCCAGTGCGGCTTCATGCCCAGCCATGAAGGGCAGGGCGTCACCCGGCAGTGGCACCACCACCTCGCCCCCGGGTGGCACCGGCGGCAGGCTGTCGGCTGCGGCGGGCAGCAGCAACAGGTTCATGAACCAGGGGGTCAGCAGCACGCCCACCCATAGCTGGCCGTGTGGGCCGTCCCACTGCCGGAAGCCGATGGCTTGCACCTGTAGCGCCGGATTGAGGATGGGAATGCCCTGCATGCGTGTGTCGGCAATCTGGCGGAACAGGCTTTCCAGCCCGGGGCCGGGGGTCTGGGCAGGGTTCATGCCGGTGTGTCCAGCACCATGAACTGGTCACGTGCGCCATCGCACACCGGGCAGCGCCAGTGGTCCGGCAGGGCGGAAAACGGCGTGCCGGGCGGAATCTGCCACACATCGTCGCCCTGGGCCGGGTCGTACACCCACCAGCAGATCTTGCATTCCATGCGTGCATCGTCCGCAAGGCTGGCGTCGCGCCCCAGATAGGAGCCTTCGAAGCGCCCGTCCATCAGTATTCCCCTTGCAACCACTGCCATGCTTCTTGCAGGCGGTCCAGCGAGTCAGCCAGATCGTCCTCCGAGGCCAAGGCCACTTCCGGAATACGGGTGATTTCCAGCGTATCCAGCAAGATGCTGTTCATGCCGTTGAAGTACTGCACGCGCCAGACATTGGCGAGCGAGGTGGCCATGATGCGGCATTTGCCATAGCCACGGGAAAACACCCCGCTATTGCCCGGCCCCAGGATGGCATCCAGGCAGTCCATGTCGGCCGGGCTCATCGGCAGCAAGGAAAAGTTGATGATATGGGCCTCGCTGCCGGGGTTTTGCATGGCGGCGGCAATTTCGGTCAGTACCGGCCCGGCGTTCATCAGCTGGTCGGGCAGGGTGGGGATGTCCAGCTCACCTTTGCCAAACGCGCGAGCGGCCTGCCATACGGCGGCGGGAATCGGGCAGGCTTCAATGCGGTCGGCCAGCAGCTGGCCATCGGCACTGCTTTCCAGTACACGCCAGATGCCGGCGAATACCGATTCCTGCATGTCCAGTTCGCGTCCGTCCAGCAGCTTCACCCGACAGGACACTTCGCCTTCGCCCAGTAGCTGGTTGATCAGCTGACGGTTGGCGGCGTCAAGCTGGCTGATGTCCTGCACCGGGTAAACCTCGGCATCGCCCTTGTAGCCTTGCAACTGGGTAATCAGCTCGGCAATCACCTGTTTGGCGGCATGCAGGTGTTCCACCTCTTCCGAGGTGGGCAGGGAGGGCTGGTCGAAGCTGTCGATTTCACGCGGCAGCGGCATGTAGGCCAGGTCCGGGTCTTCCGGTTGCGAACCGGGGCCCAGGCCCACCACGGCGACGGGGAAGGGTTTGATGTTCATGCGCAACCTTTCTCGCTGCTGGCACTGGTGACCGGAATGCCGACCGAGGGCGGGCGACGGGTGGGGGCGGTCAGCTTGTCGGCAAAGCTGTGCACGATGTCCGGCCAGTCTTGCAGACCGGCGATGATGCCCACGTATTCACCCTGCCGCAGAAACAGCAGGGCCGGGAATTTCAGGATGCCAAAGCGTTTGGCGATGGCCTGGCTGGCCGGCAGGTCGGCATAGGCCACGCGGAAGGTGTCGGCGGGGAATTCGCGCAGAACTTCCGGCACGATCACCACATTGTCCAGCACCTCGGGATATTTCACCGGGTCGGCATTCAGCATCACGATCAGGTTTTGCGTTGCACTTGCCAGGCTGTCGAGGCTGGCGGCATCAGTTTGCATGTAGCTGGTGAAGGCCAGCCGCTGCAGCAGAATGTCTTGCTGGGAGTCCATCAGGAGGGTTTCCTTTGTGCATCGAATTGGGCTTGCAGATGCGGCGGCAGTTGCGGTTCGCGCTGGTTGAGATCGGCCAGGTGGATGGCCGGGTCGAAACGGCCATTCATGGCGGCATCCAGTGCAGCCAGCGCATCCAGGATGTCGGCTGCACGTTCGGCGCTTAGCACCTCGCGTGCCGCGCCCATGAATACCAGCAGCCAGTCACCGGGCTGTACCGCGCCCACCAGCGACAGGTCCACCGTTTGCCATTGCCCGGCGTGCTGACAGTCGGCCACCAGTTCGTGACAGCGTTCCACTTGCATGGGAATGCCCAGACACATCAGCCTTCTCCTTGCAGCACGCGGTCGTCGCCGATGCGGCAGGCCAGTTCGGCGGACGGGCGCTCGTCTTCATAGCGCTGCATGTCCAGACTGGCGTGATTCAGCCGGTCTCCGTCCTGGCGGGGTGACAGGCTGACGCCCCAGTCCTGCAACTGCTGCACGGCCAGCGCGATGGCCGGTTCCAGCTGCGCGCGTACCGCGTTGGTCAGGCTGCCGCCATAGTCTTCCAGTTGCACCGGCTGCACGCCGATCAGCACGATATCCACCGGCAGATTGCCCTTGAGATCGGCCAGCGCCAGCACCTCGGAAAAGCCGGTCTGGTGCAGGCTCATTTTCTTGGCGGTGAGATAGGCCGGCACCGCATCGTCGCGGTACACCTTGAGCGTGCCGGGCGTGAGGCCAAAGTCGATGGCGTCAAACAGGATCAGCCGGTCCGCTGCTTCCACATAGGGCAGCAGCAACAGGCCTTGGGTGCCACCGTCCACCACGTCGACGTTGGCAGGTAACTGATAGCGGGCAAACAGCTGCTCGGCGGCGCGAACGCCAAAGCCTTCGTCAGCCCAGAGCAGATTGCCCAGCCCCATGATGATGATGTTGTCGGTTTGCATGCTGTGATGGCCCTGTAACGGAGTGGGTTACAGATCAAGATTCATGCCAGTGCCGGACTTGCAGGGAATATGTGCTGGATCAGAGGTTTGGCGCTTATTCCATACGTAATGCAAGGACATAGACCTGGCAAATGGAAAGTAAAAGTGCAAACCATCTAACCAGTAGTGATCAGGTAGCTGCCGTGAATGGAAGCGTTCCCGGTAATGGACATGGCTGATTCGGGAATGGCGGCCGGCTGGCGGTGAAAACTGCGTTGGGCATGCCACTGGTCAATGCAGGCTGCGGCAGTCCTGGACGCAGAGCCAAGTACCTTGCCATTGGGGTTGGCGGAGGAGTGGATGACGATCAGATTGATGGTGCGGGACACGATATTTCCTCATGCAGGACATGAGGCAAATCGTAGGGAAAGTTAGGAGGAGGGAAGATCGGGAAGGGGTTTGGTACAAGCGTCGGGCACAGCAGGATCACGGTAGGGAGTGATTTTAATGTGGCTGCTTTTAATGATAAGGTTATATGGCTACAATAATTGCTGGTTGTTTCTTAAGGCTTTTGTGAGTAATTGGGTGTGGATTTTGTTTTGGAAATTAGGGTTGTTTTGATAGGGTGTGAGCTTGTGAAATTGTATTTATGTACATTGAAAGGAAAATGTTTTGAAAGCTACTAAATATCAGGTGTTTCTTAGCTCGACGTATTCTGACTTGGTGGATGAGCGAGAAGGCATTATTAAGGCTGTGTTGGAGATGTATAATATTCCAATTGGCATGGAAATGTTCAGTGCAGAGGATGAGGATCAGTGGGAAATTATAAGAAGAACAATTGAGGTTAGTGATTATTATATTCTTGTTCTCGGGTTGAGGTATGGAACAAAAACATCTGATGGTATTAGCTTTACTCAGAAGGAATATCAATATGCTTTGGAGAAAAAAATACCAATCCTTGCTTTTGTTATGAACGATACAGTGCCATTGTCAAAAGAGAAGAGAGATGATGATCTTTCAGAGATTTGTAAATTTAGAGAAATGGTGTTGACTAACTCAAAAATGGCTCAGTTTTGGGAGACAAAAGATCAGCTTGTTAAGAGTGTTTCTATCTCATTGATGAAGCAAATCATGCAAAAGCCTGGCATTGGATGGGTTAGAGGCAGTAATGCAGGAAATGAAGAGGCTTTGTCGAATGAA
Organism: Aquitalea denitrificans; assembly: GCF_009856625.1. GTDB lineage: Bacteria > Pseudomonadota > Gammaproteobacteria > Burkholderiales > Chromobacteriaceae > Aquitalea > Aquitalea denitrificans. The sequence continues at coordinate 1,517,756 of NZ_CP047241.1, forward strand.
TTAACAGCTTTGAGTAAGGAAAATAGAGATTTGAGAGATAGGTTGATGGAGTTGGAGTCAAAGCTATCATTAAAGTCACCGATCATAGATGTGATGGTGAAGCCCCCTGCTTTTGATGGTGCCTTATCTTCTTATGTGCCAGTTGAAATGGTGGTGCCTATTGGGCCTGAAGATGTGGATCTATTTCTAAGAGATTACGTTTCAGGCGATGACTTGGAATTGTATAATAATTCAATTCCGGAGCAAGATGAGTTGGATAGATATAATAGTGAATGTGAGAGAATTTTCAAAATAAAAAATAACTCGATGCCACTTGTTATTAAAGTCTCTAATGTGGGTACGTCGAAGGCTAATAATCTTTATGTGGATGTTGTGTTTTCGCCTGGCATTTTTGTTTTTGATGGTAATAAAGAATTTTCGATGCCAGTAAGTCCTATTCCGAAAAATCCTCTGGAGCGTGCTAGGGCTAAATATTATGGTGCTAGAGTGGGAGGCTTGGATTTGTATGACAAGAAACGTCAAGGTATTTTAGATAATCTATTTAATGCAAGGTCGGCGATCTCCCCGAGTGCAAGTATTATCCCCAAAATGCCAAAAATTAATAGGGATTGGGATATGTGGTTAGATGGTGGAAAGGTTACCATTAAGATGGATGAGTTGCTTCATACGCGAAGTAAGATTTTTTCTGATAGATACAAGATGTGTTTCTTATTTAGTGGTAAGCATAGTGTTATCATTAAAATCATATGCGAAGAGTATGGTGAAGTTGAAAGTAAATTTGTGGAATTTGAAGTGTGATTTAATTGTTTTAGGGTTTTTTAATAATAAAGCTTGCTTTAGGTTGTTGAAAAAAATGGAGTATTTTAGTTTTTCTGTTGATTGTGTGAGCCGTTGGAATAGTTAAGTCGAAGTGAGAATGGCCCTGTTCGGGCCATTTTTTATTCAGAGCAACGATACTTGCCCGGTATCACTTGGTGGTGCAAGGTCATCCTCCTTATCCAGAATTTCCTCAATCCTCCTGTCACACAGCCGGTATTTAGGCACCAGCACCTTGTTGACGGTGGCGTTATGGCCCAGTTCCAGGCAGTTGTTGCCGCCGTAGGCTTCCACCAGCTTGATGGTGGCACTCAGGCTGATCAGGTCGATGATGATACGGACGTTTTCCGGGACCGGATGCAAGGCACGCCGCTATTGAATAAAAAGCCTCAAGCCAACAGCCCGCCTATCCATTAAATAGCCGGGCTGTTCTGCACGGGTGACTACGCGGGTTTAAGCCAGCAATTGCTGTTGTTGCTGCAAACCCAGCAAGCCCTGCATCAAGTGCCTGCGATAGGCATCAGACGGGTGCAGGGCAAGCAAGGCCAACACCGCCTCCAGCGTCTGGGCCTGCTCCCGCAATGCGGATTCCAGCTGATCAAAACCACGTGCCAACTCCTGCGCCGGGCTGCGCAGCGCGGCAAAGCGGTCCTGCTGGAGCATGGCTTGCAGCAGTACGATGTGTTGGCGCATCAGGGGGAGGACGGGTGTGGTGGTTTGGTGTGTCATGGGCGTTGCTCCTGAGATGGTATATAGAGCAACGACGGGGTGGTGGAAGACCTGCTTAAGCCGGTAAGCGGTGCAATACAGGATAGGAAGATACGCATCAGAAGGCTCCAGAAAGCAGCTGGAATCTGCTCCCTACGACGCCAATCGCGGGTGGCAGGCGCATGGCGGGATTGGCGTTACCGGCTTCCTTCCCGGCGCCTCAAAAGAGGCTCCCACCATGGCCCGCCATAAAAAAGGCAAAGCAATGGTGTGCGGACTGGTACGCAAGCGCGTAGCAGTCCGGGAAGCTCGGGACGCCAATCCCGGTGCCGCTATTGAACGGCACGGAGGGGATTATCTAGTGCTGCGGGTGGGAAGGCAAGAAACATGGGGGTAAGGCGAGCGGGGCCAGGCGGGGCATGGTGTACGAGCACGGGTCGTGGATGGCAACGCAGTGCAAGCTTGCATCAGCTGCGACGCAAGGTTTAAACGCGACGTGCTTGCCTTAGCTGGCGGCGGGCCTGCGCCAGGTCCCAGGCGCTTTGCAGCGCCATCCAGAACTGTGCGTCCTGGCCGAACACGCAGGCCAGCCGGATGGCAGTATCCGGGCTGATGCCGCGCTTGCCGCCAATCAGTTCGTTGAGCCTGCGCCGCGAGATGCCCAGCCGCCGTGCGGCATCGGTCTGGCTCATGCCGGAGGGTGCCAGAAAGCGGCTGTCCAGAAAGCGGCCGGGATGCAGCGGGGTGCGGGCACTGACGAGCGGAGTGGACATGGTGTTGGTCGGGATGGAGTGTTGGGCTGCGTTGCTTTGCCGCCAGCGTGTGCTGGCGGCAGTTCGACGAATCCCGCGGTCTTGTCAGGAAAATGAAAACGTCAGTGACAAGGCGCGCCGATGCAGACAGTAGGCTGAGTCCGGCAAGCAGGCGCTGACGTTTTCCTGGGCTAGTCCTTGAACATGCGGAAACCGCTGATCATGGTCGACACCATGCTCTGCTTGGACATGATGTCCTCGCGGATGGCTGCATACACGTGAATCATTACGAACAGGAGGATGGACCACATGCCCAGCCGGTGCCAGTTATGCACGGTGAGGCTGTTGCCGCCAAAGGCGGAGATCACCCAGCCAAAGCCCTGGTAGGCCCAGCTCTTGGTGCCCAGGCCTTCGCCGTACAGGGCAAAGCCGGTAAAGCACATGAACACCGCCGCCCACAGGAAAGTGGCCATGGCGATTTGTCCCACCGGGTTGTGGCCGATGTATTTTTTCGGATAGCGCTCCAGGAACAGATACCAGCGCACTTCAAAGAAAAATTCCTTCCACCAGCTCTTGTCCCATACCGGCACCAGAATGATCTCGCGCGCATGGTGATTACCCACCAGCGCCCAGTACAGACGGCCGATCAGGCCGATGGCCAGGATGTAGCCAGCGGTGAAATGGGCAAAGCGGATATAGCCCATGACAAAGTTGAAGGTGGCCTCACCCGGAACCGAAGGCAAGGGTTTGCCGATCAGGTAGCCGGTGACCGACAGGGTGATGATGCATAGCACGGTGACCCAGTGCCACAGGCGTACCGGTGCCTCGTATACATAAACCGACGTGACCTTGCGGCCTATGCCCTGCGGGGCGTTGCCGTCGAAGCCGTAGCTTTTCATGTTGAATCTCCTGTTTTCCCGCCGTACCGCCACGCTGCCGGCCATCCCGGGAGTGATGGGCACTCCGGCCAGCGTGGCGGACGATCAGGAAGTTCGCCGGTACGGCCTGCGGGGGGAGCAGGGCCATGCCGACTGGTCAATCGTCGTGCCGTTTGCCTGGCAGGGGGTGCCGCCGGGCGGACGGACGCGACGAACTCAACGTACTTTCACACTTACCAGCTCGCCGCCGTCCTCGCCAATCACATGGGTGGAGCAGGCCAGGCAGGGGTCGAAGCTGTGCAGGGTGCGCAGGATTTCCAGCGGCTGATCCGGCACCGCCATCCTGGTACCCATCAGCGAGGCTTCGTATGCGCCGATCTGGCCCTTGGCGTCACGCGGACCGGCATTCCAGGTGGTGGGAACCACGCACTGGTAGCTGTCGATGCGGGTGTCGGCAATCTTCAGCCAGTGGCCCAGCGCGCCGCGCGGGGCTTCGGTAAAGCCCACGCCCTTGGCGGCTGCCGGCCAGCTGGCTGGGTCCCATTTCTCCACATTGGCAGTCGCGGTGTCGCCATTCTTGATATTGGTGATGAGGCGGTCGAAGAAGTAGCGCATTTTGTTGGCCGCCCAGGACGACTCCAGCGCACGTGCGGCGGTACGGCCCAGGGTGGAGAACAAGGCTTCCTTGGGTGCGCCCAGCGTGTGCAGCAGCTTGTCGATCGGCTCCTTGAACTCCGGCTTGTTCTGGTGGTAGCCAATCAGGTAGCGTGCCAGCGGGCCTACTTCCATGGCGTGGCCCTTCCAGCGCGGCGACTTGATCCAGGAATACTTGGCCGATTCGTCCAGCTGCTCGATACGGGTCTTGGTTCCCTTGTGATTGGCACCCAGTTCGAATTTGGGCGCGGTGATGCCGTCGAAGGGGTGCAGGCCCTTGCTGTCGTCGCCATAGCTGTACCAGCTGTGGGTGACGAACTCCTGGATTTCATCCGGGGCGTACAGGTCGATCGGGTGGATTTCGTTGAACTTGCCGTTGATGATGGCACCACGCGGCAGCAGCAGGCTGCTTTCGCTGTAGTCATTGGCATGGTCGGGGAAGTCGCCGTAGGACATCACGCTCTGGCTGGCCAGGCCGCCGCCGATGGACGCCCAGTCCTTGTAGAAGCCGGCAATGGCGATCACGTCCGGAATGTAAACCTGCTCGCAGAAGGTGATGGTGCGGTCGATGATGCTGGACACCAGATTCAGCCGCTCCATATTGATGGCACCCACCGCGCCCACGTCATCGATATTGATGGCGCAGGGCATGCCACCCACCAGCCAGTTGGGGTGAGGGTTCTTGCCACCGAAGATGGTGTGGATCTTGACGATGTCTTTCTGGAAATCCAGCGCTTCCAGATAGTGGGCCACGGCCATCAGGTTGGCTTCCGGCGGCAGTTTCATCGCCGGGTGGCCCCAGTAGCCATTGCGGAAGGGGCCCAGCTGGCCGGATTCGACAAAGCGCTTCAGCCGCGATTGCAGGTCACGGAAATAACCGGGGCTGGACAGCGGCCAGTCGGAAATGCTCTGTGCCAGCTCGCTGGTTTTTTTCGGGTCGGCCTTGAGCGCGGACACCACGTCCACCCAGTCCAGCGCATGCAGATGGTAAAAGTGCACCAGGTGGTCATGCACATACAGCGTGGCCTGCATCAGGTTGCGGATCAGGTTGGCATTGTCCGGAATCTTGATCTTCAGCGCGTCTTCCACCGCGCGCACCGAGGTCAGTGCGTGGGTGCCGGTACATACCCCGCAGATGCGCTCGACAAAGGCCCAGGCGTCACGCGGGTCGCGGCCCTTGAGAATCACTTCCAGGCCGCGCCACATGGTGCCGGTGGACACGGCATTGGTGATGATGTTGTTGCTGTCGATGTTCACTTCGCAGCGCAGATGGCCTTCGATACGGGTGACCGGGTCCACCACCACGCGGCGGCCGCTATTATCCAGGGTAAAACCTTGGGTCTGGTAGGACATCAGACTTTCTCCTCGTTCTTGTCTTTATTCTCGGCGGGTGCGGCGGCATCCAGCGGCTGCAGGTCCTGCTTTTTCAGCATGGTGCTCTTGATGGCGCTGACGGCGGCATGGGCGGCAATGGCCGCCCCGGCGGTACCGGCCACGGCAAAGCCGATCTTGTCGGCATTGGCTTCCACACCGAATTGCGGAATCGAGGTGACACGGTCGTAGAAGGAACCCTTGTCCCAGAAGCCTTCTTCCGAACAGCCGATACAACCGTGACCGGACTGGATGGGGAAGGACACGCCGTCGTTCCAGCGTACGGTGGAACAGGCGTTGTAAGTCGTGGGGCCTTTGCAGCCCATCTTGTACAGACAGTAGCCCTTGCGCGCGCCCTCGTCGTCCCAGTTCTCGACAAACTGACCGGCGTCAAAGTGCGGGCGGCGATAGCATTTATCATGGATGCGCTGGCCGTAGAACATCTTGGGCCGGCCCTGGCGGTCCAGTTCCGGAATCTTGTCGAAGGTCACCATATAGGTGATGACGGCAGCCATCACTTCCGGAATCGGCGGACAGCCCGGCACCTTGATCACCGGCTTGTCCAGAATCACCTGGTGTACCGGGGTGGCGCGGGTGGGGTTGGGCTTGGCGGCCTGCACACAGCCCCAGCTGGCACAGGAACCCCAGGCGATCAGCGCCTTGGCATCGGCCGATACGCGCTTGAGTTTTTCCACAAAGGGTTCGCCACCGGGGAAGCAGTACATGCCGTCTTCATTAAGTGGCGGGTTGCCTTCCACGGCCACGATGTAATTGCCTTTGTGGTTCTTGATCAGGTCGTCAAGAATGGCTTCGGCCTGATGACCGGCAGCGGCCATGATGGTGTCGTCGTAATCCAGCGAGATCAGCGACAGGATGGCGTCTTTGGCCAGCGGGTGTGCCGAGCGGATGAAGGACTCGGTACAACAGGTGCATTCCAGGCCGTGCAGCCAGATCACCGGCACACGCGGTTTGGTTTCCAGTGCGTAGGCAATGCGGGGGACAAAAGCCGAGCCCAGGCCCAGCGAGGTGGCGGTCAGGCTGCAGAACTTCAGAAAGCTGCGCCGTGTCACGCCCTGGCGACGCATGGCTTGATAGAAAGTCTCCATGTGTTTACGCTCCTCCATGCCATGCATATGGCATTATGTGTGTTTTCTTGTTGTGCCGGATCTGCGTTTTTAGTGATCTGTCCGGACAGGCTGGCTGTGTTGCAACCTGTTCCTGGTTTTCAATTTCCGTGCCAGGGTTATCGGCATGAAAAATATTGTTAAAACAGGGGTTTGCCATGCAGCCTGGAAAATGTGCTGTAAACTTTGTTTGCAGTTTTGCGGCAAAGTGGAAAATAAAACGCTGGCATGCGCCATGAATAAAATGCTGATGTCAGCTATAGGGTATTAAGTAGAAAATGTATAATGCTGCTGTAATGAACAGTAAATCGCTTACAGGTGTTCGATGATGTCTCCGCTGATGCAGCCCATAGAGCAAATTGCCTCGACTGATATTCTCAGTTGCACACCGGAGACCCTGGTTCACGAAGCGGCAGCCATGATGATGGAGAGCGGCTGCGGCTCCATCGTGGTGTTCTCCGCTCCCGGACAGGCCGTTGGTATCTGGACCGAAACCGATGCGCTGTCGATCGACCTGACCGACGAGGCTTCCCGCTGCCTGCCCATACGAGACGTTATGAGTACCCCGGTGGTGACCATGCCGCATCACATGAGCGTGCACGATGTGGTGGGGCGCTTTCGCAGTAATTGCATCCGTCACGCCCTGGTGGAAAAACAGGGTGAAGTTATCGGGCTGGTATCGTTGTCCGATGTCGTGCTGTGTCAGGGGACCGAGGCCTTTCTCGGCCTGAAACGGCTGGATGGCATTCAGGCCCGCCCCGCCGTGGTGCTGCAGTCCAGTGATAGCCTGGCGGCAGCACTGGGCAACATGCGTGAGCAGGAACTGACCGCTATTGGCGTGCAGTTTGCCGATGGCAGCTATGGCATTCTCACCCAGCGCGACGTCGTGGGGCTGGTGGCTTCTGGCCGTGGTCATGCCGAACTGGGCGAAATCTGTACCCGCCCGGTGATCGGGGTTTCGGTCAGCACCAGCCTGTTGCAGGCCCGGCGCGTGATCTTGCAGCACCAAATCCGCCATCTGGCAGTTTTTGATGCCGAAGAGCGGCTGGTGCATATTGTTGGCTTCCGGGAAATCATCCAGAGCATAGAGCACGAATTCCTGCTGGAACTGCACGGTGCGCTGCGCGAGCGCGATGAGGCGCTGATTCAGTCGCGCCAAAGCCTGCTGTTGGCGGACAAGGTGTTTGAAGCCACCATGGAAGGCATTGTCATTACGGATGGCAATGGCTTTATCCAGTCGGTCAACCCGGCATTCACCCGCATCACCGGTTACAGCCGCGAAGAGGCCATCGGCAAGACGCCGGCGCTGCTCAAATCCGGCAAACAGTCGCCCGAGTTCTACGAATACCTGTGGCGTTGCCTGCGCAATGATGGCTCCTGGCAAGGCGAGGTGGTGAACCGCCGCAAGAACGGCCTGCTGTACACCGAACACCTCAGCATTACCGCCATCCGGGACGAGCTTGGTGAGTGCCTGCATTACGTGGCGGTTTTTTCCGATATCACCCAGCGTAAGCAGGCCGAGGAACGGCTGCATTTTCTGGCCAACCATGATGCGCTCACCGGCCTGCCCAACCGCACCCTGTTCATCGAAAAACTGCAGTCGGCGGTGGAGCAAGCGCGCCAGTATGATCGCCGCTTTGCCTTGCTGTTTATCGATCTTGACCGCTTCAAGATGGTAAACGACACCCTGGGCCACCATGCCGGGGATGAGTTGCTGGTGCGTATTGCCAGCGAGCTGCAGCGCATTGCGCCCAGCCTGTCCACCGTGTCCAGGCTGTCCGGTGATGAATTCACCGTGCTGCTGGAAAACATCGTTACCGTACAACAGGTGGCCAGCCGGGCGCAGAGCATTCTGGATGCCATTTCCGCCGAATCCACCGTGGCCGGGCAGGGGGTGTTCATTTCTGCCAGCATTGGCATCAGCATGTTCCCGGAAGACGGTGCCATGGCCGATGCCCTGCTGGTGAATGCCGACACCGCCATGTACCGGGCCAAGGAGCGCGGCAAGAACAATTTCCAGTTCTACACGGCGGACATGAATGCCCGGGCGATAGAACGGCTGAAAATGGAATACAGCCTGCACCGCGCACTGGCGCAGGACGAGCTGGAGGTGTGGTATCAGCCCAAGGTGGAGCTGTCATCCGGCCGCATTATCGGTGCCGAGGCCTTGTTGCGCTGGCGGCACCCGGACATGGGGCTGATTTCACCCGCCCAGTTCATTCCGATTGCCGAAGAAAGTTCGCTGATTACCAGCATTGGCGAGTGGGTGCTGGATAGCAGCTGTGCCTCCATCCGCCGCTGGCGTGATGCCGGGCTGTTGCAAGGGCGCATTGCAGTGAATGTGTCTGGCAGGCAGCTGAAATATTCCAGCATTGTCGATACCGTAGCCAGTATGCTGGAACGCTATGACCTGCCCAGCAGCGCGCTGGAGCTGGAAATCACCGAAAGCGTGGCCATGGATGAAGACAGTGGCATGGTGGAAGTGCTGCACCGGCTGCAGGCGCTGGGCATCTATCTTTCCATTGACGATTTCGGCACTGGTTATTCTAGCCTGTCCTATCTCAAGCGCCTGCCGGTGCGCGGCCTGAAAATCGACCAGAGCTTCATCATGGACCTGCACCAGGACCGCGACGATGCCGCCATCACCCAGGCCATCATCTCGATTGCCCGCAGCCTGGGGCTGGACCTGGTGGCCGAAGGAGTGGAGCTGGACGAACAGCGTCAGTTTTTGGTGGAGCAAGGTTGCAATTGCGGCCAGGGCTATCTGTTCAGCAAGCCGGTTCCGGCCGATATCTTCGAGGGCCTGCTGCACGCACAGCAGCTTTGATGCACACGGCATGATTAACGTAGCGGCCAGACGGTCGCTACGTTATGCTGAGCGGATGCCCCGTCTATCTGCTGACCACGCCGCTACCAACACCCAGCACACTCCCTTGTTCTGGCGCGACCCTGCCTTGCCCTTCCTGGAAATCCGCACCGTGCAGGATGGGCGCCAGGTCTGTTACGCCCGCCATTCCCACGAGCATTTTTCCATTGGTGCCATCACCGGCGGTGTCAGCAGCTATCTGAGTCTGCAAGACCGCTATCAGGTGGCGCATGGCAGCGTGGTGTTGATGAACCCCGGTGAAGTGCATGCCTGCAACCCGATTGCCAATCAGGCCTGGTCCTACCACATGCTGTATGTGGATACCGCCTGGCTGGCGCAGCTGCAGCATGAGATTGGGCTGAGCGCCAATCAGGATTTTCACTGTTTTTCCCCGCGTTTGAGCGAGGATGCCGCGCTGTTCCGTGACCTGCAGCAACTGGTGGCCCGCTGCCTGAGCGCGGACTATGCCACGCTGGGCAAGCAGGAAGCGGCCACAAGCTTCTTCGCTCAGTTGCACACCCGGCTGCACACCGTGACGCCCGGCAGCACGGAGCAGCACCGGCGGCTGCAGCGGGTGGCTGAGTTCATTGACGATCAATACGCCTCAGACCTGAGGCTGGAGGACATCTGCGCCGCGTCCTCCTTATCCGCCTCCTATTTGATCCGCGCCTTCCGCCAGCGCTACCACATGACGCCGCATGAATATCTGCTGGATAGGCGCATCAGGCGCGGCAAGACACTGCTGCGTAGCGGCCAGTCCATCGCCCAGGTCGCGCAGACCCTGGGCTTTGCCGATCAGGCGCATTTCCAGCGCACCTTCAAGCGGCTGGTGGCCGCCACGCCCGGTCAGTACTGTCGCAGTGTTGGCTGAATCAATCCAGCAGCAGGTATAGCGCGCTGCCGGCCAGTAACAATGCCAGCAGCCGGTTAAACAAGCGCATGCGTGCCGGCTGGCGCAGATGCTGTTGCAGGCGTGCGCCGGCCCAGGCCCAGCAGGCAATCGACAGGTAGCAGATGACAAAATAGATGGCGGCAAAACGCCATACCAGCAGGGCATCGCCATGGCTGGCAAAAGCACCCATGCCGGCCAGTGAGGCCAGCCAGGCCTTGGGATTCAGCCATTGCATCAGCGCACCGTGCCGGAATGATGGCCGTTGTCTTGCGTCTCCCAGTTCGCCTTGGTCGCTGGCCAGCTTCCAGGCCAGGTACAGCAAAAAAGCGACGCCGGCGTACTGGATCAGCCGGGCGGCTGCTGGCAACCCGTTGAGCAGTTCGGCAAGGCCAAGTCCGGTCAGCAGAAACAGAATGGTAAAGCCGATGGTGGCACCACTGACATGACGCAGACTGGGCAGAAAACCATGACTGGCACCGCAGCCGAATGCCACGATATTCACCGGGCCAGGAGAAATGGAAGCGGCCAGCGCAAAGGCGGCCATGGAGAGCAAAACTTGCATGTCTATCCTCGATGGATGGGAAGAGTGTTCGAAGATAGGCTGCCCGGCCTGGGCGGTATTGAACAAAATCACCCATTTGTACGGTGGGCTTGTCCGTTGTCACCCTCCACGACCGGGATGGTGAGCGGGAAGGATGGCATTCTGCTAGGCCATGGGTAGCATGATGGCGCAGATGGCCAGTATCCAGCACAAGGCTGTTGTCATGAAGAAGCGGATTAACAAGCGCCGCATGCCTTGTTGTCTTTGCCCAAAGTCACGTCCTGCTGCAGCTTTGCCAAACAAGCCATTAATCGTGTCATCCAGGACTGTCAGTGACGGGGCATTTTCGAGTGCTGCCAGTAGCGCCGCATCCAATTGCAAGCGCCAGCAGAACCAGCTTTGCAATAGCATGGCGATGGCGGAAGCGGTCTGTAGCCGCCATTCGCCAGCCTGAAGACTGGCCAGCAGTAGCAGGCAGGGGCCGGGCCAGAGCAGCCAGCGGGTGCTGCGCAAGGCCGCGGCATGCAGGCGGAGGGTTGCTGTCTCAGGCAGCATGAGCGGCTCCTGGGGTGCAACAGGTCTGGATCCAGTGCCATTGCTGCGGTGACAGCACAATCTTGCGGCCCTGGGCCTGCAGGATTTGTTTGGCCTGCGCCAGATCGCTACAGCGTCCCGTCATCACCAGCCAGGCCATGATCACCGCCGCGCTGCGGCTCATGCCCAGTGCGCAATGGACCAGGATCGGGCCTGGGCGGGAATGCCGCAGGGTTTCCAGTTGTGCGACTGCATTGTGCATTCCGGCGCGATCTGGCAGGAGTAAATCCAGCAGCGGCAAATCCACATAGTGCGCTGCCGGGTGTGCCTGACGGCAGTATTCCGCCGCCAGGTCCAGCACGCTGTGAAAGCATGTTTCACGGGCAGCAATGGCCGGGCCTATCCAGACATCGTCTGCAATCAAACTGGCATGTGAATGTCCACGCAACAACCGGGCATGTATCTGCCGCATGAACAGCGTCAAGGGCAGAAACAGGCAGCGTGCGGGCAGCCTGTGCTGGCCCGCGACTTTTTGCCATACCCCGGCACCATGGCAGCCATAGCCGACTGCCAGCAGGATCAGGCTCAGTGCCGGCCAAAGCAGCAGCCAGTACCAGCCGCCAAGCCAACTGGCGGCCAGGGTCAGCGCCAGCCCGCCCACTGCATAAGGCCTGCTCAACTGGCGGCGGCGTGTCTGTTCGATATCAGCCACCCGGCTATAAGGCGGCAGTGGCATGGGGAGCAGATAACACACGACGATGCCCAGAGCGAAACCGGTGGGGATGTCGAGAAAGTGATGCTGCCAGGTGGTCAGTACCGATATGCCGATCAGCGTGAACCAGCCATGCAGCAGCCAGCGCCAACGCTGCGGCGTGTGTACTGCATAGCGTAGCCACAACACCGTCAGCAGGCTGATGTGCAGCGAAGGTGCCTGATTGAAGGGCTTATCAAAGCCAGCCAGCAGGGTGAATAACTGGCCCGCCCATCCGTTCAGCGGCGGGCGCTCAAAGCCAAAGCGCAGCGGAAACAGCGCAAACAGCAGGCAGGAGAGCACGGTGACGCTCAGCAGCCGCAGCGCATGTCGGCGCAACTCCTCCCGGCTGGTGCAAATGAACAGCGACAGGCCGTAGAGGAGGTCGATGCTCCAGTAGGGCAGGATGGTCCACGGCCACAACGGGATGCGCCGTTCCCAGTCCATGGCGATATTGCCCACTGCCGATGGCGGCAGACTGGCGGCGTAGTGATTGGCCGCCCCGTATAGCAAGAAGAAAGCCGGACCAAGCAGCGCCAGCCACTGCAGGGCTTCGGGCCATAGGCGACGGTTGGTGGGCGGGCTCATGCCGTGGCTTGTGCCTGCACGGTTTGCCTCTGGTGCGGCGTGGCGTGCAGGCGGCGCGCGATGGTCACGCTGAAAATGCCCCATTCGTCGATGCGCTGGCAGATTTTCTCGAAACCCGCCGCGGCAACCAGTTGATCCATCTCTTCTTGGGTGCGGCGTCGCATCACCCAGTCGCTGCCGCCGCGATGGCTGGTGAGCGTGCGGGCAATCATCTCCAGTTGGGGATGCCAGGGTTGATTGGTGTAGACGAGATAGCCGCCTGCCGGCACGGCGGCGGCTAGACCAGCCAGCGAGTCGCGAATGCCGGCGTTGCCGGGAAACAGTTCATACAGGCCGGAGACAATGGCCAGCGTGGGGCGTGGCTGTAGTGCGGCGAGATCGGCCCCGTCGAAGGCATCGCCCTGATCGAAGCGTGCTTTGCCTTGCAAGCCGCGTTGCGCGATCAGCTTGCGTCCGGCTGTGACGTTGATGTCGCTGTAGTCGCGCAGTTGCAGGTGTTCGACGCGGTCGGCGTCGCCGGAGAGTGCATCCAGCACGTAGCGGCCATGGCCGGCGGCGATGTCCACCAGCCGCACCGGCATGCCGGCTTGCTCCAATTGCGAGACGGCCAGCGAGATCAGCTCCTGCAGGTGCAGTTTGCGCTGGCGGATGCCGCGCCAGCCAATGCTGTCCAGATAGACGCGGTCGCCCAGCCGGCCTAGCGGCGTGATGCCGGAGGCTTGGTTGCGGTAAACGTAGTCCAGCGTGCTGCCGGAATCGAAACCGGTTTGCCAGCCTAGCCGGATGCCGTCGGACAGCCGGCCCAGCGTAGCCAGCGTCAGGCGGGTGAGGGCGAAGTTCCAGCGCTTGGGCGACAGGGCGGGCAGCGGCTGTTGCAGGTGATTGAATTCCTGGGCAGTGTAGCCGTGCTGGTCGGCTGCCAGCAGCGAGGGTCTGGCTACGCCGGCTTCCACGCGCTGGATGAAAGCGCGCATCTTGTCGAAGGCCAGTGCGCGGTCGCGCTCGCCCAGTGTGTCGTGATAGAAACCGGGCAGCTCGTGGCGCTCCTTGCACTGGCTGCCCAGATTCTGGAAAAAGGTTTCCTGCGGGGCCTTGTGTACGACGAAATCCGCGCCGGAGATCAGCAACTGCGTCGGCACGGTAATGGCACCGGCGTCGGCGATGATGCGCTCGGCGGTGTCGTAAAGGGCCAGCAGGATGTTGGCCGAGATGGGCCGGGTGATCAGCGGGTCGCTGTTGTAGGAGGCGATGCGCTCTGCATCGTGGGTCAGGAACTTGGCCTTCACATAGGAATTGACGAAGAAATTGCCGCGCAGCTTGTGCATCAGGCGCAGGCTGGGGCGAGCGAAAGGCACGTACAGCTTTACCTTGAAGGCCGGCGAAGCCAGGATCAGCGCGCGCAGGCGCGGCGCGTAATCATGCACCCAGCTTGCCGCCAGTACCGCGCCCACGCTTTGCGCAATGACGATCAACTGGTCAATCCGCACGCCGTGCTCCGCTTGCAGATGACGGACAAACTCTTCCAGATCACGAATCGTGGTACCGATGCTGGGACTGAAGCCGCGCGGTCCGTCGTTGCGGCCGTGGCCGCGTGCATCCCAGGCGAATACCGGTGTATCTGCTAGGTCAAGTTCGTCCACCACATGCTGTAAGCGACCGGAGTGCTCGTGGCCGCGATGCAATAGCAGGATGGCGCGCTGTGCCGGCGTGGTGATGGCTGGCCAGTGGCGGTAGAACAGCGCTTGTCCATCGAAACTGGTGAAGCGGGATTCCAGGGCTTGTCGCATGGCAGAGACCTTTCAGTTTTCTTGTCAGTGGCTGTCCGGGCCAGGTTCGGCGGGCAGGGTTTTTTGTTTTAACTGCAAAAAAGTGTCACGAATGTGTGCGCGGAAGCTGTCTTTGTTCTCTTGCCAGCACAGGGAGCGTCCTATGGCGACATCGACAAAGAAGGGGACCGGCAGCCACTGACCACGGCCCATCGCCCGGCCCAGGCCGTGCAGGTACACCGGCGCGACCGGGATGTCGGGGAAATCACGTAGCAGGTACCAGATGCCGGATTTGATTTCAGACAGCGCTTCTGGCTCACCACGCGTGCCTTCGGGAAACAGCACCAGAATCTCGCCCGCTTCCAGTGCCTGCCGGCAGCCGGCCAGTGGGTCACGGCCAGCGCCCACGCCGCCGCGCACCACCGGGATGATGCCCACCACATTGGTGGCGAACCAGGCCATCCAGCGGTTTTTCAGAAAGTAATCCGCGGCGGCGGCGGGGCGCACGCGCGGGATCAGCCCCAAGGGAAACAGGCTGTAGAGCGCCAGAATGTCCAGGTGGCTGTTGTGGTTGGCAATGACGATGGCAGGGCCGGCGGTGGGCAGCCGTTCCTGATGCCGTACTGTCATCCCTAGCCACAGGCGCACCACCGGGCGTGCCAGCAGCATGACAAAGAGAATACGCAGCAGCTTGTTCATAAGGCGCTTAGAAGTACAGGTAGTGTACGTAGTGGAAAAACAGCGGTGCGGTATAAGTGAGCGAGTCCAGGCGGTCCAGAATGCCGCCGTGGCCCGGCAGTAGACGACCGGAATCCTTGACGCCGATGTCACGCTTCACCGCTGAAATCACGATGTCACCGATAAAACCCATGGAACCGATCAGCAAACCTGCCAGTGCGGCATGCTGCGGACTGAACGGTGTGAGCAGGGGGCCGAGCAGCCAGCCGAGCAGGCCGGTGGTCAGTACGCCGCCAAGCAGCCCTGCCAGGGTCTTGTTGGGTGATACCTTGGGGGCAATCTTGCGTTTGCCAAAGGACTTGCCCCACAGGTACTGCGCCACATCGTTCAACTGGGTCAGTGCCACCAGGTAAAACAGCATCATCGCCCCCTGCGCCGGTACGCCGATGCCGGTCAGTTGCGGCAGGGTCAGCACCGCCGCCATATGGCTCAGACAGAACACGCTGATCATCAGGCCCCATTGCAGCGAGGCCGCCGCTTTAAGAAAGCCCTGCGTCTCGCCAATCAGCACCATGCGCATGGGCACAAACAGGAAGATGTAAACCGGGATGAAAATGATGAACATGCCGTACCAGTGAATACCCAGCCAGTAGTACTGCAGCGGAATGCTCAGATAGGCCCAGAACAGCACCACGTGGTCTGCGGTGCGCGTGGCGCACAGCGTCAGGTATTCCTTGAGCGCCAGGAAGCTGATCAGCGCAAATACCACCAGCGCCAGCGGGACGCTGCCCAGCAGGGTGAGCGAGAAGCAGCCGACAATCCACCACCAGGTCTTGATCCGCAGTTTCAGTTCCAGCCAGTTTTTTTCCGGCTTGCGCGCTTCCAGCAGGCGGATGGCAACGCTGGCCAGCACCAGCAGGACAAAGACACCGCCCAGCGCCCACAGGAGCGGTGGCGGCAACAGCAACTTAAACATGGCGGCTTTCTTTCAGAATGGCGCGGGCGCGGTTGAATACAGTCAGCAACATCAGGAGTGCGGTGAGGCCGAACAGCCAGTCAGCGTAAGCGGCGGTGGTGGGCATCAAGCCCACCAGCAGTGCGAAGGCGCCATACCAGAAGGCGCGGTCGCTCTTGCCCATCGGCCCGTCGTAACGGCGTGTCGCGCCAAGCGCGGGCCCGAGCACGCCGATGAATTCGGTCAGCAGCGCCAGCAGTACGGCCAGCACCACCAGCGCGGGATGCGTGCTCAGTACGGCAAAGGGGAGATAAAGTGCGGCGTCGGATACTACATCGCCCACTTCGTTAAGAATGCCGCCAAGACGTGATTGCTGGCCAAATTCACGCGCCAGCATGCCGTCGATGGCGTTCAGTGCCATGCGTAGGAACAGAAACAAGGGCAGCAGCAGCCAGGCCAGTGGCCGGGAGGAATCCAGCCATAGCCAGAGGCCGTAAGCGATGGAGCCCAGCATGGCGGTCAGTGTGACCTGATTGGCAGTGACGCCGCTACGGACCAGGGATTTCAACAGCGGACGCAGCAAGTTTTGAAAGCGGGATTTGAGATCGTAAATACTTGGCATGGAAGGTTGGCCGAAGCAGCAAGCTGCCCGGCGCGCAGCAAAATGAAGAAATGATGACAAACAGATTTTGACAGTCGCAGCCAGCAGGGGCAAATGGTCGCGGTATTTTGCGGTTTTTACTTAGGCCCGACGGCGTGAGGCGGCAAGGCAAGGGCAGGGAATGTATTGGCACACCGGGCCAGCTTGCCCGGTGAGATCGCCACTGGTGTTATTGCACGGACGCGGGGCAGGAAGCGGGAGTGGGTTGCCTGCGTGCTGGCGGGCATGGTGCCAAATCATCCGGCGCGCAGACAAAGAAAAAGGGATGCCGCAGCATCCCTTGTTGTGCCTGAATGGCAGCCGTGATTACTGTTGAATCTTAGCCTGGGCTTTCAGGTCGCCGACATATTTCTCGATGCGGCCACCCATGATGCGCTGGGTCAGTTGCGGACGGGCATCATCCAGCGACGGTACATTGCGCTCGGTGCGGACATCGTCCAGCTTGATCACGTGCCAGCCAAACTGGGTTTTTACCGGCTTGGCGGTAACCTGGCCCTTGTTCAGCTTGGCCATGGCGTCGGAGAACTCAGGTACGAAAGTACCAGCTTCCTGCCAGCCCAGATCGCCACCGTTGCCCTTGCTGCCCGGGTCCTTGGACTTTTCCTTGGCCAGCAAGTCAAAGGCCTTGCCCTTGCGCAGTGCTTCGATCACGGCCTTGGCTTCGGCTTCGCTGCCAACCAGAATGTGGCGGGCGTGGTATTGCTTGGTTTCCGGTACGGAGGCCACCAGCTTGTCGTATTCAGCCTTCAGCTGATCGTCGGTTACCGGATTGGTTTTCTGGAAATCCTTGATCACACGGTTGGCCAGCGCCATGGCTTCCATGTTCTGCAGTTCGGCCTTGAAATCGGCAGTCTTGTCGATGCCTTTCTTGATGGCTTCCTGACGCAGGACTTCGGCAGTGATCAGTTGATCCTTGACCATGTCCTTGGTCTTGTCATCGGCAGGCTGACCCTGTGCGGCCATCATCTGTACCACGGCGTCAATACGGGCCGGGGAAATTTCAGTGCCATTCACGGACGGGCCTGCAGCAAAAACGGCGGCGGTGCTCAGAGCGGCCAGCAGGGCGCTTGCCAGCAAAGTCTTGCGCATGATGTTGGTTCCTGTTGTTACTGTGGTGTGGAGTTACTGGATTTTCGCCTTGCTGCGCAGATCGTCCACTGCCTTGGCAATGGCTTCTTCCTGCAGCTGGCGCTCGATTTGCGGTTTCACTTCAGCCAGCGGTGGCAGTTTGGCATCGCGGATATCTTCTACCTTGAACACGATCCAGCCCACGCGGGTCTGCATTGGCTTGCTGCTGTACTGCCCTTTTTTCAGATCTTTCAGCAGCTCGGCCAGTTGTGGTTCCATGCGTGCCAGGTTGCCCCAGCCCATGTCGCCACCATTTTGCTTGGCGACCGGGTCCAGCGAGCGCGCCTTGGCCAGGTCTTCAAACTTGGCACCCTTTTTCAGGCTGTCGATGATCTTGAGAGCATCAGCTTCGCTGCCAACGGTAATCTGGCGGGCGTGCACGTCTTTGGTGCCGGCAAATTTGCTTTGGGTCTGGCTGTAACGCTCTTGCAGCTGGGCATCGCTGATCGGCATGTTTTTCAGCAGATCGGCAAACAGCGCTTCGCGCAGCATGTCCTGACGCACTTCTTCCATGCGTTTGACGAAGGCCGGCTGCTGATCCAGCTTGCGGCTCTGGGCTTCCTGCAGGATGACTTCACGGTTGATCAGGGTGTCCTTGACCTGCTGGCGCAGCGCCGGGGAGTCCTGCACATTGCCGTTGCCGTTTTGCACGACGATGGCAACTGCATTGTCCAGATCGGTCTTGTCAATGGACTTGCCATTGACCATGGCAATGGATTCGGCCATGGCCGGGATGCTGATGGAGGCAGCCAGCAGCAGGGCGGCAATATTGGTCTTTTTCATTGGCGATTCTTCCTCGGGTCAAAGTTCTTCGGGTGTCAGTGCGCGGATGGCCAGCGCATGCACCCTGGTTTTCATCAGATCGCCCAACGTGGCATACACCAGACGGTGGCGCGCCACGCTGTTCAGGCCGGCAAAGCGGCTGGAGACAATCAGGACATCGAAATGGCCGCCACCAGAACGCGCACCGGCATGGCCGGCATGTGCGTCACTGTCATCATGGATTTCCAGATGCTCCGGTGCCAGTGCCTGCAGGGCAGCCTGCAGCAGGGCGACGGTATCGCTCATGCCGGGAATACCTTGCGGAAGGGCTTCACCTCCACCGCTGCGTAAACGCCGGCGGCTACATAGGGGTCGGCATCTGCCCAGTTGCGGGCTTCTTCCAGGCTGGCAAATTCGGCCACGATAAGGCTGCCGGTAAAACCGGCACTACCCGGATCCACGCTGTCGATGGCCGGGCAGGGGCCGGCCAGCAGCAGACGGCCCTGCTCCTGCAGGGCAGAAAGGCGGGCCAGATGTTCCGGACGGGCGGCAAGACGTTTGTCCAGGGAGCCGGGGTGGTCCTGGCCACTGATGATATACAGCATTATTTCTTTTCCTCGATGTACTTGGACAGGAACAGGCTCTGTGCCACCACGAACACCAGCATCAGGCCCAGACTGCCAAACAGTTTGAAGCTCAGCCAGATTTCGCGACTGAAATTGAAGGCCACATACAGGTTGAGTGCCCCCATGCAGGCAAAGAACAGCGCCCAGGCATAGGCCAGCTTGCGCCAGATGAGGAGTGGCAGCTGGATTTGCTCTCCCATCAGCAGTTTCAGGCCGTTTTTGCCCATCAGGTCGCTGACCAGCAGCGCAATGGCCATCAACCAGTACAGCACAGTGAATTTCCAGATGATGAACAGGTCATTGTGCGAAATCACGGTAGCCGCACCCAGTACCACGCTGAGGACCAGGTTGATCCATTGCATGGCGTCCACCTTGCGGTGCTTGAACCAGGTCCAGGCAAACAGCAGGGCAGTAGCCGCCACCAGAACCTTGGTGGCCAGGAACATGTCGTGGGTGATCAGGTAACTGCCGAAAAACAGGGCTACCGGAAGGAAGTCGGATAAGAATTTCATGCGGCTGATTATGGGGGCAGCCTGCCTGTTATACAAGACAGGACAAGGCTGCTGTCATGACGTAAGTGTTAACGATTGCTTTGCTTGACCACGCTGAGCGCGGTGGCAACCAGGGAACTGACATCGGCTACATTGGCCGGCAGGATGACGGTATTGTTCTGCTTGGCTAACTGGGCAAAGGCAGCGACGTATTGCTCGGCCACTTTCAGGTTGACTGCCTCGATACCGCCATCCACTTTTACTGCCTCGGCCACACGGCGCACGGCATCGGCGGTGGCATCAGCCACCAGGCGCAGCGCCTCGGCTTCGCCCTGGGCCTTGTTGATGGCAGCCTGTTTGTTACCTTCCGAGTTGTTGATGGTGGCCTGCATTTCGCCCTGCGATTTCTGGATGGCCGCTTCACGCGCACCGTTGGCCAGATTGATCTGTTCCATCTTCACCCCTTCGGACTGGGCGATGCGGGCACGCTTTTCGCGCTCGGCGGTAATCTGCGCCTGCATGGAGTGCAGGATGTCCTGTGGTGGCACCAGGTCCTTGATTTCATAGCGCAGCACCTTCACGCCCCAGTTGATGGCGGCTTCATCCAGCGAGGCCACCACGATCTGGTTGATTTCATCACGCTCTTCGAAGGTCTTGTCCAGCTCCATCTTGCCGATGACCGAGCGCAGGGTGGTTTGCGACAGCTGGGTGATGGCCAGCAGGTAGTCGCTGGTGCCATAGGAAGCACGCTGCGGGTCGGTTACCTGGAAGTACAGAATGCCGTCCACCTTCAGCTGGGTGTTGTCGCGGGTGATGCAGATCTGGCTGGGTACATCCAGCGGTATTTCCTTCAGGCTGTGCTTGTAGGCGAGGCGGTCGACAAAGGGAATCAGGATGTTCAGGCCCGGCGTCAGCGTGGCGTGATAGCGGCCCAAGCGCTCGACAATGTAGGCATGCTGCTGCGGAACCACCTTGACCGCCTTGATGATGAACACCATCACGGCAATGAACAGGACGATGACGAATTCCATGGTTATCTTGTTTCCGTATGGGTGGAAGAAAGTAGTAGCACGTTTCCGTCGCGGCCAGTGATATGGGCTGTTTCCCCGACATGCCAGGGACCGTGGCCGGCAAGACGGGCCTGCCACTCGGTACCGCGATAGTGGACACGGGCCATGCCCTCGTCCTGCAAGGCGATGATGCGCACCGGCTGGCCGATGTCCGGATCGTTATCATTGCGGGCGGTGTCACCGTTGCCGGCGGCCCGGCGGCTACGCCAGCGGGCAACACCGGTTACTCCGGCAATGCCGCTCAGGCTGGCCAGCCACCAGCTGGTGGCTTCGTCTGCCCCCAGCAAGCTGGCAACACCACCTACTGCCAGTGCCAATGCCAGCATCAGCAGGTAAAAAGTGCCGGTCATGAATTCAGTCACCAGCGCCAGCAAGGCAGCGATCAACCACATGGTATGAGTCAAGGTTAAACAGCTTTCATGACGAAAGATTAGGCATTCTCATGCCGAAACCGACCGCTGACAACTGCTTTTAGCAGTGATCCCGGTCGGGAAGTGTAGTCAGCAGTACAGCAGCTTGCGCTGGATCAAGCCAGAACTTGTCCAGTGCCAGCCACAGCGCTTCTACCAGCAATGTCAGGGAAATCAGCAACAGGGTCATGATGTAGTCTCCTGGCCAGAAATCAGGATCACGGCGTACGCCGGCAGCAAAGCGCGTTACCATGCAGGCAATACTGTTAACTAAGACTTCAGGGCAGGTATAAATGTTTCAATTGGCAGCCCCTGTTGCTGCAGAAATCGACATCAAAAAGAGCCGTTTTCTAGCCTACGTCTACCCCGTTGAGCGGCGCGAACAGGCCATGCAGCACCTGGCCGATCTGCGCGCCCGCTACCCGGACGCCCGCCATTACTGCGCGGTGCTGCTAGCTAGCGGCGACTCCATGCTGGACGACGATGGCGAGCCCTCTGGTACAGCCGCCCGCCCCATGTATAACGTGCTGATGCACAAGGAATTACACAATGTGCTGGCGGTGGTGGTGCGCTATTTTGGCGGGATAAAACTGGGTGCTGGCGGGCTGGTGCGGGCCTACACCCAGGCGCTGAACGAGGCACTGCTGCTGGCGCAGTTGGTGCCGGTGGTTGTGATGACGCAGTGCCGCGCCCGTATTGCCTTTGCCGACGAGTCACGTTTTCGTCGACACTGTGATGCTTTGCAGATTGCGGTGAGTGAAGCCAGTTATGCCGAGCAGGTGGAGTTGACCTTGAGTCTGCCTGCCGTAGAGTGCAAGGCCTTGCAAATGCGCTTGCATGATCTGCTGGCCGGTGAGGTATATTTCATGACGCATGAGAATTAAGCCTGCCGTCCTGGTGCAGGATGTGGCGGATAATCGCAGGATCTGGCGGAACGGAATCTTGTTTACGGGGAGAAATGAATGTCGCAGCAGCAATACCGTCTGGTGACGCGTAGTGATTTTGATGGCCTGGTGTGTGCTGTCCTGTTGAACGAGCTTGGCATGGTAAACGACATCAAGTTCGTTCACCCCAAGGACATGCAGGACGGTAAGATCGAAATTACCGAGCGTGATATCACCACCAACCTGCCGTATGTGCCGGGTGCCTACCTGGCGTTCGACCACCATCTGTCTGAAACCCTGCGCAACGGCCAGCACGCCAACCACATCATCGATCCGGCCGCACCATCTGCTGCCCGCGTGGTATATGACCACTTTGGTGGCAAACAGGCTTTTCCCCGCATCAGCGACGAGATGATGGAGGCGGTCGACAAGGCCGACTCCGCCCAGTTCAGCCGCGATGAAATCCTCAACCCCAGTGGCTGGGTGCTGCTCAATTACCTGATGGATGCCCGTACCGGGCTGGGGCGATTCCGCAATTTCACCGTCAGCAATTACCAGTTGATGATGGACCTGATCGGCTATTGCCGGGATCACAGCATCGAAGAAATCCTGGCCTTGCCCGATGTGAAAGAGCGGGTGGACCTGTACATGCAGTATCAGGACCAGGCACGCGAGCAGATCGAACGCTGTGCCAAGGTGCATGGCAATCTGGTATTACTCAACCTGCTGCTGGAAGAAACCATCTATCCGGCAAACCGCTTCCTGGTGTATGCGATGTACCCGGAGTGCAATATTTCCATCCACATGATGTGGGGCCTGAACAAGCAGAACATCGTGTTTGCCACCGGCAAGTCCATTATCGATCGCGGCTGCCGCACCAATGTGGGGGCGCTGATGCTGCAATACGGTGGTGGTGGCCACGAGGCGGCTGGTACTTGCCAGGTAAGCGTCGATCAGTACGAAGACATTCGCGACGAGCTGATTTCGCGCATACGGGCGCAGGCGTGATGGTGACGCCATGAAAAAGGCCGCCAGACTGGCGGCCTTTTTTACTGCCTGCCCGCTGGCAATGCCGGTGTTACAGCGTCTTGAGTAGTAGCAGTGCCTGGTGCAGATCGTCACATACCGCCAGCGCCTCTGTGGTCTGATGGGCTTGTGGTTTCACCATGTCGGGAACCAGGATCACCCGCATGCCGGCGGCCAGCCCGGCATGCATGCCGGTCAGCGAATCCTCCAGCACGATGCAATCTGCAGGCTGGATGTCTAGCCGGGCTGCGGCGGCCAGGTAGACGTCCGGTGCCGGCTTGGTATTGGCCACTTCATCCCCGGCCACCGTGTGCTGGAAGTAACGTCCAAGGCCGGTACGATTGAGTTTCAGGTCACACATCTGGCGCTGGGTGGAAGTAGCCACGGCGCGTGGCAGCTCCCGGCTTTCTACCCAGTCCAGCACTTCGATAATGCCGTCCTTGAGCTTCAGCTCGCCATGGGTCAGCAGTTCGCGATAATGACGACGGCAATGCTGGCTGAGTGTTTCCGCCAGGGTGCGGTCCTGAAAGTGCTGGGCCACATAGTCCAGGCTTTTGGTGACCGACAGGCCCACCATGCCCAGGATCACCGCTTCGGGAATCTCCACGCCCACCTCGGCTGCGGCGCGCAGCCAGGATTGGCCGCTGATGCTCTCGGTGTCTATCATCAGCCCATCCATGTCGAACAGGATGGCTTGCATGCTTGGTTTCATTGGTTTGCTTTCCTCCGGCGTGTCAGCCTAATGCGGCAGGCGGCTGCCTGCAAGGGTAATGACTCTGGTATAGTGGTCCGATCACCAAGCAATCGGGGGTCTGTGTGCAGTCTGTGCTGGTAGCGAATCCCAAGGGCGGGAGTGGAAAATCCACTCTAGCCACCAATCTGGCTGGCTACTTTGCCAGTTCCGGCCGCAAGGTCATGCTGGGCGACGTGGATCGCCAGCAGTCTTCACTGCGATGGTTGCAAGAGCGTTCCTCCAGTCTGCCTGCTATCCAGGGATGGGAAGTGGCTGTCGGTGAGCCGGCTAAACCGCCCAAGGGTACCGAAATGGTGATCCTGGACAGCGGTGCTGGCCTGCATGGCAAGAAAATGGCGACGCTGGTTTCCCGTGTCGAGCGCATTCTGATACCGATTCAACCTTCCCCTTTCGATATGTGGGCCAGCGGCGAGTTTTTCGAGCAGTTGCTGGCGGAAAAAGCCATTCGCAAGAACAAGGTGTTCATGGCGGTGGTGGGGATGCGGGTCGATCCGCGCACCCGCTCGGCCAAAGAGTTGGAGCGCTTTTTGGCCGATCACGATGTACCGGTACTCAGTTGGTTGCGTGACACCCAGTTATACGTGCAGGCGGCAGCATCCGGCATGACGCTGTTTGATCTGCCCGAATCCCGCACCCAGAAAGACAGAGCTGCCTGGAAGCCCATTTTGCGCTGGTTGGGCGAGGCGGATGATGCGTGTTGGTTTGATAAATAATCTTCATGCGAAGAAATAAATGCTTGACGTGAAGATATTGCGGGCGTAGATTCGACCGGTAATTGCGTGCGAGCCAAAGGATGGCGGCGCAGGAGAATCCGTAAGCGGGAGCCCATGTGGCTCCCGCTTTTTATTGGGGCCCCTGCATTTTTATCGTCTACAGCCTGAAGGGAATACTTGCATGATGACTACCGAACTGAACTATGGCGACGTGTACCTCGTCCCGAGAAAAACCATTGTCGACAGCCGCAAGGAATGCGATACCTCGGTTCAATTCGGGCCACGCTGTTTTGACATGCCCATCTATCCCTCCAATATGAAGTCGGTGGTGGATGAAGAAACTTGCGAAGCCTTTGCCCGTCTGGGCTGGTTTTACACCATGCATCGTTTCAATGTGGATGCCTGCCGCTTTACCGCGGCCATGCAGGAAAAGGGTCTGTTTGCCTCCATCAGTGTCGGCGTCAATGACGACACCCTGCAACAGCTGGCCGAGCTGAAAGCTGCCGGGCTGACGCCAGAGTACATCACGCTGGACGTGGCCAATGCCTGGTGTGTCAAGGCTGAGCGCATGATCAAACATATCAAGGCTTCCTTTCCGGGCAGCTTCCTGATTGGCGGCAATATTGCCACCGCCGAGGCCGCCCGTGATCTGGAAAGTTGGGGGTGTGACGCCATCAAGGCCGGTATTGCCGGTGGCCGGGTGTGCATTACCAAGAACAAGACCGGTTTTCATCGTCCGATGATTTCCACCGTGCGCGATTGTGTGTCGGCAGTCAGCGTGCCGGTGATTGCGGATGGCGGCATCGTGGAACATGGCGACATGGCCAAGGCGCTGGCCTGTGGTGCCAGCATGATCATGGCCGGTTCGCTGTTTGCCGGTTATGACGAATCTGCCGGCGAAATTGTCGAGATCAGCGGCAAGCATTACAAGGAATACTTTGGCAGTGCCTCGCAGTTCAACAAGGGGGCTTATGTCAATGTGGAAGGCAAGAAAATCCTGGTGGAATACAAGGGCAGCATCGGCAAATTACTGCGGGAACTGAAGGAAGACCTGCAGTCCTCGGTCAGCTATGCCGGTGGTCGAGATCTGGCTGCACTGAAATCGGTGGAGATGATCCAGGTGTCCCGCTGAAACCGGTTCATTCGCCTGCAGTACAGCAAACAGCCCGCCTTGTGCGGGTTTTTTTACGTATCAGGCTGGTAATGAGGTGCAGTTTTCTTATTCTGAGTCATGGACTTTATTGTTAGAATGTTAATATTAAATAAATTGTTTTAAATAATTAAAACTAACAAAAGAACTCACATCAAATGAAGATCAATCTGCCTGTTACCGCCAACGAGTTGATTGTCGACCCTGTCAATCCCATCGTTACCAAGACCGATGTGAAAGGCAGCATTACCTATGCCAATCGCGCTTTCATTGAAATCAGCGGCTTTAGTGAGGCCGAACTGCTGGGCAAGAACCACAATGTCGTGCGTCACCCCGACATGCCGCCATCTGCCTTTGCCGACTTGTGGGACACGGTAAAAACCGGCAAACCCTGGCGGGGCATTGTCAAGAACCGGGCCAAGAATGGCGATTTCTATTGGGTGGAGGCTTACGTTACCCCTATTACCGAACATGGGCGCATTGTGGGCTATATGTCGGTACGTTCCCAACCCAAGCGGCAGGATGTGGAAGCCGCTGCCGCCTTGTACCGGCAAGTGATGGACAAGCAGGCCAGCCTGCCATCCACCCTGCAGCGTTATGCGCGGCAGTCCGATGTACTGAAAGTGGCACCCCTCCTGTTTGTGCTGGGGCTGCTGGTGACCATGGTGTCGTTCTTTTTGCCGGATTCATTGCAATGGCTGCGCGTGGTCGGCGGCATGGCCGGCTGTCTGCTGGCCCTGGGGGCCGGCACCTGGGCGTGGCTGCGGGTAAGATCGGCACTCATGGTGCTGGATGGGCGCTTCCAGGACTTGCAGGAAGGGCGGCTGGATCATGCCACCATGGCACATGAAGGTGGCCTGCTGGGCAAGGTGCTATCTTCGCTGGAGGCCTTGCGTATTCATTACCGCGCCACCATTGCCGATGTGATGCGGGCCAGTTTTCATACCAAGGAACAGGCTCATGGCTTGCTGGATGATATGCATGTACTGGCTGCGCGATCGGTACAGCAGCGCCAGGGCCTGAACCAGATCAGCCACAATATGGAGTCGCTCAGCCTGGCGGTACAGGATGTGGTGCGGTTGGCCGAGCATAACCAGCAGGATTCGCGTCATACCCAGCAAGTAGCGCGCGAAGGCCGCCAGACCATGGACGCAGCTACCTCTGCCGCCGAGCGTGCGGTGGGCGTGGTATCACAATCGCGAGGCGCCATGGTGGAGCTGGATGAGGCGATGATCCGCATCCGCAGCATGACCAGCCTGATCCGCGAGATTGCCGACCAGACCAATCTGCTGGCCCTGAATGCTGCAATCGAAGCCGCGCGTGCCGGTGAGATGGGGCGTGGTTTCGCCGTAGTGGCCGATGAGGTACGCAAGCTGGCCGAGCGCACCACCAAAACCACGGATTCGATTGGCGAGATTGTCGAGGAGATCGGCAAGATCACTCATTCCGCTGTCAGCAGCATGGATGCTACGGTGGAAGAGGTTGGTGAGGTCAATGGCCAGATTCGCCTGTCGTCCGGCAATTTGCAGGGGCTGATCGAGGCCGCCGAGCAGTCCAGTCAGCAGGCGCAGCAACTGGCGCGGGAAATGAGCAGCAAATCCGACTCCATCAATGTGATGGCTGCTGCGCTTGAGCAGCTGAATGCCTTGTCCGAGCAGGATCTTAACACCACGCATTCCATCGGCGAGAGTGCTGGTCGTCTGGCCGAAACTTCGGTGGATCTGGCACAGCTGACCGAAGATTTCAGCAAATGGCAGAAGCGCTGACGTACTGAGCATTACCCATGCAGCAGCCTGCCCACGGTCACTCGGGGCAGGCTTTTTTCATGCTGGCTCTGTTGTGGTCACCGGGCGACGGGCTACCCAGATGGAAGTCTCCAGTTGCATGGCAATGTCGTCATGCTGATTCAAGGTCGTCCAGCGCAACTGCACCACGCCAAAACCGGGCTGGCTGGCGGAAGGCTTTTGTCCCAGCACTTCGACTTCCGCACGCAGGGTATCGCCAGCGCGGGTGGGGCGTGGCCAGCGCATGTCACGGATGCCCATGCCGATCAGCCCATTGGCCACGTTCTTCAGCTCGCTGGCTGTGATCAGGCGCATGGTGAGGCTGCTGGTGTGCCAGCCGGAAGCCGCCAGACCGTCAAAGACACTGGTCTTGGCTGCCTGCGGGTCGGTATGGAAGGGCTGCGGGTCAAACTGGCTGGCAAAGGCAATGATTTCGTCTTCGCTCAGGGTATGGCTGGCGGTTTGAAAGCGGCGGCCGGTGGTCAGGTCTTCGTAGTAGAGCATGGCTGACGTCAACGTAAGTGGAGGCTGTCCAGCATACGATGCCGGGTGCGTCAGGTCAAAGCCCTTGCCCGGCTGGGCAAGGGTGGCACTCAGATGCGCAGGGCGGCGATCAGGTCGCTTTCCAGGGCCAGTACCATCTTGTCATCCTTCAGGCCGGGGCCGCTGATCAGGAAGGAGTCCTCGGCGCGGCTACCCAGCGTCATGATCTTGGCCGATTGCACGCTCAGGTGGTAATCGGCCAGCACCTTGGCAATGCGTGCCAGCAGGCCGGGTCGGTCACCGGTCACGATGGACAGCACGTAGAAGTTTTCCTTGTCATCCGGACGGATCAGTACTTGCGGCGCAATCGGGAAGTGCTTCAGATGACGGCTGATGCGGCCATTGGCCGGCGGCGGCGGCGGGGTTTCCAGCCGCAGGCATTCAGCCAGTTCAAATTCGATGAAATTGATCATGTCGCGATAATCCCCGTCGTGATGCTCGGGAATGAAGACATGGAAGGTATCCAGCGCATAGCCGTGGCGCGTGGTATAGACCTTGGCGTCGGCAATGCTGTAATTGGTGCGGCCAAAAAAGGCACAGGTGCGGGCAAACAGTTCCGGCTTGTCCGGGGTGTACACCAGTACCTGGATGCCCTCGTGGTCGTCCGACAGGCGGGCGCGCACCATCGGGGTTTCAATATTGACGAAACGGTTGAGGATGCGGGCGTGCCAGGCAATTTCCTTGGCCTCGTGGCGCAGGAAGTACAGCATGTCCAGTTGCGACCACAGTTTCTGTTCCACCCCTGCAGGTACGGCATACAGGCGCAGCAGGCTGAGGGCCTGGGTCTTGCGTTCTTCCAGTTCCGAGTTCAGGTCCACCTCGCCGCCGCGCAACAATACCCGCAACGTGGCGTTGTACAGGTCTTCCAGTAGCTTGGCCTTCCAGGCATTCCATACCTTGGGGCTGGTGCCGCGAATGTCGGCCACCGACAGCAGATACAGCGCCGCCAGGCGGCGCGGGGTTTGCGTCAGCTCGGCAAAGCGCTGGATCACGTCCGGATCGTAAATGTCCTGCTTCTGCGCGATGCTGGACATGGTGAGATGCTGGCCCACCAGCCAGACCACCAGTTCGGTGTCCTCGGCGGACAGTTCGTGCTGCTCGCAGAACTCGCGTGCATCCACCATGCCCAGCGTGGAGTGGTCACCGCCACGACCCTTGGCAATGTCATGAAACAGGCCGGCCACATACAGCACTTCCGGCCGTTCGAAATCATTGATCAGGCGGGACAAGAAGGGGTATTCGTGATTGAAGGCGCTGATGGCAAAGCGGCGCAGATTGCGCACCACCATCAGGATGTGTTCGTCCACGGTATACACATGGAACAGGTCGTGCTGCATCTGGCCGACGATGCGGCCAAAGCCCGGCAGATAACGGCCCAGCACGCCGTACAGGTTCATGCGGCGCAGGCAGCGGGTGAGGCCGGGTTCGCGCAGCATCTGCATGAACAGGCGGCGGTTTTCCGGGTTCTTGCGGAAGCGGTCGTTGATATGGCTGCGGCCATGCCACAGGGCGCGCAGCATACGCGGGGCAAAGCCGGTGAGTTCCGGATTGCGCTGCAGCATCAGGAAGGCTTCCAGAATGGCGGAAGGCTCTTTTTCAAACACATCGGGGCGGCGAATGCCGAGCATGCCGTTGACCGAGTAAAAGCGCTCGTTCAGATTTTGCGTGATGCGTGGTACTTGCGAGTAGAGGCGGGCACGCAGATTGGGCAGCAGGATGCCATTGAGCTGGCTTACCGTCTTGGCGGCGCGGAAATACAGCTGCATCACCTGTTCACTGGCCCGCTTGGCTGGCGTGTCCTGCAGGCCGAAGGCCAGTCCCATGCTTTGTTGCAGATCGAAGATCAGCCGGTCTTCGCGCCGGCGTGCCAGGATGTGCAGGTCGATGCGCAGGCGTTGCAACTGGCGGTCGCTGTGGTGAATCAGCCTGGCTTCCGCCGGGGTGAGGATGCCGCGCTGTACCAGATCGCTCCAGTTTTCCCCCAGGCCAATGGCCTTGCTGATCCACAGGATGGTGTGCAGATCGCGCAGGCCGCCGGGGCTTTCCTTGATATTGGGTTCCAGATTGTTGGTAACCCCAAAATGTCGGTTGTGGCGTTGCTGTTGTTCCAGCGTCTTGCCTTCAAAGAAGGCGAGCGGATCGCGCTGGCAATCCAGCTGGCTGATCAGTTGGTGGTAGGGTGCGGCAGCACCGGCCACCAGGCGGTTTTCCAGCAGGTTGGTTTCAATGGTGATGTCACCTGCCGCCTCCTGCAGGCACTCGTCTGTGGTACGTACACTGTGACCCACTTCCAGGCCGATATCCCACATGCGGCCGATGAGTGCGGCAACGCGTTCCGGCAAATCTGCCGGAGTGGGGCTGGGCAACAGCACCAGCACATCGATGTCGGAACTGGGAAACAGCTGGCCACGGCCATAGCCACCAACTGCAATCAGGGTGGCAGTCTCGTCCATGCCGGCCTGCTGCCACAATTGCTGCAGTACGCTGTCCACCAACAGACTGTGCTGGCTCAGGTAGTGCTGCGGGTCACGCCCGACCCGATATTGTTCAAGCAGTTGCTGGCGCTGGCTGGCCAGCTGTTTGCGCAGGTCTTGAGTCGGGTCGCTAGCGTGTTGGTCCATGTCAGCGTCTTTCCTGTTTCAGGATGATGGCGATGCCGGCAAACAGGAACATCAATGTCGGTACCGTAGCGGAAATGATCGGATTCCAGCTGTACAGCAAGCCCAGGTGGCCGAACAGGCGGTTGATGAAGTGAAAGCCCACCCCCAGGCAAATACCGGAAAACAAGCGCACGCCCAACTGGCCGTGACGGCGCTGCTGCGGGGTGAACGCCAGTGCCACCAGCGCCATGGATACGCAGGCCAGTGGGTAGAACAGCTTGCTCCACAGCGCAATATCGTAACGCTGCGTCTGCTGCTTGTTGGCACTCAGGTGTTCGATGTACTTGATCAGGTTCATCGCCGACATCTGTTCCGGCACCACCAGCAGCACATTCAGGATGTCCGGCTCCACAATCGAGGTCCACTGCGCCAGCGGCACCGACTTGCTTTCCACATGGTCCGGGAACAGACGGGTTTCTACCACATTGTGCAATTGCCATACGTGGGCAGCGCGCTGGTAGTTGCCGCGTTCGGCATAGCGGGTGGTCATCAGCTGGTAGTTGTCGTCATAGGTGTAGATGCGCACGCCCAGCAAGGTGGTGTCAGGCAACATTTCATGCACATTGATGAAGTTGTTGTTGTCCTTCACCCAGATACCGGAGCGGAACTCCTGCGCCACCATGGAGCGCATGGCCGACAGCTTCATGCGCTCGGCCTGCTGCAGGGCATAGGGGCTGATGAACTCACCCAGTGCCGTGGTAAGCAGGGCAAAGCCCAGACCAAACAACAGCAGGGTACGGGCAATCTGGCCCAGCGTGATGCCACAGGTGCGTATCACCGTGTATTCGCTGGAGCTGGCCAGCTGGGTCATGGCCACCATGCCGCCAATCAGCACGGCCAGCGGCATCAGTTCGTAGGCATGGCCCGGCGCCTGCAGTGCGATGTAGCCCAGCATCTTGGTGATGCTGTAATTGCCGTGGTTCAGATCTGGCACTTCATGAATGATATCGAAGAAACCATACAGGCCCAGCAAGGCTGCCAGGGTAAACAGCGTGGACTGGGTCAGCGCGCTGATGATGTAGCGATAAATCAGTTTCATCGGATTCAGTGCTTGTGCAGGAAGTATTTCAGGGTCTGGCTCACGGAACTGGCTGGGCGATCACGATATTTCAGTAGCAGAACGGCAATGATCAGCACAATGACATGTACCACCAGAATGCTGGCCATGCCCACCTTGCCCTGGGTGATCCAGTTGCGTACCAAGGTCAGGCTGTTCTGATACAGGAAGAAGCCCAGCAAGGCTACTACCAGGTTGTAGGCGTGGCCGCTGCGCGGGTTGTAGTACGACAGTGGGATTGCAAGCAGTGCCAGCACCAGGCAGCTCAGCGGCATGGACAGCCGCCATACCAGCTCCGAGCGGTAGGCCGGGTCGCTACTGCCTATCAGCGTGCTGGTGCTTTGCGCCTGGCGATTGTTGGGCGCAGCCGCCAGCTTCTGGTTGGTTCCGATCAGCACGCTGTAGCGCTTGAAACTGCCCACTTCGTAATTCGACTGGCCTGGCTCACCCACATAGCGGCGGCCATCCTCCAATACCAGCACGCGTTCGTTGTCAGCATTCACCGTGATGTAGCCGCGTTGGGCGAAGATGCTGGAAACCTTGCCTTCGCTTACGTCCTGCATGAATATGCGCGTGGCGGCACCATGTTGACCGCCATAACTTTCGATGAAATAAACCTTGCTGCCCGAGCCGGTTTCCTTGAATACGCCGGGGGCGATGGCGCTGATTTCCTCGCGCCGCTTGAGGATTTCGGCATACACCTGGCTGCGCTCTTCCGCCCAGGGGGCAATGAACAGCGACACAATGCCCACCAGCAGGGCCAGTGGAATGGTAAAACGCATTACCGGCCATATCCAGTCGCGCAGCGACAGGCCGGATGACAACCATACCGCCATTTCGTGATCGCGCCAGATGCGGGTCATCACCACCAGTACGGTGACGAATACGGTAAGAATCATCAGCAGGGGAAACAGGCCCAGCGCCCAGAAACCGATCAGTGCGGTAACCGCTTCGTTTGCAATCTGGCCTTCGGCCGCACGGCCTAGCAGGTTGATGGCCTGGGTAGAGAGAATGATGGCCAGCAGGACGACAAAAACGCCCAGGGCGGTAAAAGTCAATTCTCGGGTCAGGCTTTTACGAAAAACCATTTATCAGTGCCTTTTTGACTTTTTATGACTTGCGTAGTGATAATTTGATTTGATAACTCTGAAACGCCGTTTCCGGCAAATTTCGGGATGGACGCAGCTTCTGTCTTCGCCTGCTACAGGCAGGGCTTTCCGGCACGCCAGGCACTGCTGGCAGCCTGCAAGGAAGTGGAATAACTGACACTCGCATTACACGGGAGTACAAGATGGAATTTAACATAAAAAGCGGCAGCCCGGAAAAACAGCGCGTTGCCTGCGTGATAGTAGGTGTCTATGAATCGCGCAAGCTAACCTTTGCCGCCGATTTGCTTGATCGCATCTCCAACGGCTTTATCAGCGACGTGATTCGTCGTGGCGACATGGAAGGCAAGCTGGGCAGCACGCTGTTGCTGCACTCTGTGCCGCATACCCTGTGCGACCGGGTGATGCTGGTCGGTCTGGGCAAGGAGCGCGACTTCCGCGCCAAGGAGTACCGCGAGGCCGTGCGCAGCTCGGTGCGCAGCCTGACCCAGACATCCGCGACTGAAGCCGTCAGCTACCTGACCGAGCTGACCGTGAAGAAACACGATGTCGAATGGATGATCGAACAGGCCACCGTGGTGACGCTGGACGTGCTCTACCGCTTCGACCGCTTCAAGAGCAAGCAGGATGACAGCGTGCGTGAGCCGCGCAAGCTTACCCTGGCCGTGCCGCGCCGCAGCGATCTGGCCGATGGTGAGAAAGGCCTGCTGCGCGGCTTGGCCATTGGTAACGGCATGAAGCTGGCCAAGGATCTGGGCAACCTGCCGCCCAATGTCTGCACGCCGGCTTACCTGGCAGAAGAAGCGGAGCGCATTGCCACCGAATTCGGCACGGGTGTGGAAATCTACGGCCAGAGCCAGCTGGAAGAGCTTGGGCTCAACTCCTTCCTGTCGGTCGCCCGTGGCAGTGTGGTGGAACCCAGGCTGATCGTGCTGCACTACCAGGGTGCCAAGGACAAGAACGACCGCCCGCTGGCACTGGTGGGCAAGGGCATCACCTTTGACTCCGGCGGTATCTCGCTCAAGCCCGGTGAAGGCATGGACGAGATGAAATACGATATGTGCGGCGCAGCCTCGGTACTGGGTGCCTTCCGCGCTGCCGTGGAAATGAAGCTGCCGATCAATCTGGTCACCATTGTACCGGCCTGCGAAAACATGCCGGCCGGCAATGCTGTCAAGCCCGGTGACATCATCACCAGCCTGTCCGGCCAAACCATCGAAGTGCTCAATACCGATGCCGAAGGCCGCCTGATCCTGTGCGATGCGCTGACCTTTGCCGAGCGCTTCAATCCGGAAACCGTGATTGATGTCGCCACCCTGACCGGTGCCTGCATCATCGCCCTGGGCCATGTTGCCACCGGCCTGTACAGCAACCAGGACAGCCTGGCGCGCGAGCTGCTGGCCGCTGGCGAGGAAGTGGCCGACCGTGCCTGGCACATGCCGCTGTGGGATGAATACCAGGAACAGCTCAAGAGCCCGTTTGCCGACATGGCCAATATTGGTGGCCGTCCGGGTGGCAGCATTACTGCCGCCTGCTTCCTGTCGCGCTTTGCCAAGGCTTACGACTGGGCGCATCTGGACATCGCCGGCACCGCATGGAAGAGCGGCAAGGACAAGGGCGCAACCGGTCGCCCAGTGCCGCTGCTAGTGCAATTCCTGCAAGACCGCGCCGACATCGCCCTGGGCAATGTCGTGCGCCGTGGCCGTCCGCGTCGCGAATCGCCAGAAGTTGTAGAAGATGACGCGGATTGATTTTTATACCAATGTGGCCCAGCCGCAGGAGTTTGCCTGCAAGCTGGCCGCAACGGTATTTCGCAAACAGGAGCGCCTGCTGGTGTGGCTGGAGGACGAGCGGGCGCTCGATACCTTCAGCAACCGGCTGTGGTGCATCAGTGACATCCAGTTCATTGCCCACTGCCGGCTGGATGCTGCCGAGGCGGCGGAAACTCCGATCTGGCTTACCGCCACACTGCCGGCAGACTTGCAGCACCCGGTGTTGTTGAATCTGGGACCGGAATTACCGCCCGCGCCGGCGCAGTTTTCCCGTATTCTGGAGATTGTCGGAACCGATGAGGCCGCGCTGGATACCGCCCGCCACCGCTTCAAGGCTTATCGCGCTCTGGGTTACGCCATCCAACATCATGACATGAGCCACAAGTGACCATGAACCAGTCGCCAACGCCTGATCTGCCCTCTTGGGACGAGCTGGACCTGCCAGTGCTGGACGAAGTGGTGGATGAATCCGCCATTCCTGTATTGGCAGAGGAAGTGCTGGACGTCCCGGATTTTGATTTTTCCAGTGAGATGGAGGCCGTAAAGGGCGGTTTGCCCATGCCGGCAGAGGGAGTGGCGGAACTGGAAATACCGGAACTGACACTGGAAGATCTGGATGTTGCTCCGTCGACGGCAGGGGCTGCGGCACTGGATCTGGCCAGCCTGCCTTCGCTGGATCTGACCGAGCCCGCAGGTGAGCTTGATCTTGCACAGGTACTGCATGGTGATCAGGGGCGTGCAGTAGCCGCTACGCCGGAGTCGCAAGCAATGGCAAGACCGGAAGCGCCCTTGTTGGCAGTGGATGGCTTTGAATTCATGCTGGATGAACCAGCACCAGCACCAGCACCAGCACCAGCACCAGCACCAGCACCAGCACCAGCACCAGCACCAGCACCAGCACCAGCACCAGCCATTGAGCCGGAGTTGCAGCCCCTCCCGCTGCCGGCTGCAGAAACACTTGCCATGCCGGCTGTCGCGGTAGCGGAGCCAGTGGCAGCGTCTGCGGCAGTTCCGGTTGTGGAAGAGCTGCAGATTCCTGATCTGTCCGATGAACTGGACATTGACTGGGACAGCATGGCCGAACCAGCGGTTGTCGCGGAATCTGTACCGCAGGCCGACGGCGTGCATCATCAACCCATCCTGGGTGAAGAAATCAAGGAAGCTGCTGCTGCGGGTTCTGACGAAGCGCAGCCGTCTTTACCGGCGGATATTCCGCCGGCCTTGCCTGGCGGCCTGTCCATTTCCCTGGATAGCCTGCCGGCCGGAGTGCTGGGAGGCGGTATCGGACGGCTGGAGGAGGAAACGCCTTCGGCCAGCGAGTTGCTGGCACGGGCACAGGCGCTGGTTGCAGCCACGCCGGGCTCGCTTGATGAAGTCTTGCGCGCAGCCGAACAGACACTGGCAGAGCAGACTGTTGCTGAGCAGGATGCATTGCTGCCACCCCTGGTTGCCCCTGTGGCACCGGAGGCAAAGTCATTCACCTCCCTGAGCGAAGCCGAGTTGCTGGAAGCCATGGCGACCTTGCCCAGCATGCAGCCCGCTGGACTGATGGAGCAGGACTGGCCGGGGCTGGGCGAAGCCATGCTGCCTGAGGCTGCGGTATCGGCAGAGCAGGATGAGGCGGACGTTCTGGCTGCCTCACCCTTGCTGCAGGATGAATGGGCGGGTGAATACGACAAGGTGGCGACGCTGCCGGCAGCAGAGCTGCCAGTGCAGACGACGGATGACACACTGTCGGTTGAAATGGAAGAGAGCTGGCCGGGCCTGGGCGATGTTGATCGTGCCAATGAAACCGAGCTAAGCCTGCCGGAGGAAACGGAAATCACCCCGCCTGTGGCGAGCCATCCACATGCGCTGCCGCAGGATTTGCCAGTGCTGGATGAGGAAGCACACTTCATTCCTGCAGATGATGCAGAAGAGATGATTGCCAGCGCCAGCGAAGCGGCACCGTTTGCTCCCCTGCCGGTGACAACGCCGGTAGCGGCATTGTTTGCAGAGTCGCCGTTTGCCAGTGAGCGTGAGCCAGAGATCACGCCGCTTGTCGCCGAGCATGCCTTGCCGTCACCGTCGCCTGCAGTGCCAGATGGTGCGCCCGCCGCTGTGCCAGACCTGCCGGTACTGACCGATATCGAGCCGGAGTCAGCTGTCACCACGGCGGAGCCACCGGCTGTCGACAATCCGCAGGCAGTCCACCCTGCCGCACTGAAGACACTGACCGGTGCCAGCTTTGCTGCCGCCATGCCGCAGACAGGTTCGCAACCTGCACTGCCCGATAGCGGCAAGGCAGTGGAGGTGCTTAGCGTTGCTGCGGTTACCACGGCGTCGGCAGCAGCAGCGCTGATGAATCCGGCCAGTCACAAGGACGAAACCGTGGCGGTGGTGGACGAGCGTGCGCTGGTGGAAGCCATGTATGAAAAGCTGCTGCCACGCATGAAGGTGGAACTGTCGCTGTGGTTGCAGGATGCTCTGGAACTGCAGGCCAAGAACATGCTGTCCGGGGTGATGCAGCAGCTGAAGGAAGACTACGACATGCTGTTTGGCGAAACCCTCAAGGAAAGCCTGCGGCAGGCCATTCTGGCCCTCGGGCGCGAGCAGCAGGGCCAGCATGGTCCTTCCGGAGGAGAAGACTGATGGGACACCGTCTATCCCGCATCGTCACCCGTACCGGGGATGATGGTACGACCGGCCTGGGTGATGGCAGCCGGGTGGCCAAGGATTGCACGCGGGTACACGCGCTGGGCGAGGTGGACGAACTCAACTCGGTACTTGGCGTGCTGCTGGCTGAGGATTTGCCTGAGGACGTCTCCCGGCACTTGCTGGCGGTGCAGCACGACCTGTTTGATCTGGGTTCGGAGTTGGCGGTGCCTGGTTATGCGGCGATTAAGCCAGAGCACGTGGTGACGCTAGAGCAGTGGGTAAGCCAGATGAATGCCGGTTTGCCCATGCTCAAGGAGTTTATTCTGCCGGGCGGTTCTCGGCCGGCCGGGCTGGCGCATCAGGCCCGATCTGTATGTCGCCGGGCGGAGCGGGCGCTGGTAGCGGCTGCGCATGAGGGGGAGGTTTCCCAAGCCGCCCGGCAGTATCTGAATCGCTTGTCGGACGCCCTGTTCATTCTGGCACGGCATCTGAACAAGGCGCTGGGGCAGCCCGATGTGTTGTGGCAGCCGCATCGCAGGGAATGATGCCAGCCTGGCTGGAATCAACAAAGCCGCTCCGAGGAGCGGCTTTTCTTATCGCCTTGGCTGCATTCAGGCTTTAGCGTGGCTGGCGGCAGGCACCAGCACGTCTGGCGGCAAATGCTCCAGCCACTGTAGCAAACGCTCTGCCGTGCGTTCCCAGTGCGTGTCCAGCATCATCATATGGCCCATGTGGGGTAGGATTTCCGCGTTGACATCCAGCCGCTCGGCAGTAACCACTACGTCCTGCGGCGAGATCAGCATATCCTCGGCCGCTCCCAGCACCAGGGCCGGCAAAGGCGGGATGGCCGCTATCCCCAAGGGGTTGACCAGGGTCATGTCCATGACCGCACGTTGGCTTTCCAGCTGGCAACGCCGCACTAGCAAGTCGGTGGTGCTGTCCGGGGCATCGGCAGAGAGCAGCAGATCGCGCAGCTCTTCCTGGGCCGGGTTGTAGCTGCCCTGCTGATACAGATTCAGATTAAGCAGCAGGCCCGGTGCCTGGGTCAGCAGGCGCAGGCTGGAGGAGGCCAGCCCGGTTGGCGGGACAGATGCCAGGAAGGCGGCTGCCGGCAGGCGATGACGGATCAGGTATTGCTGCAGCACAAAGCCACCCATCGAATGACCAATCATGATGGGGGTGTGCTTGATGCGCTTTACGGCTGCACTCAGATTACGTACATAGTCGTCGATGCTGATGGCTGCCAGATATTGCCGCCCGTCGCTGTCGCCATGTCCTTCCAGGCTGAGCGCCCAGCAGTCATAGCCCTGGCGGGCAAACCATGGCAGGAAGGTTTCCTGCCAGCACCATGCGGCACAGAATGCGCCGTGGACAAACAAAAGGGGCGGCGCGTTGCGCGCCGTCCCTGTTGCTGCCTCATGAATCAGTTCGAGGCGTGGTTGCATTGAATCAGAGTACCTCTCCGGCATGGTCTGCCAGTCGTGAGCGTTCCCCGCGTTGCAGGGTGATATGGCCGGAATGTTCCCAACCCTTGAAGCGGTCGACCACATAGGTGAGGCCGGAACTGCCTTCAGTCAGGTAGGGCGTGTCGATTTGCGAAATATTGCCCAGACAGACTACCTTGGTTCCCGGACCTGCACGAGTGATCAGTGTCTTCATCTGCTTGGGTGTCAGGTTTTGCGCCTCGTCGATGATCAGATACTTGTTGAGGAAGGTGCGGCCACGCATGAAGTTGAGTGACTTCACCTTGATGCGCGAGCGCACCAGATCGCGAGTAGCGGCACGGCCCCAGTCGCCGCCATCGTCGTCGCTCTTGTTCAGTACATCCAGGTTATCTTCCAGCGCGCCCATCCAGGGGGCCATCTTTTCCTCTTCCGTCCCCGGCAAAAAGCCGATGTCTTCACCCACCGGTACGGTGACGCGGGTCATGATGATTTCCGAGTACAGTTTTTGTTCCAGCGTCATGGCCAGACCTGCGGCCAGGGTGAGCAGGGTTTTGCCGGTGCCGGCCTGACCCAGCAAGGTGATGAAGTCCACCTCAGGGTCCATCAGCAGGTTTAGTGCGAAGTTCTGTTCCCGGTTGCGGGCGGTAATGCCCCACACATTATTCTTGTGATGGCTGTAGTCCTTCAGGGTCTGGATGACGGCATTCTTGCCCTCAACATTGATCACCCGTGCTTGCAGGGGCTGCGGCCCTTCCTGCCACAGCATCTGGTTGATCAGCAGATTGGGGACGTCCTGTCCCTTTACCTGATAGAAGCTGCGGCCTTGTTCCTGCCACGACTTCATGTCCTTGCCATTGCGTTCCCAGAAGGTTTCGTCGATCTCGCGGGTGCCGGTGTACAGCAGGTCGGAATCCTGCAGTACCTTGTCGTTGAAATAATCTTCTGCGTCCAGGCCCAGTGCGCGGGCCTTGATGCGCATATTGATGTCTTTGGACACCAGGATGACGGAGCGCTCTGGGTGCAGCTCCTTTAGTGCCATCACGATACCCAGGATCTGGTTATCAGCCTTGCCCACTGGCAAAGAAGGGGGCAGTACGCTGTGAATGGCCTGGGTCTGCAGGATGAGCTTGCCGGTGGCAGCCTCGCGGCTGGCATTCTTCAGCGTAATGCCGGCTTCGATTTTGTTTTCACAGCCGCTGACAATGTCGTCCAGGAAGCGACTGGTCTGGCGGGCATTGCGCGCCACTTCCGACATGCCGCTCTTGTGGGCGTCCAGCTCTTCCAGGGTGATGATGGGGATGAAAACATCGTGCTCTTCAAAGCGGTACAAACTGGTAGGGTCGTGCAGCAATACATTGGTGTCCAGAACGAACAGCTTGGTGGTTTTGCTTTTTTTACGGCTTACCATGATGGACCCCTTGGCGATGCAGTGCCCGGTCGACAGACCGGGGCGCTGCGTTAGAGAGTGTTTACAAAGGCAAGAACTTCTGCGGCATGGCCGGGCACTTTTACTTTGCGCCACTCGCGCACGATCACACCGCTGGCATCGATCACGAAGGTGCTGCGCTCGATGCCTCTTACCTGTTTGCCGTACATGTTTTTCATTTTGATGACGTCAAACAGGGTACAAACAGTTTCCTCCGCATCGGATAGCAATTCAAACGGCAATTCCAGCTTGGCCTTGAAGTTTTCATGCGATTTGATGCTGTCACGCGAGATACCGACAATGCTGATGCCTGCTGCGGCAAACTGGGCATGGAGGTCGCGGAAATCCATGGTTTCGTTGGTGCAGCCCGGGGTGTTGTCCTTGGGGTAGAAGTAGATCACCAGCGGCTTGGACGCAGCAGAAAGAGAGAAGGTGGTGCCGGTCGTGCCGGGCAGGGTGAAGTCGGGGCAGGGTGTGCCTGACATGCAAGACTCCTGACGGTGGAGGTTGGTGGGAATGCAACCGCCTTGCTTTGAGCTTAGCGGAAATTTCTTACTATTGTCATCCTTATTCTGAGCCACATTCTTCATGATGACCACGTCGTATCAGCACCAGCAGCGCGCCTTCACCACCCATCGCCTCGCTGGCCTGACAGAAAGCCAGTACTTCCGGGTGATGGCTCAACCAGGTACGTACCAGCTTTTTCAGCACCGGCTGGCCATTGGAGCCAAACCCTTTGCCGTGGATGATGCGCAGGCAGGGACCGCGCTGCCGGGCACGGTGCAGGAACAGTGCCAGTGCATCCTGGGCCTGATAACGGTCCATGCCGTGTAAGTCCAGCTGACAGGCAACTGGCCAGTGGCCACTACGCAAACGTTTTAGCGTCTGGCCGGGCATTCCGGGACGGGCGTACTGGTTCTGGCTGTCCTGGGGTTCGAACAGACCGGTCATGTGCCGCAGTACTTCCATTTCGGTTTGTGCTGATAGGCCATGCTGGCCATGGCGACGACGTGGATGGGGACTGGGTTTCTTGTGTTGGGGAATATGGCGCGGCGGGCTTTTCAGCGGGATGACATCGCTGAACAGCTGCTTGAAGTCCGGTTCGGGTGGCGGTGCCGGAACGGGGACAGTCGGACGCACGGCAGGGGTGTCACGCAGACGCCCCTGCCGGCGGATTTCCTTCAATGTATCCTTGAAGGCCTTCAAGGTATTACTTCAGGCTGTCCAGATAACGTTCGGCGTCCAGGGCTGCCTGGCAGCCAGAGGCGGCACTGGTGACGGCCTGGCGGTAGATATGGTCCTGCACGTCACCGGCGGCAAACACGCCATCCACACTGGTCAGGGTGGCATTGCCTTCGCGGCCGCCACGGGTGATCAGGTAGCCGGTGGCATCCATTTCCAGTTGGCCCTTGAAGATGTCGGTATTCGGCTGGTGGCCGATGGCGATGAACACGCCCATCAGCTTGATGTCTTCGCTGCTGCCATCGTTGAATTTCAAACGGGCACCGGTTACGCCGCTGTCATCGCCCAGCACTTCATCCAGCTTGGCATTCAGCTTGAGGGTGATCTTGCCTTCGGCCACGCGCGACATCAGCTTGTCGATCATGATTTTTTCGGCACGGAAGCTGTCGCGACGGTGGATCAGGGTAACGTGCCTGGCGATATTGGCCAGGTACAGCGCTTCTTCCACGGCGGTATTGCCACCACCAACCACGGCGACATCCTGGTTGCGGTAGAAGAAACCATCGCAAGTGGCGCAGGCAGACACACCCTTGCCGGCAAAACTTTGTTCAGACGGCAGACCCAGGTATTTGGCGGATGCACCGGTGGCGATGATGAGCGCATCGCAGGTGTATTCGCCGGCGTCACCTACCAGACGGATCGGCTTTTCATTCATGTGGGTGGTGTGGATGTGATCGAAGATCATTTCCGTACCGAAGCGCTCGGCATGCTGCTGGAAGCGCTGCATCAGCTCGGGGCCCATCACGCCGCTGGCATCAGCAGGCCAGTTGTCTACCTCGGTGGTGGTCATCAGTTGGCCACCTTGTGCCAGGCCGGTAATCAGGACCGGTTTGAGGTTGGCACGTGCTGCGTAAACGGCGGCGGTGTAGCCAGCAGGACCGGAACCAAGGATCAGGAGGGGGCTGTGACGGGTGTTGCTCATCGTGTTGTTCCTGTTTTAGGTCGTTGGACAGTCATTTTAGCAGCTTTGCCATGACAGAATGGCGCATGCGGTCTAAACTGGACTGGTTAAGATATGTAATGAGTCGGGAGGTGGGGGCATGGACGGAATAAGTCAAGTAAGCGGACAGAATGTTTCATCGGCCACTCAGGTGTTCGCCCTGAAAAAGTCGCTGCAGGCAGAAGGCCAGTCGGTTTTGTCTCTGGTGCAAGGTGCCAGTGATGCCGGTACGCAAATCAGCCAGGCGGCATCGAATCCGGCTCATCTTGGTCAGAGCGTTGATGTTAGGGCCTGATTGAGCTGGACGGATTCCAAAGCGGCGACAGCCGCTTTTTTTGCGGCTGTCAGTTTCTGGGCTGTGTGTAGTGGTGGATGCCGGGAAATGAAAAAACCGGGGATGCCCGGTTTTTTCTTGGCAAGCAGGGGGTCAAGCCTGTTCGCTAACCCGGCGACTGCTTGCTTGAGTGGAGCTTTCCAATAGCGACTGGTTGTTCTGGTACTGTGCAACAGCTATCTGGCCACTGCTCTTTTGGCTTTCCAGTGTGACTTGGGCCTGATTGCGAACCGGGGCTGACTGGCTGCTGGCCGTGGTTTCATTGCTGTCTGCGCTGGCGCGTGCATTGCTGCGGTTGTCGCGGTTGCGATTGCTGATGGCTGCTGTGGTGCTGTTACTGGTGGAGTCGGTTTCGTTGCTTGCCCGGCTGGCATTGACGGTCCGAGTGCTTTCGGTGCTGATATTGACTGCCTGGCTGGAGGAAAGCTGGCTGGCCAGTTGCTGTTCCACCTGCTGGCGGTTCTGGCTTTGCCGTGATGGTGTGCTGCTAACAGCAGCTTGCTGGCTGCTGCCGCTGGCTTGCAGTTGTTCGGTTGTGCTCTGGCTGCGGGTGGACGGCGTGCTGGTTTCGCTCGTCGTCTGGCTGCTGCTGGCTGCGCGGCTGTTGCGGCTCTGCTGCAACAGGCTGGCCGTGGTGTTGGCACTGCTGCTTTGCAGGCGAGAGATGCTGTCCATGGCGCAACTCCTGATCAATAGGCTAACCCTGTGATTTTAGAACATTTTGCACCAGGTTTGCTGATAAATCAGTCAGTCTTGCGCCATGGTGTGGATTTACGTCAACAGTACCAGGGCCAGCATGCGTTCTGCCAGTTTGTCCACGCTCAGTTCTCCGTCGGATTTATACCACTGCACCGACCAGTGCAGGCTGCCCAGCAAGGTGCGGCGCAGCAGGCGGGTATCCTGTTTGACCAGCCC
Organism: Aquitalea denitrificans; assembly: GCF_009856625.1. Classification (GTDB taxonomy): domain Bacteria; phylum Pseudomonadota; class Gammaproteobacteria; order Burkholderiales; family Chromobacteriaceae; genus Aquitalea; species Aquitalea denitrificans. The sequence continues at coordinate 1,561,166 of NZ_CP047241.1, forward strand.
GGCGGCTGCGGCTTCGTCCAGTACTTCCTGCCACAGTGCCTCGTAGCGGTCGCGCAGCACGATCAGGCCGGGCTTGGCGGCGGCGGATACGCTGCGCCATTCGTACAGCATCACTTCCAGTGCCGCCTGGTTGTCGCCCAGCAGCGAGCTCAGGTGCACATGGAATAGCGCTGACAGCTTGTCGCGCGGGTGACGTGCGCGGGCAATGGCTTCGCCCAGCTGTTCGGTGGTGGCGCTAATGCCCAGCGCCATCACGGCCACCAGGATTTCTTCCTTGGTACGGAAATGGTAGAACAGGCTGCCGGACTGCAGGCCGACCGCATTGCCAAGGTCTCGTACCGTGGTGCGTTCATAGCCCTGGTCGCGGAACAGCTTGGCGGCGGCGCGCACCAGCTCCATGCGGCGGCTGTTTTCTTCCGGCTGATTGTTCTTGTCTTGTACGCTCATGATTCAGCCTATGTACTGCGGGTAAATTGAATGGTGGTGTTGCCCAGTTCGGGCAGAAAGCGCTGTGCAGCCTGCCAGGCCATGTCCGGGCCCAGTTGTTCCAGACAGTTGGTGTGCTGGTAAGGGCATTTACGTTCGAAACAGGGGCTGCAATCCAGATTGAGGCTGACCACGGCGGCCTGATCGGACAGCGGCGGGGTGAAGTCCGGGCTGGATGAACCATACAGCGCCACCAGCGGCTTGCCCAGCGCGGCGGCAACATGCATCAGGCCGGAGTCGTTGCACACGGCCAGGCGGGTCAGACCCATCAGGTCGATGGCTTCCTCCAGTCCGGTATTGCCACACAGATTGATGGCCGCGCCATCGGCCAGGCGGGCGATGTCCGCGCCGATTTCCTGGTCCTTGCTCGAGCCGAACAGCCAGACGGCAAAGCCGGCAGCGGCAAAGCGCTTGGCCAGTTCGGCAAAGTGGCGCGCCGGCCAGCGCTTGGCCGGGCCGTATTCGGCACCCGGACAGAAGGCGACGATCGGGCGGCTGGTGTCCAGTTGCAGGCGGCGGGCGGTTTCCTGCTGGCTTTGCGGGTTGGTCACCAGTGCCGGATGGGCGATGGGGCGCGGCAGCGGCGTATTGCGCGTTTCCGCCAGGGCGCAGAAGCGCTCCACCATCATCGGCAGTTCCTGCTCGTCCAGCTCGCGCGGGTCGTTGAGAATCCAGTAGCGCGATTCACCGATGAAGCCGGTGCGTAGCGGAATGCCGGCAAACAGCGGGATCAGGGCCGATTTAATGGAGTTGGGCAGTACGATGGCCTGATCGAAGCCTTCGGCCTTGAGCTTGCGAGCGGTTTCCCAGCGTTCGCGCAGGCGCAGTGCACCGTGGCCGAAGGGGTTGAGATGCGCCTTGGCCACTTCCGGCATGCGTTCGAGCAGGGGCAGGGTCCAGGCCGGGGCAAATACATGCAGTTCCAGGCCCGGGTGGCGCTGGTGCAGCCGCTGGTATAGCGGCTGGGCCATGACGCTGTCGCCAACCCAGGAGGGGCCGATGACCAGTATTTTTTTCTTCATGAAGGGTTCCGCTTCCAAATCAGCGCCAGCCTGGGGGCCAGGTGGCAGCAAGCTGGCGTTGATTTGGTGGGCGGGCAAGCGAAAAAGGTGCGGAAGCCCGCACCTTTCACATGCCGTCTGTCAGCGCAGGGCTCAGTGATGATGTCCGGCCGGGCCGATCAGCTTGTACTGGGTGCCACAGTAGGGGCACAGTGCTTCGCCGGTCTTGTGCACGGGCAGGAATACACGCGGGTGCGAGTTCCAGGCCACCATGTCCGGCATCGGGCAGTGCAGGGGCAGGTCCTTGGCGGTGACTTCGATGATGCGGCGGGTGTTTTCTTTCAGTTCAGCCATTGTCTTTCCTTGTCAGGCCGGCGGCGCCGGCCCTTGCTGCAGGGGTGTGTTTACTTGACGTAGGTCAGCCAGTGTTCGTGTTCGGCATCCAGGCCCTTCACGATATTGAAGTACTTCTGCTGGATGGCGGCAGTAATCGGGCCGCGACTGCCTTCACCGATGGCGCGGCGGTCCAGCTCGCGAATCGGGGTGACTTCGGCGGCGGTGCCGGTGAAGAAGGCCTCATCCGCGCTGTAGACTTCGTCGCGGGTGATACGTTTTTCGATGATCTCCAAGCCTTGCTCCTGGGCGATCTGCACCACGGTGTCGCGGGTGATGCCTTCCAGCGCGGAGGTCAGGTCCGGGGTATACAGCTTGCCCTTGCGCACGATGAAGATGTTTTCACCCGAGCCTTCGGCAACGAAACCGTCCACGTCCAGCAGCAGGGCTTCGTCGTAGCCGTCTGCCGTGGCTTCGTTGTTGGCCAGGATGGAGTTCATGTAGTTGCCGTTGGCCTTGGCCTTGCACATGGTGATGTTGACGTGGTGGCGGGTGAAGGACGAAGTCTTCACGCGGATACCCTTTTCCAGGCCTTCTTCACCCAGGTAGGCACCCCAGGGCCAGGCTGCCACGATGATGCGCACGTCGTCCTTTTTCGGTGCCACGCCCAGCTTGCCGGAGCCGTAGAAAGCCATCGGACGGAAGTAGCAGGAAGACAGCTTGTTGGCCTTCACCACGTCCAGGTGGGCCTGGTTGATGTCATCCTTGCTGAACGGCAGGTCCATGCCCAGGATCTTGGCAGAGCGGAACAGACGGTCGGTGTGGTCCTGCAGGCGGAAAATGGCCGGGCCCTTGGGGGTTTCGTAGGCGCGCACGCCTTCGAACACGCCCATGCCGTAATGCAGGGTGTGGGTCAGCACGTGGGTGGTGGCATCGCGCCAGTCAACCAGTTTGCCGTCATACCAGATGAATCCGTCACGATCTGCCATCGACATCTTGGAGCTCTCCGTCATTGTGTTTTGCGTAGCTGGCGATTATACCGTCAGCCGTGGTCTTGTGAACCGTCGTCAGTGAAAAACCGTTTCAAGCCGGGTTGTCGGTACTGAAAACCTGCTGCCACAGTGCCTGTGCCTGCCGGTAGTGCTGGCGCAGCGTTTCATTGACTTCGACCTTGCTGCTTTCGTTCAGTCTGGCTGCATGTTGCAGCTTGCGGTAGTAGCGGTAGGCGGCGCGTCCCTGTTCGGCCAGTTCCGGGCTGATCAGTCCGGCTTCTGCCGCGACAGCCAGCAGGGCGATATTGCCGGTGTTGCGGGTGAAGGCGGGGAGCTGGCCGGCGTGGGCCAGGATCAGGTACTGCACGATGAATTCGATGTCGATGATGCCACCGCGCGCATTCTTGACGTCGTGCTCGTGCGACGGATGGCTTTCCAGCATGCGCTGGCGCATGGCCAGAACCTCGCTGCGCAGCTTGGCCAGCTCGCGCGGCTGGGTTAGCACGTCATGGCGGATGGCTTCGAAGCCTTCACCGATGGTGGCATCGCCTGCCACGTAGCGCGCTCGGGTAAGGGCTTGATGTTCCCACACCCAGGCTTGTTTTTCCTGGTAGTTGCGAAAGGCTGCTAGCGAGCTGACTAGCAGGCCGCTGGCGCCATTGGGGCGCAGGCGCAAGTCGATGTCGTAGAGCACGCCGGCACTGGTGGCGCTGGTCAGCCAGGTGGACATTTTGCGTGCCAGCCGCGAGTACAGCTCGGTGGCGTCAGGGTGCTCGTCGTCGTACAGAAAGATGATGTCCAGATCCGAGGCGTAGCCCAGCTCTTTGCCCCCCAGTTTGCCGTAGCCAATGATGGCAAAGCGCGGGGTATCGGTGTGGCGGCTGGGAATGTCACGCCAGGCATGGCGTAGCGTGGCGTCCAGCACGGTATCGGCCAGCAGTGAAAGCTGGTCGGACAGTGCCTCCACCGTCCACATGCCGGCAATGTCCTGTGCCACCAGGCGGAAGGCCTGGGCGTGCTGGAAGTGGCGCAGCGTATCCATTTTGGCCTCGATGTCGCCATCGCACTGCGCCATCTGTTCTTCCAGCTGGGCGGTAAGGGCTGGCCAGTCCGGGGTGGCGTACAGCACGCGGGCATCCAATAGTTCATCCAGCAGGATGGGGTGGCGGGTCAGGTAGGTGGATACCCAGGCGCTGGCCGAGCACAAGGTAGCCAGGCGTTGCAGGGTTTGCGGGTATTCGGTCAGCAGCGCCAGGTAGGACGCGCGACGGCTGATGGCTTCCATCAGGCCGATGATGCGCGACAGGGTGGCGGCCGGATTGGGGAAGTGGGTGGATACCTCGATCAGCGGCGGAATCAGTGCATCGAATTTCTTGCGGCCTGTCAGCGGAATCTGCTGATAGCGCTGGCTCTGGGCCAGTGCGCGCAGCTGTCCGGCCACGCCCGGCACATCATCAAAGCCCAGGGTGGCCAGTTGTTCGGTCGGGTCTTGTTCGCAAATGTCACGCCACAGGCAGGATAGTGGGTGGTCAGGCGCAGTTTCGGTGGGCAGGATGAACACCTGCTCGAAGTGGCGTGTTACCTTGCGCCGTTCGGCATTCAGTGCATCGAGAAAATCCTGCCAGCCGGCAAAGCCCATGCTGGCGGCGATGCGTGTCTGGTTTTCTTCGCTGGAGGGCAGGGTCTGGGTTTGCTGATCGTCCAGGTATTGCAGGCGGTGTTCCAGATTGCGCAGGAAGGCATAGGCTTCCTGCAATTCGGCCACGGCGGCGGGTTCCAGCAGGCGCAGTTCGGCCAGCCGCTCCAGCGTGGCGCGCGTACTGCGCAGTTGCAGGCTCTTGTCGCGGCCACCGCGAATCAGCTGGAACACCTGGGCGATGAATTCCACTTCGCGAATGCCGCCTGGCCCCAGCTTGATATTGTCGACCATATCGCGCCGTGCTACTTCGCGGCGAATCTGTGCATGCAGCTCGCGCATGGCACCGTAGGCGTTGTAATCCAGATACTTGCGGTAGACGAAGGGGCGCACCATGTCGGAAAGGCCTGCGATATCGCCGGTCAGCGCCTTGGCCTTGATCCAGGCGTAGCGTTCCCATTCGCGGCCCTGGGTGAGCAGGTAGTTTTCCAGGGCGGAAAAGCTCATCACCAGCGGGCCGGAGTCGCCATACGGGCGCAGGCGCATGTCGACACGGAATACCTGGCCATCCAGCGTGACGTCATTGATCAGGCTGATGATGCGTTTGCCCACCTGGCTGAAGTATTCGTGATTGCTGATCTTGCGCGGGCCGCTGGTTTCGCCGCCTTCGGGATAGATGAAGATCAGGTCGATGTCGGAGGAGACATTCAGCTCGCCACCGCCCAGCTTGCCCATGCCGATGACGATGAGCTGTTGCACTTCGCCGCTGTCCTCGCCGATGGGCTGGCCATATTGCGGCAGCGAGCGGCAGGCGCAGGCCAGTGATTGCTGCACGGCAAATTCGGCCAGCAGGCTGATGGTGCTGACGACCTCATCGAGATTGGCCAGGCCGTTGTGATCGCGAGTAATCAGCCGTGCCATTACCGCCTGACGCAGCCGGCGCAGGGCTGAGGCCATGCTGTCCGGTTCGTTCAGCAGGTCCCAGTCGGCGAAGCCGGCCATTTCTGCTGCATCCAGTGGCTGGTGCAGACGGCTGAGCAGCAAGGCATGCTGTTCGGGCCGGGCAGTCAGCAGCCGGTCCAGATAAAGTGAAAAGGCACGACTGTGGGCAATGGCATGCTCCGGGTTTGCTGGCATAATGGCGCTGCACTCGCTGGTTGGTCCTGATAACACCTCATTGTATCGGTTTAGCTCATTTGGAAAAGCCCCTGCACCTGCTTGCCAGAATCCACGTCATTCGCCTGCTGCGCAAAATGCTGCGAGTCGGCGGCCTGTTGCTGTTGCTGGCAGGCATTGTGGTGGGCAGCGCTTTTTCGGTATTCAACTGGTGGTTCCTGCCACGGCTGGAGCAATTTCGTCCCGAGCTGGAAGCAAGCCTGTCCCAGGCCTCGGGCCGACAGGTGAGCGTGGCCACCTTGTCCGGTCAGTGGCAGGGCGTGGCTCCGAGGTTGCGGCTGGGCGGTCTGCGCATTGCCAACCCGGTTACAGGAGAAGCGCTGACGCTGCAGCAGGTGACGGTGCTGCCCTCATGGTGGTCGTTGCTGACTTGGCAGCCGCTGTTTTCCAGCATCGTGATCCAGGGGCCGAGCGTGGCGCTGATGCGCAATGCCGATGGACATATCCTGCTTAATGGTTTCGACCTGACAGCCAGCCCGGACCAGCCACAGGCCGCGGATAGCGAACCTGCCGCCAACTGGCTGCTGCGGCAGAAGCACATTGAAATCAGCCAGGCGCATATCAGCTGGGAAGACAAGCTGCTGGGGCTGCCCAGGCTGGATCTGCAGCAAGGCCAGTTGATTCTGGGCAAGACGCTGCTTGGCCATCGCCTGACCTTGTCGGGCAGGCCGGTTGCCACCCTGGGTAAGGGTTTTGACATGGAGTTGTCGTGGCGTGGTAATGATTTCCGTCAGTGGCGTGACTGGGCTGGCAATGCACGTGTGCGGCTCAATGGCGCGCAGGCAGGCATGCTGTCGCGCTACATGGAGAAAATAGGTCTGGTAAGTAGCGGTGAAGGCAGTGGCACGCTGGAGGCGGATTTTTCCGATGGCCATATCAACAGCCTGGATGCCGATGTCAGCATCCGCAATGCAGCCTACACCCCGCGGGATGCCCGCACCCTGGTTTTGCCGGTCATCAGTGGCAAGCTGCAACTGGAGCGCTCTGGCGGAGGTGCTTATGTCATTAATGCTTCCAAGCTGACGCTGGCCAGTGCCAGCGGCCTGGCGTTCGACAATTCCAGCATCCGTGGTGACTGGCTGCCGGGCGAGCAGGGCCATGGCCAACTGACGCTGGATAATGTCAATGTGGCGCATCTGACGCCCTTCATCCGGGCGCTGGGGGGAGATGGTAACTCGCTATTTTCGCGCTTTGCCCCCAGCGGTCAGTTGAAAAACCTGTCACTCAGTTGGAAGGGGCCGTTGCAGTCTCCACGCCAGTACGCAGTGGCGACCCGGTTTGATCAACTTGCCTGGCAGGCATTTTCATCGGTGCCGGGTATCAGCGGGGTCAGCGGCTCGCTACGATTTGGCGAGCAGGGTGGCAGCCTGCAACTGGACAGTCACCATGCAACACTAAACTACCCGGCAGTTTTCCCCCAGTTGCTGAACTTCGATCAGCTCAATGCCCGCGTGGACTGGAAAAACCAGGGCAATCAGACTGATGTGGAGTTTCATGAGGTCAGCTTTGCCAATGCCGATCTGAATGGCCGCTTTGGCGGGCATTACCATCATGGCGACAAGGGCCCAGGCGTGGTGGATTTCACCGCCAGCGTAGACAAGGTGTCTGCCATCCGGGTGCCTGCATATCTGCCGCATGCGGTGGGTGAAGATACCTTGCGCTGGCTGAAGCAGGCTTTGCTGGGCGGTACCGCGCGTGATGTGCGCATGATCCTGAAAGGCGATCTGGCCGACTTCCCCTTTGCCGGTGGCAAGGGAGGGCAGTTCAGCGTGGATGCCAAGGTTGAGCAGGGCAAGTTGCTGTACGAAAAAGGCTGGCCAACCATAGACAATATTCAGGCTGATTTGGGTTTTCATAATGAAAAGATGCTGATTGCCGCACGTTCAGGCAGTACCTTGGGTGTGCCGCTGTCTGCCGTACAGGTGGGCATAGACAATCTGGGTGCTGCTCAGCCGGTTCTGACTGTGCTGGGGCGTGCCCGGGGCCCGCTGGCCAGTATGTTGAAATTCACCACCAGCAGTCCGGTAGATGGCTGGCTGGATGGTTTTACCGGCAATCTGCAAGGGTCGGGTAATGCTGAGCTGAACCTGAAGCTGGGCATTCCCCTGTCAGGCAAGGAGCCGGTCAGGGTAAGGGGCGACATCCTGCTGGCGGGTAATCAGCTGGGCTTTCGCACCCTGCCTATTCCCACCTTGCATGATGCGCGCGGTACGCTGACTTTTACCGAGCATGGCGTTGAAAGCAATGGCGTCAGCTTTAATGCCCTGGGCGGGCCTTTCCTGTTGAAGGCAGCCAGCACCCAGGCCGGGCGCATGAGCTTTGATATCCGTGGTGAAGCCGACAGCAAGCAGGCGCTGGACCACTATCTGCCCATCTTGTCGCCTTATGTCAGCGGCCACTCGCCGTTTGCGGTGCAGTTTGTGGTGCAGAAGGGGCTGGAAAACCTGGTGGTCAGCTCCAGCCTGCAGGGTAGCAGCATTTTGGCACCGGCCCCGGCCGGCAAGCAGGCGGCTGATGTGCTGCCGCTGTCATTACGGCTAACGCCCGGCAAAACTGCCCAGCAGCCGCTCAGGCTGGATCTGGACGTGGGCACGGTGGCCAGTGGCAGCCTACTGTTGGATGAGCATGGCAATCTCAAAAGCGGGGTGATTGCCTCCGGCCGTCCGCAGGGCAAGCAGCCGGACGAGGGCCTGGTACTGCGCCTGGCCGCGCCCAAGGTGGATTTGCCACGCTGGGTGGATACCATTGCCGGGCCTTCCGGACTGCATGGCAATACGGCCTCCGCCGGCAAATCGCTGCAGTTCGACCTGCCTTTGCAGATAGAGCTGGAAACCCCGCAGCTGGACAGCTGGGGTGGCAGCCTGCACAAGGTGACGGCCACGCTGGGTAATCGGCGTATCCACAATGGCTGGTCGCTGGATGTACGGGCGCATGAACTGAGCGGCAGCATCGATTACCTGCCCGAGAGCAATGGGCTGGTGCGTGCCAATCTGGCCTATGCCTTGCTCAATCCGCCGGAAAAGGGCAGCTCAGCTGATGGCGACACCGCCATGGCCGACAAAGGCGACTGGCCGGCACTGGATATTCGCGTGGGTGACCTGGTTTATCAGAACAGATCGGTTGGCAGGCTGGAAATGCGTGCCCGCCGCGAAGGGCGTGACTGGGTGCTCAATCCGCTGCGGTTGGTGGCAGCGGAAGGCAGCCTGCAGGGCAGTGCCCGCGTGCGTCGCAGTGATAGTGGCAAGGAAGTGCAGACCCGCTATCAGCTGGACAGCAGCGATGTGGGCAAGCTGCTGGCACGCGTCGGCCTGCAGGATACCTTCCGCAAGGGTGAAGGCACCCTCACCGGTAATATGAGCTGGCCGGGAGGTCTGTTTGATGTCAGCGCCAGCCAGCTTTCCGGCGAAATGACGCTGGCCCTGAAGAATGGTCGCTTTGCCAAGGTGGACCCGGGGGTGGCACGCCTGCTTGGCGTGTTGAGCCTGCAGTCGCTGACACGCCGGGTAAAGCTGGATTTCACCGATGTGTTCAGCGACGGTTTCGCTTTTGACTCCATCACCGGCGATGCCCGTATCAGCAAGGGCGTGTTTGTTTCTGATAATGTGCACATGAAGGGCCCGGCGGCAGATGTCTATCTGCGTGGCCAGGTGAATCTGGCCAATGAAACCCAGGATGTGCACATCAAGGTACAGCCTCATCTGGCCGAGAGCGTGGCCCTGGCTGCCGGGGCGGCGCTACTCAATCCAGTGGTGGGCGTTGCCGCACTGGCGGCGCAGAAAGTATTGCAGGACCCGGTCGGCAAGATTCTGTCGGTCGAATATGTGTTGACCGGCTCGTTTGCCAATCCCAAGGTGGACAAGCAGGCAGCGGAACCTTTGAAAAACAGCAAGCGGATCATCACGCCATGAAACAGAAATTTATCGCTGCCGCCGTGCAGATGGTGTCCGGTACCGATGTCGCTGCCAACCTGGCCCGTGCCGCGGCGCTGGTGGCACAGGCGGCGGCTGCCGGTGCCGCCTTTGTGGTGTTGCCCGAATACTTCTGCCTGATGGGCAGGAAGGATGGCGACAAGGTGGCCATTTGCGAAGCTGCAGGCAGTGGCCCGCTGCAGACGGCACTGGCGGCCATTGCGCGTGACAACAAGATCTGGCTGGCCGCCGGCACCATTCCGTTGCGCAGCCCGGAGCCTGGCAAGGTATTCAATACCACGCTGGTATTCGACCCGGATGGCGTCGTACAGGCCCGCTACGACAAGATCCACCTGTTTGGCTATACCGGAAATGGCGAGCGCTATTGCGAGTCCGACAGTATTCTGGCTGGCAGTACGCCGGTGAAGGTGGATATCGGTCTGGCAGAAGTGGCCTGCGGTATCTGCTACGATCTGCGCTTTCCCGAGCTGTTCCGCCAGTTGGCACCGTTTGATGTGATGATTCTGCCGGCGGCCTTTACTGCAGCCACCGGCGAAGCGCACTGGGAAGTGCTGATGCGCGCCCGTGCCATTGAAAACCAATGCTTCGTGATTGCCTCCGGACAAGGTGGTACCCACGAAAACGGCCGCAAAACCCATGGCCAGTCCATGATCATCGACCCCTGGGGGCGCATTCTGGCGCAACAGGCTAGTGGTGAAGGTGTTGTACTGGCAGAGATTGACCCCGAATTGCTGCATTCGGTGCGCAGTGGCCTGCCGGCCCTGGCTCACCGTGTGCTTTGACAGAAAGACTCACCATGCAAGACGCTTTCAGTATTGCCGATCAGTTGTTGCTCGCGCCTTATGGCGTGGATGAAACCATGATCGAGAAAACCTTTGCCCGCATGCGTCAGCATGCCATCGATTATGCCGACCTTTACTTCCAGTACACCCGCAGCGAGGGCTGGAGTCTGGAGGAGGGCATCGTCAAGTCCGGTAGCTTCAGCATCGATCAGGGGGTGGGTGTCCGTGCCGTTTCCGGCGACAAGACCGCCTTTGCCTATTCCGACGACATCGGTGCAGACGCCATCAACCGCGCGGCTGATGCCGTGCGTGCCATCGGCCTCGTGGGTGGGGATGGCAGTGCTGGTCGCCAGTCCCCGCAACGTGCGCGGGCGCTGTACCCGGCCATCGACCCCTGCCACAGTCTGGAAGCAGCTGCCAAGGTAGCGCTGCTGGAAAAGGTGGAAAAACTGGCCCGCGCCATGGATCCACGCGTGATCCAGGTGATGGCTGGTGTGGCCTCGGAATATGACGTGGTATACGTGGCACGTCATGACGGTGTGCGCGCAGCCGATGTGCGTCCGCTGGTACGGCTGTCGGTGCATGTGATTGCCGAGCACAATGGCCGGCGCGAGCAGGGCTCCGGTGGTGGTGGTGGCCGTTTTGACCTGACGCGCTTTGACGATGCGCTGGTGGAGTTGTATGTACGTCAGGCGGTGGACCAGGCGCTGATCAATCTGGAAGCCCGTCCGGCACCAGCCGGCCAGATGACGGTGGTGCTGGGTTCCGGCTGGCCGGGTGTGCTGCTGCATGAGGCCATCGGCCACGGTCTGGAAGGCGATTTCAACCGCAAGGGCACTTCGGCCTTTTCCGGCAAGCTGGGCCAGCGTGTGGCCGCAGCCGGCGTTACCGTGGTGGATGACGGCACGCTGGATGGTCGGCGTGGTTCGCTGGCCATCGACGACGAAGGCAATCAGACCAACCGTACCGTGCTGATTGAAGACGGCATCCTCAAGGGCTATATGCAGGATGCGATGAACGCCCGCCTGATGCAGGTGGCTCCCACCGGCAATGGCCGGCGCGAATCCTATGCCCACATCCCGATGCCGCGCATGACCAACACCTATATGCTGGGTGGCCAGCATGATCCCAAAGAAATCATCGCTTCGGTAAAGGACGGACTGTATGCCGCCAACTTCGGTGGTGGTCAGGTGGACATTACCAGCGGCAAGTTCGTGTTCTCTGCCTCGGAAGCCTGGCGTATCGAAGATGGCAAGCTGACTTATCCTATCAAGGGGGCCACGCTGATCGGTAATGGCCCGGATGTGCTGGGTTATGTGTCGATGATAGGCAATGACATGGCGCTGGATCAGGGCGTGGGCGTGTGCGGCAAGGAAGGTCAGAGCGTGCCGGTGGGGGTGGGCCAGCCCACCTTGCGCATTGATGGCGGACTGACCGTTGGCGGTACCGGCGGCTGACAGGGTAGCTGGCATTCATGACGCAAGCAAAGACCGGCCTGGCATCTGGCCGGTGGCTGTTGCTGCTGGCAGGGCTCTGCCTGTGGCAATCCGTGGCGGCGCAGGATTTTACCGTTGCGGTGGAAGAGTCCGACAACCATCCCTTTGAGTATGTGCAAGGGGATGGCAAGACGCACGGTGGCTTTCATCTGGAAGTGATTGATCAGGTTGCAGCCCGGCTGGGTTGGCATGTAGTGTACAAGCCCATGCCCTGGCAGCGTGCCCTGCGCAGTCTGCAACTGGGCCGGGTGGATGCGCTCAGCTATCTGGCGCGTACGCCGGAGCGTGATGCCTATGCCGTGTTTCTGCCGGCTGCCATTCAACATCGTCAGTTCGCCGGCCTGTTTGTGCGGCGTTCCCAGCGTCAGCATTTTCCCGATACCACCAAGCCTTGCAGTTATGCGGGTTATCACATTGCGGCAGCCAGTAACTACTTTTACGGCGACATCGTGCAGCAGGCGATGCGTGAATGCTGGCAGATCGACATGACGGCCAGCTCCAAGGAAGAGGTGTTTTCCAAGCTGCTGGCCGGGCGTATCGATATCGCGGTGGCCTATGGTACTTCCTTGCAGTCGCTGGATGCGCAGATGCCGGAGCTGCAATCCCAGGTAGTTGCCCTGCGCGAGCCGCGCTGGCTGATTGGCGATTTCTACCTTGGGTTCTCGCGCAAGGCCATGTCTGCGCAGCGGATTGATGCCTATGTCGGCACCTTGGGCAGCTTCCGGCAAAGCCCGGCGTATCAGCAACTGGTACGCAAGTACAATATGAAGCCCTTTCTGCCCTGAGCCGCAGGTGGCGGCTGGCTGTACCTTTGTTTCCACATTTGTTCTTACCGGATACGACGACTGTCGCAGGAGAAAGCATGGTCCGGCTGGAAGACGTACAAATCCTGCTGCATACCGCACAGCTGGGCAGCCTGTCAGCCGCTGCGCGCGCGCTGGACATCAGCCCTGCGGTGGCTAGTGCCGCACTGAAGCGGCTGGAAAGCGAACTGGGTACCCATCTGCTGGTTCGCTCTACCCGCAGCTTGCGCCTGACCGCCGATGGCGAGCGCTATCTGGAGCATGCCCGAACTGCGCTGGATGCCTTGCAGGCCGGTGCGCAGGCGCTGGCTGCCGGTCGCCAGACGCTGCAGGGGCAGCTCAGCCTGTCCATGCCCTCCGATATTGGCAGGCAATTGCTGCGTCCCTGGCTGGATGTGTTTCTGGATGAGCATCCGGGTGTGCGGCTGCAACTGCATATCAGCGACCGCTTGGCTGATTTGTACCGCATGCCGGTGGATGTGGCCCTGCGCTACGGTGTGCCAGAGGATTCCAGCCTGGTGGCCCTGCCCATGTTGCCGGATAACCGGCGTCTACTGTGTGCTGCCCCGTCCTATCTGGCGCGGCATGGCTGGCCTGGGCAGCCGGAAGATCTTGCTGCCCATGCCTGCCTGCGGCTGGTGCTGGGGGATGCGCTGCATGAACGCTGGCGTTTTGTCCGGCAAGGCGAGTGGAGCACGGTAATGGTGAGCGGACGCCGCAATAGCGACGATGGTGAAATCGTCCGGCGCTGGGCGGTAGATGGACAGGGGATAGCCTACAAATCCCGGCTGGATGTGCTGGACGATGTGCGTGCCGGCCGCTTGCTACCCTTGCTGACGGATTACCAGACCGAGCGTGCACCGCTGTATCTGGTCTGCCCGCATCGCATGATGCTGTCGCCACTGGTTGTACGCCTGCGCGAATTCCTGCAGTTGCGACTGCAGCAGCACGTGCTGGCACCGCTGCAGTCCGCGTTGGGTCAGGCCTGATCCATAAAACTCAACCTTGCGTGCTTAGCAGGCTGCCCACCGAGCTGGTGTAGCTATTGCTCTGGCTGTGCTGCAGGTTTTGCAGCAGGGCGCTCAGGAAAGATTGCAGATTGGCCGAGGTGTTGCTGCCGGACGTAGCACTGTCGCTGGCGCTGCTGCCATTGGCCTGCTGGACACTGCTGAGCAGATTGTTGAAATCGCTTTGCAGGGTGCTGAGCGCACTGGAGCTGCTGGTGCTGCCAGAGGAGCTTGACAGCTGCTGGATCAGGCTTTGCAGCTGGCTTTCGGCATTGTCGTAGGCGCTGGTACTGCTGTCGCTGCTGCTATCTGAGGCGCTGGCAGACGTACTGGAGGACTTCAGCGCGGCAAACAGGTCGTGCATGAAAGTGTGCATGGCCTGCATCGGGTTTTGCGTACTGCCGGTACTGCTCAGGCTGTCATCGCTGTCACCGTCGCCATCTGGTGGCGGTGGCGGCATGCCGGCAAGCGAGCCATTACTGCTGTTGCCCGTGCTGTTGCTGCTACTGCTGGACGATGGCGGTTGCAATGAAATACCCAGTTGGCTTAATGCCTGTTCCACGCTTTGCATGAAGGCATCATTGCCACCACGGTGCTTGCCGTGATGGCGGACATCACTGCTGCTTGATGTCGTACTGGTCTGGCTGCTGCCCAGCAGGCTGCCGTAAATGGATGTGCTGCTGCTAATGCCTGAAATGCTCATGATGACGGCTCCTGATGCTTGCAAGTGAGCGGTGCGGTGTCGCCATGAGTGCTGCGGCCGGCGACAGGCGCGATGCTGCTGCAAGGCAAGTTTCAGGCCAGTAAGTTACGGCTTAAATGTAAAAACATGTTAGAAAATGTTAGCGATTGTCGTGAGGCGCGGAAAAATTCCCGTGCTCTGCTAAGGTGTTGCCTGCTTTGGCTTGTAGCCTGTTGCACGTGCTGGAAAAAATTGCCGCCGTCGGCAATATGCTGCCGTTGCAAAATTGTAAATATTCATTGCAGACAGTGGCTTGTCACCACTCTTTGATTACCGTCAGGCAATTTTTGCCGCCTTGTACTGATGGCAGCCGCCCGAATGAGAGAGGGACCCGGGGCAAGCGGGCAGGCGGCTACCGCTTGCCATCATGCGCGGCTGATCCGTTAAAAACGGTTAGCGACCGGTAAAGCGCTATAAATCAGTGTAAATGGCAGTAAAACTTCACCCGCAACAGGCTGCGATGTGGATTATGTCTGCCGACAGCCCCCGGGAGAGGGGGGTAATGCAATAAATCAGGATGGAAAATGAGAATACTGCTGGTTGATGACGATATTGAATTGGCCGACATGCTGGGCAGCTACCTGGAGCGGGAGTCCTGCCTGGTACAGAAAGTAAGTGATGGTACCAGCGCCGTGGTACAAGCACTGTCCGGTCAGTTCGACCTGATGGTGCTGGACGTCATGATGCCTGGGCTTAGCGGGGTGGAAGTGCTGCGGCGTGTGCGCGAACACAGCATGCTGCCGGTGCTGATGCTGACGGCCCGTGGTGACGATACCGACCGAGTGCTGGGTCTGGAGCTGGGTGCCGATGACTACGTACCCAAACCATGCACACCGCGCGAGCTGCTGGCACGCATCCGTGCCATCCTGCGCCGCACTGGCAATCAGCCGCAGCCGGCGCATGAAACTGACGTCCTGCGCGAAGGCCCGCTGACCATGTGGCCGGGCGAGCGCCGTGCCCAGTGGGGTGAAGACCTGCTGGAGCTGACCAGTACCGAATACAGCCTGCTGGAACTGCTGGTGCGCCATGCCGGTCAGCCGGTGGGCAAGGATGTGCTGTCCAAGCAGGCTTTGGGCCGTCCGCTGGCCCGTTTTGACCGCAGCGTGGATGTACACATGAGCAGCATCCGGCAGAAGCTGTCGCGGGTGGCTCCGGGCCGTATCTGCATCCAGACCGTGGTACGTCGCGGTTACCAGTTCATCAAGGCCTGAGCATGGGACGTTTGTTCTGGAAGCTGTTTCTCATTCTGTGGCTGGCGCAGATCTGCACCGTGGTCGGGGTGGGGGCGGTATTCTGGATCAAGCACCGTAACGAGACGGCCGCCGCTGTCGAGCAACGCCACCCCATGGACGGTACGGTGCTGGACTTGGCGGCCAGCTTGCTGCGTCATGAAGGTAGTGCTGGTTTGCGCAAACAGCTGGAAGGCATGAGTTCGCGCGGGCGCGATTATCTGTACATACTGGACGATCATGGGCATGAGTTGCTGGATCGTGCCGCACCGGCAGCAGAGCTGCTCGCCCACCGACCCACGCGGGAGGTAAGCCTGCCGGATGGCACGCATTACCGGTTGGTGTTGCTACCGCCGGGGCCGCCGCCAGGCCTGCCCGGTGGACCGGGTGGTCCGGGGCATGGTGGCCCGGATGATCCGGGACCGATTCCGCTGATTCCCGTGGTGGGGGCTTTGCTGGGCAGCCTGTTGTTTGGTGCCATTCTTGCGCGCTATCTGTCCAAGCCCATCCACCTGATGAGCGAAGCATTCCAGTCGGTAGCCAAGGGCAATATGGATGTCAATCTGGCCAGCCGCATTGGTGGACGCCGCGATGAACTGGCCGATCTTGGACGTGACTTCGACAGCCTGGCGCAAAGGCTGAAGCAGTTGATCGTGGGCCAGCGCCGTTTGTTTCACGATGTATCGCACGAACTGCGCTCGCCGCTGGCCCGGCTGAATGCGGCAGTCGATCTGGCGCGACAGCAGCCAGATCGTCTGGATGAGTGGCTGGGACGTATCGAACGTGAGTCCGGTCGCATGGATACGCTGGTGGGCGAGGTGCTGGCGCTGGCCCGGCTGGATGCCGAAGGTGCACAGCATCCGCCGGAGCGGCTGGCGATCGATGTATTGCTGGAAGAGCTGATTCCCGACGCCGAATTCGAGGCTGAGGCCAATGACTGCAGCATTCTGCTGCTGCAGACCGATATGGCCGAAGTCATGATGCAGCCGGAGCTGTTGTCGCGGGCGCTGGAAAACGTGGTGCGCAATGCCATCCACCATACGCGCAAGGGCAGTGCGGTGTCGCTGGCGGTGGTGCGTTCTGTTACGGATGTCACCATCGAAGTGTGCGATTGCGGCCCCGGTGTGCCGGAGCATGAGCTGGAAACCATCTTCGAGCCCTTCTTCCGCAGCGAACAGAACAGCCAGCCGGGTGGCTACGGTCTGGGTCTGGCCATGGCACACCGCATCGTGCAGACCCACCATGGCCGCATCAAGGCAAGTAATCTGCCGCAGGGCGGGCTGCGTGTCAGCATCACCCTGCCATTGGCTACGGCCTAGCCTTGCTAGTTCTTGGAGCGCAGGCCGCCGGAACTACCCAGTTCGCTGAGCAGGCGGCAGGTGGTCTTGCCGCTCAGGCGGAAGGGGTCCAGCACCGGGCTGGAAGAGTGCCGCAGCAGTAGTGCGGCATTTTTCTTGTCTAGCGGTGCCTGTGCCATCGACCAGCAGGCAAACTCGCGCTGCTCGACTTCCTCGTAGCTAAGCAAGGTAACGTCGCAATGCCGGTTGTCACGGCAAATGGTCTGATACAGCGCATTGACTTCGGCGCGTCCACCTTCCAGTGCCTGTACGAAAACACCATCGCCATAGCACAGCACGCCGGTGATGCCGCGCTCGGGGTTGTGTTGATGGGCGGCATCCAGAATCAGCCGCACCAGTTCGCTGGTGATGGGGGTGGCGCTGCGGCTGGCGTAAATCAGGCGAACGAGCATGTCAGTTTCCTCTGTGCATCAGCGACAGGAATTCCCGGCGCAGATTGGCGTCGCGCAGGAAAGAACCGCGCATCACGCTATTGGTCATTTTCGAATTGTTGTCCTTCACGCCGCGCCAGTGCATGCAGAAATGATCTGCCTCCATGACGATGGCCAGGCCATCCGGTTGTAGCTTGTCCATCAGCAGGTCAGCAATCTGCATCACCGCTTCTTCCTGGATTTGCGGACGGGTCATGATCCAGTCGATCAGGCGCGCGTATTTGGACAGGCCAATCAGGTTGGAATGCTCATTCGGCATTACCCCGACCCAAACCCGGCCCATGATGGGACACAGATGGTGGGAGCAGGCACTGCGTACCGTGATGGGGCCGACGATCATCAATTCGTTCAGCTGTTCGATATTCGGGAATTCGGTATTGGGCGGGCTGGCAACATAACGGCCACGAAACACCTCGCGCACGAACATTTTGGCAACGCGCCGTGCCGTGTCCTGCGTGTTGTGGTCGTTAACCGTGTCGATGACCAGGCTTTCCAGCACCCCTTGCATCTTGGCTGCCACTTCCTGTTGCAGCAAGTCCAGCTCATCGCCCTCGATGAAATCGGCAATATTGTCATTGGCGTGAAAGCGCACGCCGGCATTCTGCAGACGGTAGCGTATGCGGGAGGAAACGCTATCCGTCGTCATGGCGTTGTTATCCGTTTTGCTCATGGTGGCTTTGGCCTTTATCTTCGATGGACTGGCGTAGTCCCGGTACAGACTGTTGCCCGTGGACGTCTTTCTGCCAGCCGCTGTTTATCCGTGATGTGTGTGGCAAGCGGCGCTGGTGCGCTGCCGCTGAAATTCCTGTTCTGCATGGTAATGCGCCACAGAGGCAGGGGAAAGGAAAACCGGAATCAGCCTTGCTAGATGGTGACGTTGGCCGGGGCTTTCAAGGCTGCCGCCCGGTTTTCTGCTGCCGGTAAAGGCAGGGCTGGCCAGATGCTTCCAGCACATCCAGGCAGGGCTGGCGCTTGCTCTTGATTTTTAGGGCAGTGCAGGCGTAAGGAAAGCGGGCATCATGGCTGATATGGTAGTGGCGGCAGTCCAGGCATTGCCGGAGGGGTTGGGGGGCTTTTCCGGTAGCGGGCATGATGTGGCCGGACAGAGTGGAAACTGCAGCGATTGTGCCTGTTGCCGTGCCTAATGTGAATAATTGTTTTAAATGCTGATGTCGGCTGTCATTTTTGGTATAAAGCTGAATTGCATCTTGCAAATCAGGCCCTGTCCGTTTGCAAGGCGGGCTTCCCGGCTGCTCAAGCCGGTATTGATACCCATCATGACTATCGACCCCGTACTGGTTCTGGCCCCGATCTTCCTGACCACCGAATTGCTGAGTCTGGCGCTGTGCATGGCGCTGGCTTCGCTGCGGCGCAGCGGCCTGCCCGGCGTGCGGCAGTGGTTGCTAGCCAATCTTGCCGTCGTGGTTTATCTGCCCTTGCTGGGTTTGCGCGGGATAGTGCCCGACAGTATTTCCATTGTGGCCGCCAATGGCATCCTGGCTTTGTCTGTAGCCCTGTACTATGCCGGCTGTGCCCATTTTCTTGGCCAGCCACCACGCTGGAACTGGCTGCTGGGTGGTGCGCTGCTGCAGGTGCTGGCGGTAAGCTACTGGCGCTACGGGGACAACAGCCTGCCCATGCGGGTGATGGCCATTTCCGCTTACAGTGCCGTGGTGTGTACCGCTACCGCCTGGCTGATGCTGAAACATTATCGTGGTCGGCGCAGCAGCGTGCATTATCGCTTGCTTACCGGGCTGGCCTGTATCTTTGCCTTGTCACAACTGGCGCGCAGCATCTACTTCTACACACTGCACCCGGCACCTACCAGCATCATGCTGGCCAGCGGCTGGAATATCGTGCTGCTGTGCCTGGGCGCTGCCATCATGCCTGCCCTGTCGATGTCTTCCGTACTGATGCTGCACGAGTCCTTGCAAACGGAGGCCGAGAATGCTGCCAATCGTGATTTCATGACCGGCGCACTGTCACGCAAACACCTTTTCACCATCGGTCAGCAGCAGATACTGCACGCGGCGGCATCACATCAGCCATTGACGCTGCTGTTGATCGATCTGGATCACTTCAAAACCATCAACGACACATTTGGCCATGCCGCTGGCGATGAAGTACTACGGGCTTTCGCTGACATGGTGAATGGGCATCTGCGTGGGCAGGACACCTTGGGCCGGCTGGGCGGAGAAGAATTTGCCATTCTGTTACCCGATGCCACCGTGGAGGCTGGATGGCAGGTGGCCGAGCGGCTGAGACTACATGCCCAGCAGCATCTGGTCAGCAGCAGTTTTGGCGATTGCCGCTACAGCATCAGCATTGGCGTGGCGGACTGGCATGGTGGCGAAAGTTTTGATCAGCTATGCCGTCGTGCCGACCAGGCTTTGTATGAGGCAAAGAACAATGGTCGCAATCGGGTCCATGTCAGCCCTGTTGGTGTAGTGCCGGCGGCAGTGGCGGGTTGAGCGATGTCGGAGTGTAAAGTCAGTGTGGGCTGGCATCGCAGTGGAAGCGACACCGTGTTCCGGAAAAATTGTTTTCCCGGCAAAACCATTGAAAGATCTTGCTGTCGCTAGGATTCTTGCCAGAACACAGCCAAGCCACAGGTCGTAGCATCGTATTGACAAAAGAAAAGCCGCAGAATGCGGCTTTTCTTTTGAGTGGTAAATTTTATTGTCGGGTAAACTCCGCATCCAGGCCACCACCTTGCAGCCCGGGCAGTTGAATCTGATAGACGTTGCCATTGACAACGGCCTGGCCGATACGGTGATGCCCACTGCTCACCGCGGTTAGTCCATTTTGCCCCGCCATGGTAACGCGGATTTGTTGTTGGGCAACTTTGGGGTTTTGCATTGGCCAGTGCTGACCTGCATCGATGATTTCGTTCATTTTCTGCCTTTCTGTGCAGCGAGTAATAAACGTTAAATATCCAGGTCTGCAACAAACTGAATGGCCTTGTCTCCCAGTTTGTCGATAACAGCTTGTCTGACTTTGGTGTAAATGTCGCCATCCAACGTCATGGTATTGGTGGATTTGTATAAAGACATTTTGGATGTGGAGTAGGTAAACCAGAGAAAACCGGTGGTTGATTCGGTAGTGTTGAAGTAGAAGGATGCGTTTTTCATGACCACCGAACCATTTGACAAGCCGCAAGGAGCAATCTGGAAATTACCAGCGGTAACGCTGCTGCTGGAGCTATTCCATAATACCAGGCCATGGCTGCCGCTATCGAGTGCACCCAAGGCATCAATCGTCGCCTGTGAGACAGCGGCCTCATCTTCCGATGCAATCGCTTTCAATATTTCAATCACTGCTTTGTTCATTTCAAATGAATCACCAGCGGCATTGTATTTGTCAAAATTAAAGGCCTGGATTACCCAACCTAGTGGTTCCAGCACACTTTGATAATATTTATACCAATCCTGGGTTTGTACCTCCCGGTCATATTTCTTGTTGGCTGCCAGCTGGGCAAGTAATGTGGAATTCAATACGTCCGATTTGTTCTGGCTGTCCAGGCCTGCCACAAATGAAACCAGACTGCCATCTACGACATAACCTCCTTTGCTATCGTCGGGTGGTGGGGTGGTGGTGTTTGCCAATAGATTGGACTGTAAGGTCAAATTGCTGGCGGGTAGTTGTAGATTATTAATGAAGTTGAGGCGGTCTGAAATGGCAAGCATGACTATTCCCTTCGTGCATGGTGAGAAGACTTTTTGCCGGTATTTATCTTGCGGCTTGTTCAGGCTAGGTTTGTCTGATGTCGGGAACAACATGCTTTTTACTTAGTAAACTTACCTATGCTGAATATTTTGCATGAAATAACCTGAGCTGGCATTAAGCAGGGTTTTGGTTTTGGGGATATGTGCAGGGGAGATCGGGTGAGAAGATATTTTGAGTAATACTAATAATTAATGTTGGCTTGATATTGCTTTATTAATTTCACATTGAAAATAAAAGCGGGACAGTCCGGGCTAAGGGCGGGGAAGCATGGCCACACGGCCAGTGTACGCGTAGCAAATCATCTGTCGCATCCTGGACGATTTTGGGCAAAACACATCAGCAGATTTGTTTCTGCCTGTGTTTTTAGGGAGCTGCAATAGCGGGGAAGCGGCAAAAAAAATGGGCACGCCCTCTCGGGGTGCCCAATGCTGGTGCAAATCAAATCTACAAGTGTAAAGTTATTAACTTCAATAACTTAGCGCCCCTACAGCAGCTGTAGGGACGCAGAGTTAGTGAAAACTCCCTGCCTTGCCAAACAAGGATTTTTTCATGTTTGTGTGCTTACAACGAAGCCCTACTGACGCAGAGTTCCTGAAAAAATCTGAGTTTTCTGTGACGTTGTTGAAAATCTTTTTGTTGGGACCACGCCGGGTACGTCTGTGTGTGTTGCTCCGAATATAGTTGCTGGAACCTCTCTTCCTTCAGCCGCTCATCCATCTTTGTAATACAGCGGACCTCTCAGGTCGAAGATCCTGCCATGCCGAACGTGGCTATGAAAGCATAGGATGTTCTGCCCCCTTAGGCCTTACCAATCAAAAGTAGAGAGAAGTCCGTCTCTGAAGGAGAATGACGGACATGAAGAAGAGCAGATTCACCGAAGAACAGATCATCGGTTTTCTCAAGCAGGCCGAACTGGGCATGGCCATCGGTCTGCCGCCAGGGCGGTTTCTCGGAAGCCACCTTCTACAAGTGGCATAGCCGATACGGCGGCATGAATGTCGCTGAACTCCAGTGTGCGCGCGACCTGCAGGCCGAGAGCGCCCGCCTCAAGAAGTTGCTGGCCGAGGCCCATCTCGATATCGACGCCCTTAAGGTAGCCTCCGGGGTAAAGCGTGAGCCCCGCAGGCCAAACGGTAGGTCATCAGCGTCATTCTGAGCAATGGATTGGTACTATCCGAACGTCGCGCCTGCCGGCTTGTGGGGCTCTCCCGAGATTCCTGACGTCACCCGCCGCAGCCGGATGCGCTGACGCATCTGCTGACGGCTCGCATCGTCGAGATCGCGCAGACGCGTCGCCGATTTGGCTACCGACGAGTACCTGAACGAGCATATTTTCGATACGTTGGCAGAGGCACGGCAGATCATTGCGGCCTGGCGGGACGACTACAACCAGGTGCGTCCGCATGGTTCGATTGGCCAGATTCCCCCAGTGGTGTTTGCAGCACGTTCTCGTCAGCAGCGAGCTGGCGAACCATCAAGCAGTACCATGACTATGCAAACTTATGACTTCTTACTTTAGTGCTGGTATGGCTAACGGGGGCAGATCAAGGATGCTCACTCGGAGCTTAAGTATGCCGTAAAAATTGCCTTGCAATATCCAAATCGGGTATCTTTACGTAATATTGGCAAGAGGAGATAGTGGGATGGATGCAAGTCCGATCCGGATGAGCAGGCTCATCAAAATTGGGATGTATCTCTTGTCGTTGTGGTTGCTGCTTGTCCTAATCTTCGTAAACAAGATTGACATTGATCTATGCTTCGACTGCAAGTTTGCCTCGTTGGCAGAATTGTGGAGCATTGTAAAAAAGAACTATTTGCCTTCGATATGCGTTTTGGTACTGGTCATATCGATAGGCTTCTACGCTGTTTTCGCACGAGTTATTCAGGGTGCTAAGGATGGCCCTTTCAAAGTTAGTGAAATCGAAGATAAGAGCGCGGATCATCTAGTTTTCCTAGCTACATACGTGATCCCGCTGTTGAGCTTTAATCTAGATACAACACGCCAAGTTATAAGTCTTTTAATTACACTGACATTGATTGGTGTAATATATATTCGCACAAATTTATTCTATGCAAACCCTACTTTGTCATTGCTTGGATTCAAAATTTGCACAGTAAAATTTGAGCAATTAGGTCCAGGAATACCGAGTGGTACTGTCGTGCTGATTGCACGGGAAGATATCTATGAAGGTGCCAGTGTCAATATACTTCGACTCGACAAGAATATTTTCTTCGCACGGAAAGCGATTTCTATAAAACTATGAAGACTATCGAGGAACTTAAGGCTAGCCTAGCAGCAATTTTGCACTCAGAAGGAATCAATCTCAAATTATATTTGGGTACCGGCGGCAGTGAGGAGCGAATATACAGATTGGCTGATTTTGATGATGGAGCTACAGAGTTGGTCTGCCGAAATTTTGTACAGAGTGTGGACGTATTTCTAGACAACGATAATTTGGCAACCCTACCTTTGACACAGATGGATCACCGAGCCGAAACGCTTTTTATGTATGATCTTGAAGAACGGCCCGCTGAATTTGCTAAGCTAGCAGCTATTTCCCTTGAAAATAATCTAGAAACATTCAATTTTGTTGAGCACGGTTTATCTACCGTAACTAGTATCGCAATCAAAATTTCATCAGCACACAACACCGTTGTATTTTTCAAAAAATTTTACCCGATTTCACTCGTTAAACGTGATCAAATCTTGCTGATTGTGAAGGATGATACGCGCTTCTCAATCCTAGATCGGGATATTCTCAAAGTAACAGGTGGATTCGACGTGGTTTTAGTTGATGGGCAATTTTACATCAATGACTTTGGTAAGTTTGAGAAATCATTTGCGTTTGAGCAGATTGCAAAAAATGCAATGCAAGATGTGACAAATAAGATCATGGCTCTTGGTTTAGTAAATGATACCAAAGGCTACTTGGCTGAGTGTCAGGCATCAAGAAAAGATATTTTGCGGGCAGGGAAAAGTAGAGTATTAGAGATAGATGTAGGGACGATTATTTCTTTTGTCCAAGCAAGGCAGAGCCAGATTGGCATCAAGGTTGCTGATGGGAAATTGCTGCTTTCGTCGAAGGCTAGTATCAAACAATTGTATAAACTCCTAAATGACGATTATTTGACCTCCCAACTCACACACGTTGAATATGAAACACTGGCCAAAAATGAACTGGTGGCAGTGCCAGAGTGACAGTTTATTTAGAGCCGAAAATGGCTGTATTTTGATATGGAGACAGCCGAAATTTTTTACTCGTGAGCGATTGCTTGGGCAGGCTAATTCATGATTAATGAACAGTTATTGGTCTAAGTGATCATTTATTTTATAATCCTAAGCCATTTTAAAGTCACACGTTTTTCATTTTTCTTTAATTTTTGACCAAGAAAGAGTCAATTGCACTTGAAAGGTAGTCTAATCATTTGCTCTTTTTCGTCTGGCTCGATAGTCGGAGTTGTTTACACCTTGAACCCAACTCCCTTGAGCAGGGTCGTGGAGTATAAAATCAGGGCTAATGCCTAACGGCGATATACAAATATGAAGCTGATCACCTTTTCGGCCGATAGAGCTTATTTCACCAACAACAGATCGTTCAGCCATATTAGCCACTGTATGAATGCCATGTGCGGTCTGATTTAGGGATGTCCATAGATTAAAGTGAAATTCAATATGAATGTCTGTCTTGTAAATATTGGCCTGCACTAAAGGAAAATTTTTCTTAATTTCAAGCCGGTGACGGAAGTAAATAAGTGATCCGACAGCTAGATAGTTTTCAAGGATGTCTTTGTCACCCAGCATCTCTGTTATATCTAGAACTGAAGAGCTATCAATGAAGCGTCCCAGTAAGTCCGAGATATAAATGCCCATCAACTGTGCTTCACTCGAGTCAAATAAGTAGTTTTTTATAGGTTTGCCTAAGCACTCTTTCCATATGGAATCCGGATTGATATTTCCATTGCTATCAATGAAGTTGTTTTTTTTAAGTTCATTTATGTGCTCGTTGCTAAGATTTGAACCAAGGCTAGGTGATCTTGCAGTTTTATCTCGTAAATTATCGACATGAATCCAGTACCATCTTGTACTGCGATGGTGTGGATTTAGTAATCTCTCTTCATATGATTTTCGTATTTTTTTTGAACTAGATATCCATTTTTTCTTGGCTGTGCGGATGGCATCAGGAGTAAGCTTTAGTGAAAGTCCACCGATTCGGTGTGCTTCATCGTGATGTTCTAGGCATAGTATGACCAAATTATCTTCATCATGTGTCCCCCCATTGCCCCATGCTTTTATGTGGTGAACAACGATAGGCCTTCCTGGCTTATGGCAAACGCAGCATGTTCTCCAGCTGTCATCCAGTACTTTGCGTAGTACGGCAACTGGAATCGCTGGTCGATTAGAGTCTCTAATGGCACTTATATGATTAGCCGAAAGGCCTAGAGCTATCAATTCAGCGTCAGTCTTTTGGAGCAATGAAGAAATAGTCTCTTTCTTGGCGACAAGATTCTGAGCAATAACATTTGAAATGTTACGTGATAGCAATGCATCTAGAGTAGTAGTCATTCAAATGCCCTTTGCGATATAAACTGAAATTAGTAGTATATATTATTATGTAGATAAAAAAATAAATTAGTCAATGTCTAGGACTGCTGAAGTGTAATAAGCACTTCAGGGTGATGGTCTTTATAAGCCGTAGGGATAGTTTTACTCGTGAGTGAGTGTAACGTCCAACCAAGAAAGGTGAACCAGCTGAGCGTAGTATTCTTCTCAAGAGCAAAGGGGAGATTGCGGTGTTGCTAACTTGCGTTCATGAGCTAGTACATAGTGGATATTTGCGCGATTTTTTCACACTGCAGCTGAGAGAGTGCAATCGCATTGTAGCATCATCTGCGGTGAATCAGTTTGCGGAATTTATCTACAAAACTGCCTATATAGGCTGTAGGTAAGGCAATCTATTCGGCATGGAAGATGAATTTTGCTAGAGATAGGTGGTTTTTATTTAATTTCCATTGATTTCTTATTTTGAGGGTGTGTTTTATGCTGAAGTTGCCTATCTTAGATGAGTTAAAAACTGAGTCTGATGTAGAACAGAAACTTATTTTTCCGCTTTTGACTACAGATCACCCTTACGGGTTGGGTATTCCGAGTACTCATGTACTTACTAAGCTTTCAATTAGAAAATTGAAAATTGGTAAAGGGCAAGAAGAAAAGCTTTATTTTCCTGATTATATTTTGATGAGCGAAGGTTATCCTGTTGCAATTGTAGAAGCAAAGATTCCTGGAGAATCTCTCGACATTGCATTTAGAGAGGCCAGGCTCTATGCTTATGAGATTAATGCCAAGTTTGACGAAGGTATAAACCCAGTTCAATTTATTTTGGCCTGTAATGGTGAGGCAATCATGTTTGGACCAGCCGATGTCGATGTCGGTAGAGTTGTATCTCTTGATGATTTAAACGTTAGTTGTCAAGGATTTGCTGATCTCCAAGCATTTTGTAATTTTGGTGTTTTACAACGACATAGTAGTGCACTTGCCAAAAAACAAAAGCCTGATCGATTTTGGAAGCCCAAGAAATTTCTTGGTGGAAGTACTGTTCAGGCAGAAGAAGTTGGTAGAAATACTTTTGGCTTGGCACTTTCAGCTGAATTTGGTCACATTTTTGCACCCGAAACGACAGAGGATAGGTCGGTAATCGCTAAAGAAGCATATGTCGATTCTAAAATGTCAAGTCGAGCAATTCTTCCCATTGATCGTATTATTCGAGCGGCTAAGCCCCCTAGCGAAACTAATTCACAATTGATAAAGGATAGGGCAAATCCTACCGAGCTATTTTCTAAGCTAAGAGCAGGCTCTAGTTTGGAGCAGAAAATACTTTTACTTATTGGAAGCGTCGGGTCTGGGAAGTCAACTTTTGTTGATTATCTTATTTATAAAGCATTGCCGGCTGACATTATAACAAGCACACTTTGGTGTCGGCTGGATATGAATTCTGCGCCTGTGTCGAGTGAAGATATATATAAATGGCTTAGGCAGCGTATTTCAGAGAAATGCATTGAGAAATATCCAGATGAAGATTTTGATGATTTGGATATTCTAAAAAAGGTTTATGGGGTAGAGTTCAATAGATTTGAGAAAATACAGGGGAGACTTCTTCGTGAGTCAGGTGATACTATTGAGTATAATAGGGAGTTGGTGAGGCAGATAAATGAATGGGAGGGGAGTGATGAAGTCCGATCCAAGGCAATATCTAGGTATTGTTGTGGTGAGCGCGGGAAATTGTTGATTATTGTTTTAGATAATTGTGATAAAAGATCGCGTGATGAACAATTGCTTATGTTTCAGGCTGCGCAGTGGATTCAGCGAGAGTATCGGGCACTTATTATTCTTCCATTGCGTGAAGAAACATATGAAGTATATCAAGATCAACCACCACTAGATACAGCACTCAAAGATTTGATTTTCAGAATTGAGGCACCATTATTTCAGCATGTTCTGGTGAAGCGTGTTCAGCTGGCTTTGTCCAGAATGAATGGTGGTAAAACGCAGTCGGCTCATTATGACTTGCCTAATGGGTTTCGTGTTGAGTGCCCAAGAACAGATCAGGCATTTTATCTAGCATCTATTATTCGCTCATTGTTTGAACATGATAAATTTATTCGTAGAATGATTGCTGGCCTTTCTGGTAGAAATATTAGAAAGGCACTAGAGATTTTTATTGATTTCTGCAATAGTGCTCATTTGGGTGAGGATGAGATCTTCAAAATACGACAACATGAGGGTAAGTACACATTACCGCTATATTTGGTTACGCGTATTTTGTTGCGTGGGAATCTTAGGTTTTACGATGGCCAGGATTCTGTTGTAAAGAATTTTTTTGATATTTTCCATAAAGACAATGAACCTTTTTACTTTAGCCGATTAATGATATTAAATTGGCTGAATATAAGGTTTTCTTACAAGGGTACTAATGGGGTTCGTGGATATTTTCCTGTAAGCTTGTTGAAGGCTGATCTAATTGGTCTTGGTGTTCCTGATTATGTTCTGGATCGTGAATTGGATTTTCTACTTAAGGCGCATTGCATAACATCAGAGAGTCTTAATGTTGGGGAGTTGGAAAGCTCAGATTTGATACGTATTAGCTCTGCAGGTGTTGTACATTTGGATCTATTAGGTAGTATTGACTATTTGGCAACTATCGCGGAGGATACTTGGTTTGATGATCAGAATATCGCAAGAAAAATTTCAGAACGTATTGTTAAGATTGAAAAGCACTTTCATATACACACTCAATTAGATAATGCAAGGGATGTTGTCTGCTATCTAAATGAGAAGCTTTTCAGACTTGAAAAATCAATTGGTTCTTTTATTGCTATTGATTCATCGATAACTAGTTTGTGGTCGCTCGATAAAGCAAAAAAAGCCATCGATAGTGTTGAGTCAGCGGTTAGAGTTGATGAGTGGTTCGATTTAGATAAGCGTTATCAGTCAGGATCAATTTTCTCTGGTCGCATTGTAAATCGCACCCCAAAGCATGGATTGTTCATTGAACTAGAGCCAGGAATAGTCGCATTGTTGCATAAATCAAAACTGTTGCCAGACTATATGCAAAATGACGACTTTATGCAAAATGAAATAATAGAGTGTAAAATTATTAGGATTGACACTATTAATCGAAAGATATCACTCGATTTAGTTGTAAATAACTAAATAAAAAGCCCATCGTTGTGATGGGCTTTTATACAAATATCATGCGATTTACGGGTTAGATCATAAAGCAACTCACTTTGAAAGGTTTCTTGTAGATCAACGTGTCAATCGAAATATTTCCTGACATAGGTGAAAGAACGACCAGAAATGTGTCGTTGCTGCCAGGTAGAAAACACTGTAAACCTAGCTTACTTAGGTTTGGCTGTCAATACTGTAGTTACTTTCTTGGGAGGGCATGAAATCTGTTTCGTATGATGTGTCTCCACGTTACCTTGCGCAGGGTCATAGGTCTACTGAGGAGAAGGATAGTAGTTTACGGTGTGTTGCTAGTTGTTTGTGCAACACTGGTGTCACCAATCAGGAGTAGAAGAGCATGACTGTTCAGCTGAAAGACATTGTCCTAAAGCGTGTATCGCTACTTATCTGGGATGGGAAGGAAATCAGCATTTGGTATGCGGCCTATTGTGATGGACGAACGTTCTGTCCCCCGGTGATATTTTTTGACGAGATGCCTGAGACGCTTCAGAACCTTTTTAGCAATTGGCTCAAAGTCCGGAAGCTCTCGGTGACGATGCCGCCAAGGCTACCAAGGCCGGGGCGTGCCTACTTTCTGGACGATGTTCAATCGGCCATTGATGGGGCAGAACTAGGGAGCGATTAACCTCGCCACTCTCCCCCCAGAGGTTTCATCTGCTCCTCTAGGTTATAGAACACCCTCTGTGCGATTGAAAGCATGAGCTTCGGCAAAGGCGGCCAAGACGTCAGAGCAGCGGAAGAGATAGCACCCCACGTTATCGATCGTAGGCCCGCAAATGGGTCTAATACCTTGATGTAGTAGAGCTTTGGCGGCGGAGTGTTCGGAGAGACCCAGTAACGCACCAAGCTTTTTGCCCCATACGTAGCTCGAATCAATGCGCTCCAGCTCTTCGGCAAAGATCCCCATCAGCATCTTCTTCTCGTAGCCATACTGTTGCGGGCTCGCTTGCACTAGCTCCTTGCTGATCAATTGGTACAGCAGGTTGAGGTCCATTTTGAGGTGCTTAGCTGCCTCGGGTACCGTGAAGAAGCCACGCGACAATCGATACTGCTGGTGCCAATCCCGGAATTGCTCCCGCGAGACAAGCAGGGCACGGATGCCAGTCTCGGCCGGCGTTCGACTCTCCACCTGCAGATCACCGTCTATCAATGCCCGGATAACCGCCAGGAAAGCTTCTCTGCCTTGCATCCAGCGTTTGGTGATCTCCCATACTGAGATCAGACTGGTGCTTTCTGGTGTGATGCTCAAATTGCTATGGTTTAAGCGCTCTAAAAAAGCGTTCACGTCGCTGTGTTTGAACAACCAGGGCGCTCGATCTGAAGGCCTTGGAGCGGCCTCTAGCAGGTGATTTTCTGCAAGTAAGCGGATACGATTCGGGGTGATTCGCAAGAGCGATTCAACATCTTTCATCGTCAGTAGGTCATGTTCATTTTGAGCAAAGAGTTCGACCGAAGCCCTCTCGACCATCCAACTGGTTTTCCCTTGGGCGCTGACTACTTTGCATCCCTTGATCTCGCCCTGTTCGACCAATTTGTGTAATGCCCTAACGGGCAGCTTCAGGCGCTGGGCAGCCTCTGCGCCGCTCATGATAGGGTGCCCCTTGCGTAGCTCATCCTTCAGAATGAGCTTGTCCTGCCAGCGCGTATGCACATGCTGTTCAAATTCATGTCGTAGGAACTGTAGTTCGGGATGTACCAGTAGCCGGCTTAAGGCTTGGTGTATTTCTTGCAGATATATCCGCAGCGAGGCGGTTTGGCCAGCTGTCGGCTTGGTGTACTCTTCCAGCAATCGATGAAAATTGTTCGGCCAGCCCTCCAGTATATGCATCGCCATTGCGATAAATGGTTGGATGACAGCTATCTGTCCGTGGTTCGCAATCTTTTGTGGCTTGACTCCTGGCCGATGCAAGGCATAGGCCCCGAACACCCATAGCAGGTCACATAGTTGTGCCAGATGAAGCGGCGCAAGCAAAGGATGTGGGTGGTATTCCGCGTGATGCTCACGCTTACCTCGAAGTACCACCCGCTGGAAGGCCCGTGAAAGGTGAGCGGCAATGGATAGTTGCCTTGTATTCGCCGGTACCGGTAGTGCTTGCCGAAGGTCCGCACCACATGGGCAGCAGTATAGTGATCCGTGCAGATAGGAAACATGATGTCTACATGCTGGGCAGGCCTCATGCAATAGCCGCTGATGAGTCGGGCAGGCGACCTGTAACGATAAAAGCCATTCAGATTTCCAATATCCATTCTCCTCAAGGCATTGGGGGCACCAGCGTCTGTGCCCATGGTTCCAGTAGGTGATTTTAAGCCCCAGACGCCAGTCACTACTTTGACCAAGTGCTGCGGGTGCAGGCCCATTGAGTAAGGAGAGGAGGTCGGCTGCATGTCCGGTGAGTAATGTCAGGTTCCCAATCGCTGGGTGCAGTGGGTTCCCGTATTTGGCGACCATCGGACGTAGCCATTTCAAATCGAGGAATCCATTCGCTTCCCCCAGACGAAGGCAGTAACCCAGGAAACTTTCCAGTCTGATAGGCTTCGGCCGTGCAACCAGCAGAGTAGGCGTGCGAGTCATACTGAACTCCAGTAAAACAGGGACCTCCCGAAGGAGATCCCCTTCGGTTAAGCGGCCAGGCTGCCCTGCTTAGGGTCGATCTTGCGCGAGAAGCGCGTGGGCTCGAACGGTTCTCCGGCCTGATTCAAGCGCCGGAACTGGAACTCTGGATGAAAAGGATTCAGGTCGCGGTCCCCATCGCTCCAGACATAACGGACGAAGGACTGCTCGAGCACTTCGTCATCCAGCTCGGTCACACCTGAGGAAATAAGGATTTCCATCGCTCCCAGGATGATCTTGGCCATGTAGCCAAGCAGGCCATTACTGGCGTAGTGCATGCGTCGCACCCGTTCCCATTCAGCTAGGCCCCATAGCGTTCTACCGTGATTAATCTGCGTATCCCAGGCATGCAAGATATCCCGAAATAGCGCTTTGTCCGCATTACTCCCAAAGCCAATCGGTGACAGACCGACCCTGGCGGCGAACCTCCGCCGCAACTGCTCATTGGAGCGCAAAATCAACTCGCACTGTGGCAGCCCAGACAGCACCGTTGGGATGGCAATCGTGTCAATCAGAGTTTTGAGCCATTCGGTGACCTCCTCGAATGTCTTATGGCCAGAGTCGACAAAATGGTGGAACTCATCGAGCACCAACATTTCGGTTTTGCAGCCCCGCATGAGCCGCACTACCTGATTGGTTTTTTCTGCAGAACTTCCACGCATCTGTAGACCTGCCCCCTGCGCGATCAGGATCGACTCAGCCAGTCCGCGCACTGTTGGACTCGCCGGTACTCGCACATACACAATTGGAAGCAAAGCACCTTCGTCGGTTTGCATCGGCGGATGGCGACTTGCAAAGGTGTGCAGCGCCGAGGTCTTGCCGGTTCCCGACGCTCCGACCAATAGCAGATGACGGGCTGACGCACCCTCACGCCACAAGCTGTGAAAGTGACTTAATCGGTCTAGTGCCGTACTGAACTGCGGGTGCAGAATCTGAATGTGTTCAGCCTTACGCAGATCGGTCACTGTGTAGGGGGTGCTATTCATGATGAACCTCCACTTCTCCGCTTGTGGACACAACCTGTAGCGTTGATGGCTGGCTGGAAGCGTCTATCGGCAGTTGCCATTCCTGCTCAACCTCAATGGACGGTTTTGACCTGTTTTGCATCTGAGCCTTGGATGAGTTACTCCCCGCCATACGCGCCGCTTTTTTCCGATCAGCAAGCTTATGGCTGCGC
Source organism: Aquitalea denitrificans (assembly GCF_009856625.1). GTDB lineage: Bacteria > Pseudomonadota > Gammaproteobacteria > Burkholderiales > Chromobacteriaceae > Aquitalea > Aquitalea denitrificans. The sequence goes on from NZ_CP047241.1 coordinate 1,593,825, forward strand.
ATGAGCCTACCCACAATGTCTTGCATATGGGCCTTGGCTTTGGCCAATGCGAGATGGTCGGTCGCTTTCAGACCTTCTGAGCGAAGTGCTTTTTGAATCAGTATGTGCTGATACAGATGCAATCCAGCGGCGTACTCTGGAGTAAGGCAAGGAGTCGTGATGGGTTCTTTGGTCATTGGGTGCAATACGTTGATAGACCCAAGGTCATCGGGGTCGTAGCGCACCTGGACCTTCAACCGATCACCCATCTGTTTGCGCAAAAGGTGGAGTTCTTCGCCGTTGTAGCGAAGACCATGAAGCTCAATGCCTGCATGGCCGAGAACACGATCCTTCTGTTGCGAAAGCACAAGGCTTAAGCGTTCAGGGTCTATCGTTTTTGGGGTGACGAACTCCGCTCCCTTTTGCCAAGCGGCATACGGGGTTTGCTTCAGCCCACGGTGGTAGCTCTGTGCGTAGATATCAATAATCCATACGTGGAGTGCATGGACCAACTCAGACATCGTGATGATCCCTTCCTTCAAGGGGTCATACCCGTAGCGATCGAACCAGTTTGCAAAGCTGGTGCCAGGCAACAAGTGAGCAAACTGTTCGGCGAGGGTTCGTAAAGAACGCTCGACCATCGGTTTAAACCATGGCGTCCGCGGCGGGCAAAACTGATAGTGAGTTCCTAATTCGAACGTCGCCCTGCGCAAATCATGGGAGTGAAACTCCAGGCCGTTATCGACCAGAATCAAGACGGGAATGCCATAGCATGGCCAGTCGTGCTGGATATCAGGGTATTGCTCGCGAACATAGGCCTTGTCTGAAATGGCATGCTTTAAGCAGCGGAATACCGCCTCGATGCTCGGGGGAGAAAAGGAGAGGTAAAACCCCAAAATCATCCTGGTATGGCAGTCAATCATCCAGGTCACATATGGACGCCCTTGTACCAGCTGGGTTTTTTCATCGATGACGAAAAGATTCAGGGGAGTATGGTCAACTTCAACACGCTCCAACAAGTACATGGTGGCCGGTGCGACTGAGCTGTTCCGGTATTTTTTCCGCGCATACTCACGTCCATAGCGAGCCAGGGCCACGTCATACTTAGGCAAGGCGCGGATGTATCTCCGAATCGTTTCATAGGCTGGCAACTTCAGTTGCTGGTCGATGGGGCGTGTCGAATTGATCTGGGAGATTTGAATGAGCAAGGCTTCATACACAGCTACGATCGGCCTACGTTGAAGAGTCAGGTATACCTTACGTACGGTCGTTTCGAGCAGTTCGAGTCGTTCGTCTCCAAGTCGCTGTCCCCGACCTCCTCGGTGGTGAAACCGAGGAATCAGTACGCGAATGTCCCCCTGTGCGCTTATTAACAGCTTGTGCCAGCGGTAAAGCGTAGTACTGGATGGTGGGTGTTCATCCCCCAGCCGCATTGCGACTTTTTGGATCAATGCTTTTAGCTTTGTCTTGGTGTAGCTTCTGTTGGGCTGCGCCTCTAAAGCATCCACATACGCTCGCCGCAGTAGCGCCTGCTCTTGTGCAATAGCCGAATATGTCTCAAAGGGACGATCGGGCAAGGTCACTCTGTTGACATCAGTCCGAGCGGGGAAAGCCGTTTGAATTGCCATTTCCAAAGGCCCTTTCGGGCCTCCCTGTAGATTGTTGACAATGGACATGATCAAGCCCTCCGTGTAAGCGTGTGGGCTGACATCGGCTTAAACAAATCAAGTGCAACAATGCCTTGGTAGACGGCAGCCAGCACAATGCGTTGGTCGCCCACTGCCGTAGTTAGCTCACCCAAAGGAATCGGCCCATCACCCAGGCACTTGAGAATCGTTTCTATCGTGTTGACGGGAAGCTGCCGGTTTTTCTGACTTTCGACCAGAGACATATTTTGTCGAAGCACTGGAGCACGTAGGGTTTCTTCCGTTAGTACGGCAAAGAGAGCGCCGACAGCCTCAAAAATGGTCCTGATCACTTCAAATCGACGTTTGTTGTCCGACAAGCCGGCCTCCTTTTTCCACTTCACTTCGATGACTGCTCTACGTCCGTCGCGGAGATACAACAGAAAGTCAGGGGTGTATCGCCGTACTTCGTTGTCGAGCTCGTAGCTGAGCGTGAATGGCTCAGGCACGATCATGACGACCTCTGGAGCTAGGTCGAGCAACCTCAGTGCATCGGCAGCCAGGCCTGATTCGGCCGGAATCGGGCCGTCAAATCCCTTCCGTGATGGGAACCAGCTACGATATGAGTTGCCTTGTATGTGAAATGCATCACGTACCGGGTGGGTGGAATTCAGAAGCTGGTGGATATCAGCGAGCAGAGTTTCGTCTTTAATAGTGGTCATGGTTCGCTCCTACTTGGTTTTGGAGGGCGCATGTTTCCATCTCGATTAGCTGAGACTTTGAAAAAAATGCGCACGGGGGCTTGACCAGGTAGGACGAGTTGACGATACTCAATTTGTCATCATTGATGTATGTGTACTTACCTACACTGGCCGAAGCGGGGCATTTCGAGAGGAATGTCCTGTTTTGCTATCTAGTTCTCGTTCTCCTTTCTGTTGTTCATATGGCTCTTCTGCGAGCCTCTCTCTTGAGTACGACGCCTCTACACTGGCAAGTTTCTTGCTGTCGTAACTCCTGCTGAACTACTTAACTAAGAGTTCAACGCGCTAGCCATGATCTTTTAGCTTAGCTCAGCGCGCTAAGAATACCTGTATATGCTACTTGCCCAGAATTCCATTTGGCAAATTTGGCCATTTTTTAGATAAATCCAAATTTCTTATGCATTTTGAGAGATAACGGCAGTTAGAGAACGGGTTTAAATTTGTTTAGTTGAATTAGTACTCCACTAAACTACAGCCAAGCTTAGTACCCAAAATATGCATTTTTCATCGTATATATTTGATGGTTTCCACCCATAGTTGGAAATGTTGCATTTTTGGCACATTGAAGTGATAAAAATAAATATTTTTTAGAGCGATTCAGAAGAATAAATGACTAGGGACTTAGTGAGGTCTAGTGAAAAGCCGCAATATGTAAGAGGGGGAAAACAGGCAAAAAAATTTGGGCCACCCCTCTTGGGGCGCCCAATTCTGGTGCAAATTTCCAAGTATAAAGTTATTAACTTCAATAACTTAGAGTCCATACAGCAGCTGTGGCTCAGTCGGCTGGTTTGAAATTCAGGCAGACGGAGTTGATGCAGTAACGCTCGCCGGTGGGTTCCGGGCCATCCGGGAATACATGGCCCAGGTGGGCATCGCAGTTTGTGCAACGCACCTCTACGCGCAGCATGCCGTGTGATGTATCGCGCAGGCGGGTAATGCGCTCGCCGGCCGCTTCGGCCCAGAAGCTGGGCCAGCCGCAGCCTGCATCAAACTTGGTATCGGAGTGGAACAACAGGCTACCGCAGCAGATGCAGTAATAGTCACCGCGCTCGGTGCGCAGGTAATGTTCGCCGCTGAACGGGCGTTCGGTGCCGCCCTGGCGGGCGACACGGTATTGTTCCGGGCTGAGCCGGGTACGCCAGTCGGCATCGCTGATGGATTTCGGGTCGTTCATGGCCATTCCTTGAGGTGGGGCTGTGGCTGTTGGTCGTGGCTGCTGGCTTGATCTGACGCGTGGCAGGCTTACAGTTCGTCCAGGCTGCTGTCCAGATGGGTCTCGTCGGCCCATTTTTCAATTTCCCAGCAGCCATCCCGATAGCTGACCCAGTTGAGTGCTGCATTGGGGATGGGAAAGTTGCGTGCGCCGTTCAGTCCCTGACCACTGGCGGTGCGGTGCACCATCTCCAGCACGCCGCCATGGCTGACCACCAGAATCTGCTCCCCCGGATGTTGCTCCGCTAGTTGCTGCATGCAGTGCATGATGCGCTGACTGAAGGCGTGCAGGCTTTCGCCGCCTTGCAGGTCAAAATGCAGGTCTCGCTCCTGGTGCAGCCGGTAAATGTGCGGGATATGCTCGCGTGCTTCGTCGAAGGTGCGCCCCTGGAAGGCCCCATAATGCCGTTCTTTTAGCGCGGGGTGGGTTTGCAGCGGCAGGCCCAACTGGCGGCTGATGGCGCTGGCGGTCTGGCGGGCGCGGGTGAGCTCGCTGACATGCAGCGCGGCAAACTGCAGTTGCTGTCTGCCAAGTGCGGCGGCCAGCTGTTCGGCCTGCTGCAAGCCGCGCGCATTGAGCGGGATATCCAGATGGCCTTGCAGGCGGCGCTCGCGGTTCCAGTCGGTTTCACCGTGGCGGATCAGGCAGAAGCGGGTGGTGTGCATGAAGGTGTCCGGCTTGGGTTGATTACAGGATGCCGACGCCGGAGATTTCCCGCGCCAGGTTGGCGGCGTAGTTGTCCGTCATGCCGCCGACAAAATCCAGTACCTTCATATAGGCCTGGTACAGGCTGTCTTCAGTCTTGACGTGCTGTTCCAGCAGCCCCATGGCCAGGTGTTGGCGCGGGGTCAGCTGTTCTGCACCACGGGTGACCAAGGCGTGCACGGCAGGGATGAGCACGTCCAGGATGGCCGCAATGCAGGGGTAGGAGGCCAGTTCGGTAACCAGTTTGGTGCGGTGGCGGTATACCTTGTTGCTGGCCAGTTCCTTGGCCTGAATCAGTGCTTCCTGTACCTCGGCATCCGTCAGGTTGATCAGGTCCTTGGCCGGAAATTCGCCAGCAAGAAGGGCGTTGTGGTGCAGCATGAATTTTTGCGCCACTTCGGCCACGCAGCGGCCAATGGCGATGCCGCGCAAGGTGGCGCATTTCTGCTTCACGTCGTGCAGGTTCCACACTTTTTCGTATTCGGTAAAACGGGCGAACAGGCCTTCGAATTCGTGTACGTCCAGAATGCCGATTTCCACCGCATCTTCCAGGTCCAGAATGGCGTAGCAGATATCGTCGGCCGCTTCCATCAGGTAAGACAGCGGATGGCGGCTCCATTCCAGTTCGCCCTTGCGCGGTAATTGCAGCTCGGTGGCAATGCGCTCGAAATAGGCCAGCTCGGTACGGTAGATATTGAACTTGTCGCGCACCAGTGCCTTGGGTGCGTCGGATGTCCACGGATACTTGATCAGCGCACCCAGTGCCGCGGCAGTCAGGCGCATGCCGCCTTCATGGTTGTACATTTCCAGCGTGGCTAGCATGCGCAGGCCGTGGGCGTTGCCTTCGTAGGTCTGCACATCGCGCAACTGGGCGGCATCTAGCGTGGTGAGGAAATGCGCATTACGCGCATCGCGGAACCAGTCGCGCAGTGCATCTTCGCCGGTATGGCCAAACGGCGGGTTGCCGATGTCGTGTGCCAGGCAGGCTACCTGCACCACCGCACCAATATCGAAGGGACTGTAGCCGGCAGGCATGACGCCGGCGTGCTGCATCATCACGCCAACCCGGTTGCCCAGACTGCGGCCAACACTGGCCACTTCCACGCTGTGGGTGAGGCGGTTGTGGGTGTGGTCGTTCTGGGCCAGCGGATGCACCTGGGTCTTGCGGCCCAGCCGGCGGAAGGCGCTGGAAAACACTACCCGGTCATGGTCGATGTGGAAGTCGCTGCGCAGGCCGGCGCTCCCTTCATCGGTAGCCGGGGTGCGGGTGGGCTTGATTTCCCCTTGTACCACCTTGAACCGCTGGGTGGAGAGCAGGGCAGTCCATTGTTGTTGCTGGTGCTGGGTCATGGCAGGCCGTGGCAGGTTGGATGTAGCGATGATATGGGCTTTGCCGCCCGGGGAAAAGCAGCTTGCCGCTCAGGGCAGGGCATACAGACGGATCAACTGGCCGTGGCGGTCTTCGGTAATGTAGAGTGCGCCGTCGGCACCGGCGCGGATTTCTACCGGGCCGCCGGGGCCTTTGCGGTCTTTCCAGTTGCTGATCAGTTCCAGCCCCTGGCCTGTGGGCAGGCCCTGGCGGTCGGTCGGATAGGCCATCAGGCGGTGGCCATGCTGGCGATAGCCATGAAAGCCGACAATCAGCCAGCCGGCAAAGCGTGGCGCGGCCTTGGGCCCCAGCCACCAGGTCAGTCCCAATGGTGCGGCATGTGCGGGTAACAGGCGGTAGGGGGGAGTGGTTTGACTGCAGTCGTAGGCGGGAAACTCCGGTGCCGCCACCTGTTTGTCGTAGCAAAAGGGCCAGCCATAGTGCTTGCCGGCTTGCAGCAGATTCAGCTCGTCGTGTGGCAGTTCATTGTCGTTGGGCAACTGCAGTTTCAGTTGAATGGTATCACGGCTGTTTTCTGCCTGCAGCAGGATGCCACTGCGCGGATGCACGCCCAGTGCCATGCTGTTGCGCAGGCCGCGGGCAAATACCCCCAGATCGCTGACCTTGCCATTGTTATCGATGTGATAGCGCCATACCACGCCGGCCCGGTCCTGCTCACTCTCGGGGCAGCGTCCGCTTGCCTGCTCGGCTGTCGATGCGGTTTCGCAATTGTCGGATGAGCTGCCGATATTGACGTAGAGATCGCCATTGCCGGCCAGGGCAAAGGTAGTGAGCGGATGACGCTGGCGCGCTGGCAGGCTGATGACGGTTTCGCGTTGTTGTGGCGTTGCCAGGTCAAAGCGGATGATGCGTCCCACTTCTCCCACGTAAACCTTGCCATCCGGTCCTTGCACCACGCCGTGCGGACGGTCCAGCCCTTTTAGCAGCACAGTCTGCTGCCAGCTGCCGTTCTTGGGTTCCAGTTGCAGCAGCCGGCCTTGTGGGGCATCCCAGCGTGTCATTTCGGTCAGCAGCAGCTTGCCGTCCGGCAGGATGGCAAGTCCACGCGGCATTTTCAGGCCGCTGGCAATGATTTCGGCGCACAGGCCGGGCAGGACGTGCATGCCGGGTGGGGCCGCCCGAGGGCAGCGTTCGGCAGCTTGCGCCGACAGGGGCAGCATCAGGCAGGCAAGGATAAGCAGGTGACGGACATGCATGCGTTTTCTCCGGGAAGCACCGGCACAAGCCGGATGCTGCCAGCAACAATAGCAAGGGCCTGCCGGAAAGTCGCCCTTGCCGTGCGATCAGCTCAGGGGTGGTGGGGGGCTTGAGCCGATAAAATCTGCTTGCGATGATTGTGCATGTAAATGATAATGATTGTCATTAACAAATGAGCGAGGTGATGTCATGCTGTGGGCAATCATTCAGCTATGCGGTGTGGGGGTAATGGTGCTGACGCGGTTTGCATACCGGCCATTGCTGCGGCGTAGCAGTCACCTGCTGGTGGGGCAGTGCATCCTGCGCTGGCCTGTGCTGCTTGGCATGGTAATCCTGCCCTTGCTGGCCTCGTTTCCGGGCTGGCCGCACCGGTTTTCGCTGGCCCTGTCACCACTGGCCGGGCCGGTGGGCTGCCTGATGCTGGCGTATGCATGTTGGCTGTTCTGGCGTAGCCAGCATGATGTGCTGTTGGGTAATGCGCAGCGCAAGCCATGGCCGGGCGGGGTTTATCAGCGTATTCGCCATCCGCTGTATGCGGCCCTGTGGCTGGCGGCGCTGGCCCAGTTCCTGCTGGTGCAGGATGGCTTGGTGGGCAGTGGCGGTGTGCTTGCCCTGTTGTTCAGCTATGGGCGCAGTGTAAGGCGGGAGGAGGGCCTGTTGCTGCAGTGGCTGGGTGATGCCTATCGCCAGTATATGCAGCACACCGGCCGGCTGTGGCCCCGCGGGCTGGCGCGCTAGCGCTGCCGGTCGTTGTCAGGGCTGGCCATCGACATTACTCAGCATGGTGGTGATTTCCGCCGGGCGATACAGGGCCGGGCCGCTTCGATACACCGTCAGTTTTCCTTGTTCGATGAGGCCGACTTCCAGCTGCCTGCTGGCTGGGTCCAGCAGCAGGTAGGCCATCTCGCTGCCGCCTTCGTGCGGCTTGTTGCCACTGACATAGAGCAGTTGGTCCCGGCTTAGCGGGCCGCTGACCTGCATGTTCTGCTGGAACACGGCAAATTTGCTGCCCAGCAGTTGCCGCAACGCCTCCGCCACCACGCCGGTCTGGTACAGACCGATGTCGGCCGGGTACTTTCCTACCTTGTGTTCCAGCGCCTGCCATTGCTGCTTGCCATCCACCTTGCCTGATGCCTGTTTCAGGATGGCCATGGCATTGCCCAGTGCCGGATTCTCCGTGAGCAGTGTTGCCGCCTGCTGCTTGGCTTCTGCCGTCACATTGCTTGCCTGCTGGCGCAGTACGGCAAGCGGTGCGCTGCTGGCTTGCAGGCTATTGTGGGCTACGCCGATGGCGGCTGAGGCCGCTTGCTGTACCTGTTCGCTTTGTTGCTGGCTGCAGGCGGTCAGCAGGCAAAGCCCTGTCATGGCCATGACTTTTCTGTGCGAGATCATGATGGCTCCTGGTGCTGTGAACGATGGCAGAGTGTCTGGAGCGGCAAGAGTTCCTGTTTTTTATCGTAGTAATGCTACATATATTCTTGCGCATCACCTGTAGTTAACATTCACTATGAAAAACATTAATGTTTGAAACCGAACATATTAGCCTGCTCGTTACTGAGTGGCCTTATTCTGCGCGCGGGGTCGTTGTGCTGTTGCTGCAGGTGCTTGTGGCTTTGGCGGCAAAAGACGGCAGGTGCGCCTGCAAGGCATGCATTTTGCCTTTTTTGCTGCTATGGTGTTGATTATCAACAGGTCTGCGCATGCGGTGCCAGACGCCTTGCCGCTCAGGCGGGGGCTGGATTTTCCCTGTTGGGCAGTCAGGGCGCTTTGTGCGGTCCTGGTTTGATCTGCATCAAGCTGTTATTTTCGATATCGAATGTAGTATTGTTTCCATAGAGAACAATTTCGGGCTTCAATCAGGAGATAGTCATGGAATCGATTGCTCAACAAGCCGTACAAGCTGACCCGTGGCGGGATTTTGCCGCCGGTGACTGGCAAACCCGTGTCGATGTACGCAACTTCATCCTGCGCAATTACCAACCATATGCTGGCGATGCCAGTTTCCTTGCCGCCGCTACCGAACGCACCCAGGCCTTGTGGGCTGCGCTGGGCGAATTGCTGAAACAGGAGCGGGAAAAGGGTGTGCTGGATGTATCGGCTGACCGTGGCACTTCCATTACCGCCCACGATGCGGGCTATATCGATCCCAAGCTGGAACTGATTGTCGGCCTGCAAACCGATGCCCCGCTCAAGCGCGCCATCATGCCAAACGGTGGTTTGCGCATGGTGGAAGCCGGGCTGGCTGCCTATGGCTTTACCCTGGACCCGGTGATCAAGGAAGTCTGGAGCAAATACCGCAAGAGCCATAACCAGGGTGTGTTCGATACCTATACCCCGGAAATCCTGGCCGCGCGCAAATCCGGCATCATCACCGGCCTGCCGGATGCCTATGGCCGTGGCCGCATTATTGGCGATTACCGTCGTGTCGCCCTGTACGGTACCGATTTCCTGCGCAAGGAACGCCAGCAAGCCTTCCATGAACTGGACGACGCCGTATTCACCGAAGACGTGCTACGTCAGCGTGAAGAGCTGTCCGAACAATTCCGTGCGCTGGATGAGCTGCGCGAAATGGCAGCCAAGTACGGCTACGACATCAGCCGTCCGGCGGTAAATGCGCGCGAAGCCGTGCAATGGACCTACTTTGCCTACCTGGCGGCGGTGAAGGAGCAAAACGGTGCCGCCATGTCGCTGGGCCGCATTGCCACCTTCCTCGACATCTATATCCAGCGTGATCTGGCGGCAGGCATCCTGAACGAAGCACAGGCACAGGAGCTGATTGATGATCTGGTGATCAAGCTGCGCATCGTGCGCTTCCTGCGGACCCCGGAATACGACCAGCTGTTCTCCGGCGACCCCACCTGGGTGACCGAATCCATTGGCGGCATGGGTGAGGATGGCCGCACGCTGGTGACCAAAAACAGCTTCCGCTTCCTCAATACCCTGTACAACCTGGGGCCGGCACCGGAGCCCAACCTCACCGTATTGTGGTCCACCGCGCTGCCGCAGGGCTTCAAGGATTTCTGCGCCAAGGTGTCCATCGATACCAGCTCCATCCAGTACGAAAACGACGACCTGATGCGGCCCTACTGGGGCGACGATTACGGCATTGCCTGCTGCGTGTCGGCCATGCGCATCGGCAAGCAAATGCAGTTCTTTGGTGCCCGTGCCAATCTGGCCAAGGCCATGCTGTATGCCATCAATGGCGGTCGCGATGAAAAGAGCGGTGCCGTGGTGGCGCATGGCTTTGAACCGATTACCGATGATGTGCTGGACTTTGACACGGTGATGGCCAGGTTTGACAAGATGATGGACTGGCTGGCCGCCACTTATGTGAAAGCGCTCAACTGCATCCATTACATGCACGACAAATATGCCTACGAGCGTATCGAGATGGCGCTGCACGACCGTGACATCCTGCGCACCATGGCCTGCGGTATTGCCGGGCTGTCGGTGGCAGCGGATTCGCTGTCGGCCATCAAGCATGCGCGCGTGCATGTCATCCGTAATGAAGACGGGCTGGCTGTGGATTACCGCATCGAGGGCGATTATCCGGCCTATGGCAATAACGACAACCGGGTGGACAGCATGGCAGTGTGGCTGACCGAAACTTTCATGCAGAAGATCAAGGCCCAGCCGTATTTCTACCGCAATGCCACGCCCACCCAGTCGGTACTCACCATCACTTCCAATGTGGTGTATGGCAAGAAAACCGGTAACACCCCGTGCGGCCGTCGCGCTGGCGAGCCGTTTGCACCGGGTGCCAATCCGATGAACGGTCGTGACGTGCATGGTTTTGTTGCTGCCGGTGCCTCGGTGGCCAAGCTGCCCTATGCCGCCGCGCTGGATGGCATCAGCTGGACCGCATCGGCAACGCCGGATGCGCTGGGGCATACCGCAGAGGACCGCGTTGCCAATTTGTCGCATTGTCTGGATGGCTTTGCCGCTGCCGGCGGTTTCCATGTGAATGTGAACGTGTTCCGCCGTGAAACCCTGCTGGACGCCATGGAGCATCCGGAACTGTACCCGCAACTCACCATCCGCGTGTCCGGCTATGCGGTGAACTTCGTCAAACTGACGCGTGAACAGCAACTGGATGTGATCAACCGTACCTTCCACGGCAGCCTGTAAGCCAGTCACGGTTTGTCCACCCACCCGCCCGCCGGCAGATGCTGACGGGCGGGTTTTTCATCGGGAGTTTTCATGACCCAGCAGCATGTGGTGCATGTGCCGCTCAGTCAGGGTGAGCTGACCGGCTATGTCCACTCCACCGAAAGCGGTGCCGGAGTGGACGGGCCGGGCATGCGCTTTGTCTATTTCATGTCCGGCTGCCAGTTTCGCTGCCAGTACTGCCACAACCCGGACACCTGGAAGCTGCATGCGGGAAGGCAGTTGACGGTGGAACAGGCAGTGGCGGAAATCGCACCCTATGCCGGCTTTCTCAAATTTGCCGGTGGCGTGACTGTATCCGGTGGCGAGCCGCTGATGCAGGCAGAATTTGTCGGGGCACTATTCACTGCCATCAAGCAGCGCTACGGCCTGCACACCGCGCTGGATACCCAGGGCTTCTTGCATGCCAATGTGGATGATGCCTGGTTTGACCAGGTCGATCTGGTATTGCTGGACATCAAGCACAGCGACCCGGTGCGCTATCAGCTGATTACCGGACAGGCGCTACAGCCGACGCTGGATTTTGCCCAGCGGCTAAAGCGGCTGGGCAAGCCGATGTGGCTGCGCTATGTGCTGGTGCCGGGTTTGACGGATGGCGCGGCTGATATCGCCCGCCTGGCAGACTACGCAGCCAGTCTGGGCAGTATCGTGCAACGGGTGGAGGTTTTGCCCTTTCATCAGATGGGAGCAGCCAAATGGGCAGAACTTGGACTGGACTACCCGCTGGCCAACACCCCGGCCGCCGCTTCGGCGGCAGTGGATGCGGCCCGGGCCTTGTTTGCTGCGCGAGGGTTGACTGTCTGTTGAGGCGGGTGGAGAACCAGGGTATGGGTTAAAGGTTCTGGCTATCTTTCCGAAACTTCTGATAGGTATTGTTTCTCAGCTCAGGATAATACGACGGGTAGGTCATTGAACAACCCTGAAATGATTGTCCGAAGCGATGAATAAAGAACCGTGCAAAGCCGGCAAGCAAACCGGCAATCTGTCTTCCCGGGTGATCAGCGAACAGATCAGTACCCTGATCGACCGGCTTTCCAAAAAAGGCCAGTGCATCGTCATCTGGGAAAAGGAGCGCTTGCTGTTTTGCTCCATGGATAGTCGCAATGCCCAGCGCTACCTCGCCAAACCCACTTGCCTTGGGGTCTATGATGCTGATGTCACCTACTGGGATGTGCAGAAAGACCTTAAAGAAATCCTGCAGCGCAGTTGATGGTGTATTGTGGCGAACCGGTGTGGCTGCGGTCGGCTGCATCATTCTGATTTACCCCTGTAGCCATATCCGGTACAGTCCGCCTTTTCCATCGTCAAGGCAGGCTTCTGACAGGAGGCTGCCAGCCGTCCCGTCAGTGAGTCCTGCCCTTATGCCGGGCTCATGCACTACACCATTTTCGACACGCCAATCCTGCGCGACCTGATGCGCACCTTGTCCATTTTCCTGCTGCGCCTGCATGGTTGGCGCATTGATGGCAACTTTCCTGATCTACCCAAATACGTGCTGATTGCTGCACCGCATACCAGTAACTGGGATTTCCCGCTGACGCTGGGCGTGTGCTTTGCCCTGCGTGCCAAGCTGTACTGGATGGGCAAGCACACTTTGTTCTGGGGGCCGATGGGACCGCTCATGCGCTGGTTGGGGGGGATTCCGGTACTGCGCAGCCGCAGCAACTCGCTGGTGCAGCAGATGGTGGAGGTATACCAGCGTTCCGACAAGCTGGTGGTGGCCATTCCGCCGGAAGGCACCCGTCAGCGTGTCAAGGAATGGAAGACCGGGTTTTACCACATCGCCTGCGGTGCGCAGGTGCCGGTGGCGCTGGCTTATATGGATTATGCACACAAGGTATGCGGCTTCGGCCCGGTGTTTTATCCCTCTGGCGACATCGCGGTGGACATCCCGCAAATCCAGGCCTTTTATCAGGACAAGGTAGGGAAGTATCCTGATCAGCACTAGGCGGGGTCGTAAAAACACACCTTGCCATCCGCAGCTGTATCGAGAGAGTACTGGTTGCCGGATGCCTTGATCGGTACAGGCCCGCAGGCAGTTGCTGCGGGCCTGTTGCATGGTGACGGCTTGTTTTCAGGGAACGGGGGCTGCGCTGGTGGCTGCTTGCACCGGGATGAACTGCAGGAAGGGTGCGGCCAGCAAGGACTGGCCAAAGTCGATGGCGCTGCGGCGCAGCTTTTCATCGGACAGCTCGGCCAGCAACTCCAGCCGTGCAATGATCTTGGACATTTCGCGTTCAAAGCTCAGATTGCGCAGCTGTGGTGTGATTTCATTGGCCAGCAGCATGGGGCTGCCGTCCGGATTCTGCCTGCGCCCCAGCAGCCAGGAGGCCACTTCGACATTGTAGGCGGCATTGGCCAGTTGCTGGGCATTCAGCCCGTGTACCAGATACAGTTCGGTACGACCACCATAAACCTCCACCAGCATGCTGCCCAGCCCGAATACCAGCGTACCTACGCGGTCGCCGCCAAATTGCGGATCAAAGGCAGTGCTTAGTGCGGCGGTGGAGCGCACCTGTCCCAGGCTGGGCAGGGGCTGATTCTGCCGGATTGCGTTCATGACTTGGGAGATGGCGGCATCGCGGCTGCTGAAGCCTGCTTTTTGCCATTGCGACGGGTTGCGGCGATAAAGCTTGTCCAGCAAGGTTTGCAGGCTGGCCAGATTGTCGCGCATGGCCAGGTTGGCCATGCGATTGGCTGCGCTCTGACCCAGTTCGGCAGAGCTGAAATCGTCCCCCTTGACCGGTTTGCGTACTGGCGCGTTACTGCAGCCGGCCAGTAGCAGGCCCAGCAGCAAGAGTAGGGCAAAGCGTAGCATCTTCATGGCTGTGCACGCCTGGCGTGTAAAAGTGAAGATGAGCCGTTTTACCCTGTTGCCTGCACTCAAGCAAGTAGGCCAGGTGTCAGGACTTGGTGGCGAACAGGGCGCGCCAGCCATCTACACCAAGGCGGGTGACTGTTTCGATATTTTTTTCGAAGATGGCTTCGGCGTCCGGAAAGGCTTCCACGGCCCGATCGATGCTGGCTTCGCGAATCAGGTGCAGAGTAGGCCAGGGCGAGCGGTTGGTGTAGTTGCTGACATCATTGATGCCGGTGCCGTCAAACTGGAATTTCGGATGGAAGCTGGCAACCTGCAGCTCTCCGTCCAGTTCCAGTTCTTCGACGATGGCGTCAGCGATATCCTGGAATTCGTTGAAATCCAGGAAGCGCTGCAATACATAAGGGTGTACCAGCAGGGTGGTATCGGTTTCTTCCGGGTCGGTATCGGCCAGCAGGCGCAGCTCACGCGCCAGCTCTTCGGCGAGTTGCGCCGGTTCCGTGGCGTCGCTTACGACAATGCGTACCTGGTTTTTGACATAAACCGATTTGGCAAAGGGGCAGAGATTCAGGCCGATGACGGCCTTTTCCAGCCATTCGCGTGTGCTGGTAATGGCTTCTTCGTGGGTTGGCGTTTGCATGGTGCTAGGTCCGAATGGCTGGGGTGATATACGGCGGTGAAGCTTGGAAAACAAAAAACCCGGACGAGTCCGGGTTTTCATCAGCGAGTAATCTTTAAAAGATTACAGCGGCTGGATGTTGGAGGCTTGCTTGCCTTTCGGGCCATCGACGATGTCGAAGCTTACGCGCTGGTTTTCGGCCAGGGTGCGGAAGCCTTTGGCATTGATCTGGGAGAAGTGAGCGAATACGTCATCGCCACCTTCATCCGGAGTGATGAAGCCAAAACCTTTGGAGTCGTTGAACCACTTAACGGTACCGGTTGCCATTTTGTTTATCCTCAAAACGAGCAAGTTGATAAAACGCATGAAGTTCAAGGGAAATGGCGACTGAGGTACGGACTAAATGCCACTACGACAACTACACATCCACAACTTGAGCATCCTGCAGGCAGGCATACTGCCCATTGTTGCGAATGTTGGCAAGTATTTTCTGCGCGCTATCCGCCCCGTCTGTGATCAGTCCTGACCAAAAACATTGTATTGATTGTGGTTTATTTGGCCTGGTGACGGTTTTACGCGCCAAAAAATCCCTGTTTTTCTGCTTCGTCCAGCGCCTGCAGTAGCCACTGGCCTGCCAGTGGGCAGCCATCACTGACCTTGCTGGCAGCCATGGACAGTACCTGCTGCTTACTGACGCCGTTTTCACGCCAGCTTTGTCCCTGGCGGTTCAGGTTGAGCAGGATGGGCATCAGCCGGTCCATTGCACGGGCAAAGCGTGCTTCGGCACTCTGGCGTGCCTCGAACTCCTGCCATAGTTCCACCAGCCCGGCAGCCTGTTGTTCTGGCAGCAGGCCGCAGATACGGCGTATGGCTGCCAATTCTTCAGCCTCGCGTTCGGCATTGTCGGTGGCGGCATAGACAATTACATCGCCGGTATCTATTTCTCCCAGATCGTGAATCAGCAGCATGCGGATGACTTTGTCGATATTCAGTGCCACCGGTGCATGTTCGGTCATGGCCAGGGCCAGCAAGGCGGCCTGCCAGCTGTGTTCCGCCGAGTTTTCATAGCGCTCGAGGCCGACTGGCTTGGTTTTGCGCAGTACGGATTTGAGTTTGTCGACTTCCAGAATGAAGTCGATTTGCTGTTGCAAGGCAATGAAGGGGGCGGGCATGGCTGGATACTCCGGCAAAGTCACGGGAAAGGCGCACATGATACTCCGCTGTTTTTGACACGCGGCAAGGGATTGAATCGGTTGGAGTCAATCTGATGATTTATAGTGCAATGACATCTGGTCACACCGTGAGCATGCCATGAGCGAAGAAGAGCAATTGCTGTTTGTGCGGGAAGACGCGGAAGGCTTTCAGGATTTCCGCGATGTGCTGTCCGATTACGCGCCGCAGATTGAAAAGCTGGCTTCACAGCTGAGCCAGAACCCGCGCTCGCCCGAGTTGATTGGCGATCTGTTTCGCCTGGTCCACACGATAAAAGGCGATGCGGGTCTGTGCCGGGTGATGTTTGTGGTGCCGTTTGCCCATGCGCTGGAAGGATTGCTGGCACGTTTGCGCAGTGGCGAGCTGGTGTATCAGGAAGTCATGGGTGATGTGCTGCTGCTGGTGCTCGATCGGCTGGACCTGGTGATGGCTCAGGTTGCCGGTGCTCGCAAGGTGGATGTGGCACAGATGCATAATCTGCTAGATGCACTGTGCTCGCTGGAAAGTGCGCCATTGCCTTCAGTGCTGGCCACCTGTTCACGGCTGATTGCGGCCATGGTTGGTGCGCAGGGTAGCAGCGATGCGCCGGTGGCGGTGGCTGCCGGCAAATCGGTGGCGCAGTCGCGTCAGCAGGACATGCTGCTGTTTCGTACGCTGGCTTTCCAGCTGGAACAGCGCATGCCGGAATTTGTTGGCCGTACCGAGCGCAATTTGCGGCTGGCACTGGAACTGAATCGCCAGGCGGGCGGCTGGGTGGATGCCGAACAGCTGGAGGCAGCCGTGTACATGCACGATGTCGGCATGATGTTTCTGCCCGAACAAGTGTGGCTCAAGCTGGGTAGCATCAGCGAAAACGAACGCCGCCTGATGGTACTGCACCCGGCTTGGGTGGCCGGCCTGATGGGGCGTATGCCTGGCTGGGAGGGGGCTGCGTTGATGGTGATGCAGCACCACGAAACACCGGATGGTGAGGGTTATCCATACGGCCTCGCCAGCGGCGAGATCTGCCAGGGAGCGCGCATTCTGGCGCTGGTGGATGCCTTCGAGGCCGTGATGCTCAAGCATGCCCATCGCGGGCAGCGCCGCTCCATGCTGCGCGCGGCCGCCGAGCTGAATGCGGCGGATGATCAATTCGAGCGTGCCTGGCTTGATCCCTTCAATCAGGTGCTGCGCCGCATGCTGGAGCAGGCGGCAAGCTAAGCGGTTTCAGCGTACCGCCATACCGTGGCTGTCCAGCCAGGTTTGCATGCGCTGCCAGCCATCCTGTGCTGCCGCTGCATTATATGAAGGGCGGTAGTCGGCATTGAAGGCGTGTCCGGCTTGTGGATACACCACGATCTGCGAGCCGCTGTGGCCTTGTTGCAAGGCATTGCGCATGGTGTTGACACTGTCTTGCGGGATGCTGCCATCCTGTCCGCCATACAGGCCGAGTACCGGTACGGCAAGATTGGCGGCAAGGTCAACGGGCTGGCTTGGCGTCATCGGGTCGTGCTCGCCCACCAGCTTGCCATACCAGGCAATGCCGGCCTTCAAGTCGGGGTTGTGGCTGGCGTATAGCCAGCTGATGCGTCCACCCCAGCAGAAGCCGGTGATGGCCGCCCGCTTCACGTCTCCGCCATGCAGACCGGCCCAGGCCAGGGTGGCGTCCAGATCTTGCATGACCTGCTGGTCCGGTACCTTGCTGACAATCGTGCTGATGATGGTGGTGATGTTGCTGCTTTCTGCTGGATTGCCCTGCCGGAAATACAGCTCCGGGGCAATGGCCAGATAGCCTAGTTTGGCCAGACGGCGACAGATATCACGGATATGCTCGTGCACACCAAAGATTTCCTGTACCACCAGCATGATGGGCATGCCGGTTGTCTGGCCGGCAGGATGGGCAAAGTAGACAGGCAGAATGCCATCATCCAGTGCAATGCCGGTCAGGCCGGTATCCAGTGACAGGGTGTCGGTGATGATGCTGCTGGCGGCGACAGGCTGTACCGCCAGGGCGAAGCCGGCAGCCAGTGCACCTTTGAGGAAGTCACGACGTGGTGGGTCGAATGCTTGCATGAACAGAATGCTCCCGTGGTTGTATCCGGCATACCGCCGGGACTTGTGGTTTGCGACGCGCTTGGCGACAATGCCGCTCGATTGTTGCTCCTTGCCTGCTTTGTCGGCGCAATGGCCTCTGTTTGACTAAACTGTAGTCTAGATACGTTATCTCAGTCACCACCATGTCCCAGCCACCCTCCAAGATAAAACTTCCCGGCAGCTTTTTGCGCGTAGGGGAGCAGCTCCCGGTTGATGTCTATGCCAAGAATGGCTTTTTGCTGTTAAAGAAGGGGCATTATGTCCTGACGCCAGAGCAGCGCGAACGCCTGATGGATGTGGCACACGGCGATGCCGAGGAAGTGGCGGTAAGGCTGGAGCGCGAACGGCTGGACCGTGCTGCCCAGCGCGAGCGCGAAGCGGCGGCCATGGCACCGAAGAATCCGCTGGTGGAGGTAGGCTTCATGGCCGGGAGGCTGGAGGCTTTGCTGTTGCACGGCCTGGCTGTACCTGGCCTGGGAGGTCGGCTGGAAGAAATGGCGGACGAGCTGCTGCAGCTTACCCAGCGTTTTCGCGATGGCTTGCTGGCGTCGCTGTTTCTGGTGCCGGTGAAGTCGCACAGCCTGAAGGTGGCCACCCTGGTGGCCCTGCTGGGCCGGCGCCAGGGGCTGGAGCCGGCGCGTCTGCATAGCCTGGTATGTGCTGCCATGTCGATGAATGTGGCCATCAGCCAGTTGCTGAATCAGCTGGGTAGCCAGCGTCAGGCGCTAAGCCTGTCTCAGCAGGAAGCGCTGGTGGCACACCCGGTACTGGGTTCGGCCATTCTGCGCGAGGCGGGAGTGGTGGATGAACACTGGCACATGCTGGTGCAAACGCACCATGAGCAGGATGACGGTCAGGGCTATCCGGCCGGACTACGCGGTGATGACATCCATCCCGATGCGCGCCTGCTGGCACTGGCTGACCTGCTGTGCGAACAGTTCCACAGCGATGTTGCCGTGCTGCCTTCGCAAGTGATGGCCAGCCTGTTCCGTGGCGAGCTGGGGCGGTTTGAGCCGGCGCTGGTTGCGCTGATGATCAAGGAAATGGGTATCTACCCACCCGGCAGTTTCGTGCGCCTGGCCAGTAATGAAATTGCCGTGGTCACTCACAGCGGAGACAAGGCCAATCAGCCGCGGGTGGCTGCCCTGCGCAAGGTGGATGGCCCGCCCTATGCTGATGTCTTGCTGCGAGATACCCGCCAGAGCACTTGCCGGGTACTGGAGCCGGTTGCCGCTGCGACGGCCGCGGTCAATCCTGCTTATCTCACCCGGCTGTGGACCTCGCGGCTGGGCTAGGCTGTCAGTGGCTGGCCGGTGCCACCTGTTCGCTACCGGAGGTTTGCAGGGGACTGATGCGAACAGTGCTCAGATTATTGACCTTCCATACCCGTTGCATGTGGCCGAAGTCCCGCTTTTGCTGATTGCTCAGCTTCAGTTCCGGCCGCATGGACAAATCCAGAAACACCTCTCCCAGATACACGCTGTTGCCGGCACTGATGTCGAAACCAGCCTGGACCGGCAGCGTGACCGAGCGCCACTGGCTGCCCCAGCCTGATTCTTCCACCCAGTTACCCCAGGCATCGGCTACCTGATAATGCCCTGGCGGCAGAGCAAACAGCAGCAGCCTGCCGTCTACCGGACTCATGCCTTCTTCTCCGAACACGGTGTCCGTATTCATGCTGGCGCGGCCATTGGCCACCACATGGCCACTGCTGTCGGCAATATGCAGTCCGGTATTGGCCGAGTCCTGATCAAAAGCCTTGGCCGTCAGCGAGACGATGGCATAGCCATAGCCCGGAGGTGGGGTGATGCTGCCTTGCAGGCGGTCAGCCATGGTGCTGCAGGCGGCTAGTAGAAATGGCGTCAGCAGCAGGCTGTAGCGCTGGATAATGGCCATGAGTCTTCGCTCCCTGTCGAGATGGCAAGCAAGATGGCGCGTGCCGGTCTGCATCTTGCCGTTATGGTGGATTCGGGTATGCTAGCCGATCATTTTATCGTTGATAACAAAAACACGAGCAAAGGATACCCATGGATCAGTTCGACAATGTCAGTGTGGCCAAGCGTGCCAATGTCTATTTTGATGGCAAATGCGTCAGCCACAGCATTACACTGGCCGATGGCACCAGCAAGTCGGTGGGCGTGATCCTGCCGTCCAAGCTGCTGTTCAATACCGGCGCTCCCGAAATCATGGAGCTGCTGGAAGGCAAGTGCCGCATCACCCTGGCCGGCAGCAGCGAAGCTATCGACTATCAGGGTGGCCAGAGCTTCAATGTGCCGGGGGACAGCTCCTTCCAGATCGAAGTACTGGAAACCCTGCACTACGTTTGTCACTTCGGCTGATTATCACCGTCTGAATCCGATACCGCACATTGCCTTGCCACGTTTGCTGGCGGGGCAGTGTGATCTGGCAGTCCTGAGCGGGTGATTCTGCCTTGCCACTTGCAATACAACCAGCCGTCTTTCTTTTCCGTTCTGGCGACTGCCATCCTTCCTCTTTCTGCCGTTATTCCGGTGTCTGTCTTGTGGCGATATCTGCTGAGCAAATGGCTGCTGCCTGTCGAGGGTAGGCTGCGGCATGCTGTGTTATTGCATTTGTCATGGTGATGTTGCTGATGATCGCCTGTGGTTGTAAGCAAAACTACGCTTTTCCTTACTTATCCGAAAGGATATCCTTGCAAGCCCGATCCAGCTTGGGTTGGGGGCAATAAGAGCTATGATGACAATAACCAGACAGTGGCCGATGGGGGTACGCTGTCGTGATAAACCAGCCATGGGCGTGGTGACTGGAACAAGTGGATGCTTAAAAGGCTCGGGGCGCAGTGGTCGCGCCATGTATTGTCTGCCAAACCGGCGGTGGTCTATCCCGTCGCGGTATGCGCCTGTCTGTTGATTGGCTGGCTGCTGGCCCTGGGGGCGGCGTATCTGCAGGACCGTGCTGATCTGCAGCAGCGGGCCGTTACCATTGCACATCAGCTGGAGCTGCAGTTTGCGCAAGCCAATACCGCCCTGGCCCGTATTGATGCGATTGCGCCCGGTAGCAACTGTGAGCTGACCTCCCGTTTGCTGGCCGCTGTTGTCCAGGCTACGCCGCATGCCCGCTATGCGTTGCGTACTGCGCCGGATGGCCGGGTGTGTACCTCGGATATTTCCCGTATTGATAATCCGCCTGCCGTAGCCGCAGGTTCTACTCTGATTTTGCGCAGCTCTCAGGCTGGCAGCCCGGCATTTGTGCTGCAGCATCAGGGTAATGGCGGTAGCATGCTGGAGCTGGGGGCGGTATCGCTGGCCGCCTTGTTGCAGCCTGGCAGTACCGGTGTCGTGGCCGGGGTGAGGATGGGATCGCAGTATCTGGCTGCGGACGGTACGGTGCATGCGGTGGATGATGCTGTCGGGCAAGGGCTGAGTTATCAGGCTGCTACACAGGATGGCTTGCTGGAAGTTGTTGTGCGGGAACCCTGGGCTGAGGTGGTGCAGCATTCGGTGTTGCGCCGGCTGGACACCCTGTTGCTGGCTGCCCTGGCCGGTGTGGCACTGGGCTGGGCTTTGCTGCGTCGTCAACTGGCACGTAATTCCAGCTCTTGGGAAATTGCCCAGGGCATTCGTAACCGCGAGTTCTTTACCCACTACCAGCCCATTGTCACGGCGGAGCACGGTGAATGCATCGGAGTAGAGGTGCTGGCCCGCTGGCGTCATCCGGTACAGGGTGCCATTCGTTCCGACCTGTTCATTCCTGCCGCCGAAGATGCCGGGCTGATTGTGCCATTGACCCGTTACCTGATCCGCCGCGTCAGCAAGGAATTCAAGCAAGTTGCATTGCCGCCTGGCTTCCTGGTTGGTATCAATATTGCTGCCGAGCATCTGGGCATGCCGGATCTGGTGGAAGACTGCAAGATTCTGCTGGCAGTACTGCGCGAGAAAAAAGCCGTGCTGGTGCTGGAAGTGTCGGAGCGCTTTCCGCTGCCCGAGCATCAGGTTACCCACCGGGTGGTGCAGGACCTGCGCCAGATGGGCGTGAAGCTGGCACTGGATGATTTTGGCATCGGCCATGCCGACCGCAACTACCTGCGCCGCTGGGGATTTGATTATCTGAAGGTGGAAAAGGGCTATGTGTCGGCGCTGGGCAAGGACAGTTTCAAGGCCAATATTCTGGATGGACTGCTGCAAACCTCGCATCAGCTGGGGGTGCAGGTGATCGTGAAGGGGGTGGAAACCCAAGGGCAGCAGAACTATCTGTCGGTCAAGGGCTTCCAGTTTCTGCAGGGTTTTTATTTTGGCAAGCCGATGACGCTGAACCATTTTCGTCAGTGGCTGTATTCCGGCATTACTCAGGACCGGGTGCCGTCTGTTGCCGCCATGGCGACAGGCCGTAGCGAAGCAACAGATCGTTGAGCTTGGCTGGAGTGGCAGGATTGCTGGCAATGTGGCGGGGTGCCATGCTGCCTGCGTGCTGATAATGGGATGAGGTGACAAGGGCCGGGTTGCACCCGGCCCTTGTGCTGTCTGCTAGGTGTTGGGAGTCTGGGTGCTGATCAGCAGTAAGGATTCCCCGCTGTGCATGATGATTTCCGGGCCGGGAGAAAACTCGACCTCGCCTGGGCTGCGTTCCAGTGCAATCACCATGGCTTTGCCGTCAAAGCCGTCTTTCAGGAAGCATTCCAGCGGCAGGCCTTCCCAGCGCTCGTCCAGAACATGAACCTGAGCGCGAAACTGGTTGGGATAACGGTGATGCAGGTGCTCGAAGAAGTGCAGGGTTTCCGGATGAGCCACGATATTGGCCATGTTCATGCCGCCCAAGTGGGATGGAATCACCACATTGTCCGCACCCACCGCCAGCAGCTTCTTGCGCGAGCTTTCGTTCTCCGCTTTTGCCACGGCCAGCACCTTGCTGTTCAGGCTTTTGGCGGTGACCACCACAAAGGCATTATCAGCATCGGCGCTCAGGCAGGAAATCAGGGCGCGGGCATGCGTAATACCAGCGGCGGAGAGGTTTTCATCCTCGGATGCATCTCCGACGATAAAGGGAATATCCAGCTCCTGCAGCAGCATGGTATTGGTTTCGTCCTTCTCGATCACCACCACCTGATGCTGGGTGCCCAGCAGCTCCTCCAGCGCATAGCGGCCGGTATGGCTCAGGCCGCAGATGATGGTGTGGCCACGCATGCGTGTGATCAGTTTTTCCATTTTCTTTCGTCTCAGATAAAGCGGCAGGTCGCCCTGAAACAGCATCAGGGTGAGCGAGGAAATGCCGTAACCGACCACGCCGGTGCCAAACACGATCAGGGCAATGGTGAAATAGCGGCCTTCCAGCGACAGGTTATGGGTTTCGCCGTAACCGATGGTGGCCAGGGTGATGACCGTCATGAACAGGCTGTCGGAGAAGTCCCAGTGTTCGATCAGCATGTAGCCGGAGGTGCCGAACAGCAGGGCGGCAAAAACCAGGCTGCTCAGGAATACGAGTTTACGCGGGAAGCTTTGACGCATGAGTGAATGGGAATGCCGCTGGGAAATGCGGCATTATAGCTGCTCCGCATGACTGCGACATGCGGAGTTGGCTGTCGCCGGCCGGGTCGCCGTGGGCGGCAGGCGGCGTAACTTGTGTGCAAACATGTGCCGGGCCGGCTGGCGCAATGCTTCTTCACACTGTTTTACACGCCGTTACCTGCCGAGCGCTAATCTGGAGCGGTATCAACGCACTGGAGGTCCAGTCCATGAAAACCCGCATCCTGATTCCCGCGCTGCTGGCGCTGTCGTTTACCAGTCTTGCGCATGCCGACGCCTCGGCCATTCTTGGCGGCGCGCTGGGCGGTGCCGTGGGTGCCGCCGTTGGCCAGTCCATTGGCGGACGCAATGGTGCCATCATTGGTGGCGCAGTTGGTGGCAGTGTCGGCACGGCGCTGGCCTACCAGCATGATGAAGAACGCCGCTATCGCCCCTTGCCGCCCCCGGCTCCCGTGGTATACCAGCCGGTAGCCTATGTGGAACCGGTACGCTATGCCCCGCCGCCGCGGCCATACTGGCATGGCGACTGGCGTGGTGACTGGCGCGATCATTACCATCGTCGCGACTGGCATGGCCGTGACTGGCACGACGATTACCGCCACGGCGATTGAGCCTGTCGTGGTGTAACTGGAATGCACCGTTTGGTCTGTCTATGCTGAAAAGCCCTGAGCAATCAGGGCTTTTTGCATTGTGGCGAGAGTAATGCGCAAGCGGGGATTGTGCTTGGTGGTGCCAGAAAATGTCTTGCCTTGGCGGGGATGCTTTCCTTATAATTGATTAGCAATCAAATCATTTACATGCAAACCATTATGGACAATGTGGATTTACTGCGCCTTGGCATTACCAGTGCCATCATGCATGCCGGCCGCAAGTGGCGGCACATTTCGCAGGATGTGGTATTTGGCCATGGCCTGACGGCACCCTGTGCCACTGCCCTGATTTTTATTGGACGCTTGGGTGAAGGAATCAACCAGGTGGCGCTGGCCGAGGAAATCGGCATTGAAGGCCCGTCGCTGGTGCGCGTCATCGACCAGTTGGCAACAGATGGACTGGTGCGGCGGGAAAAAGACAAGGTGGATCGCCGTTCCAATACCTTGTGGTTTACCGAAGCGGGCAGGGTGCTGACCAACAAGATTGAAGTTGA
Source organism: Aquitalea denitrificans (assembly GCF_009856625.1). GTDB lineage: Bacteria > Pseudomonadota > Gammaproteobacteria > Burkholderiales > Chromobacteriaceae > Aquitalea > Aquitalea denitrificans. The sequence continues at coordinate 1,618,226 of NZ_CP047241.1, forward strand.
ACTGGTGGGCTTGCGCGCTCTGGTGTTCAAGGATATTTCCGCGGCGGACCTGGAGGCTACGCTGCGGGTATTCGCGGCGGTGGATGATGCGTTCCAGCGGCCCGGACTGGCGGCCGAACTGGCGGCGATGGCCGGGCAGGGGCGGGCATGACATTTCCTTCCTGGCGCGACTGGTTTTTTTCGGCCAAGGTGTTTGCCGCCGCCATGCTGGCGCTGTTCATCGCCATGGCGCTGGAACTGCCGCGGCCCTACTGGGCAATGGCCACGGTATACGTGGTGTCGCACCCGCTGACCGGGGCCACCCGATCCAAGGCGGTGTACCGCATCGGCGGTACCCTGCTGGGGGCTTCGGCCGCCGTCATCCTGATGCCGCTGTTTGTCAATGCGCCCACCCTGCTGTGCCTGGTGGTGGCCTTGTGGACTGGCAGCCTGCTGAGTATTTCTCTGCTGGACCGCACGCCGCGCAGCTATCTGTTCATGTTGTCGGCCTACACCCTACCGATGATTGCCCTGCCCACACTGAATAATCCGGAAACCATCTTCGATGTGGCACTGGCGCGCAGCGAGGAAATCCTGCTGGGCATCCTGTGTGCCAGCGTGGTATCCGCACTGGTATGGCCAGGCAAGGTAGCCCCTATTTTCAGCGCCCGCATCAACAGCTGGATGCAGGATGCACGCGACTGGGCCTGCGAGCTGCTTACCCCGCCGCGGGCCGAGGCTGCAGAGCTGGCTCATGCCAGTCGCCACAAGCTGGCGGCGGATATCCTGGCATTGGATCAGTTTATTTCTCATCTGTCCTACGACACCACCAGCTTTGCCATGGTCAAGCATGCGCGCGAGCTGCGTGGCCGCATGAGCATGCTGCTGCCCATCCTGTCCTCGCTGACCGAAACCCGGCAGGCGCTGGTGCAGCAGGCTGCAGGGCTGCCTGCACCGCTGGCGGCGCTGATGCAGCAGGTAGCTGACTGGATGGCTGACCCGGACCTCGCTCACAGCCGTCAGGCGGTGCCGGTGCTGCAGCGCCAACTGGCCGCGCTGAAACAGGAAATTGCCAACGGCAATGACTGGCAGTCGCTGCTGGCTGCCCATGTGCTGGCTCGGTTGCAGTCACTGATCAATCTGTGGCTGGACTGTCGATTGTTGCAGCAGTTGCTGGCGGAAGAGCACCCCACTTTTCAGTGGAAGCCAGCCTATCGGCATTGGCCGGTGGGTGGCACAGCACGGCATTACGATTACGGCATGATGGCGTTTTCCGCGTTGCAAGCGTCTGCCGCCATCTTTCTGGCCTCGCAGTTGTGGATACAGCTGGGCTGGACCGACGGTTCCGGTGCCGTGATCATGGTGGCGATTGCCTCCTGCTTTTTTGCCGCGCTGGACGAACCCGCCCCGATGATGCGCACCTTCCTCATCTGGGCGGTGGTCAGCATTGTGCTGACCACCGTATTGCTGTTCATGGTGATTCCGGCGGCCTATACCTTTGAAATGCTGGTGGCCATGCTGGCGGTACCGTTCTTGCTGGTGGGCACGCTGTTTACCCGGCCGCAGTTCACCATGATTGCCATGATGCTGACGGTGAACACCGCTACCTTTCTCAGCCTGCAAGGGGCGTACGACACCGATTTCAATGCGTTTTTCAACGGTAATGTTGCCACCGTGGTAGGGGTGTCGTTTGCGCTGTTGTTCAGCCTGCTGGTACGTCCCTTCGGCATCGAGCTGGCCATCCGCCGGCTGCGACGTGCCAGCTGGCACGACCTGGCACGCATGGCGGCAGGGCGTAAGCTGGACGATTATCCGCAACTGACCGCGCGCATGCTGGACCGACTGGGCCAACTGATACCGCGCTTGGCCGCCAGCGGGCATGACCAGTTGCCACAGGCGTTCAGCGAACTGCGTACCGGCTTTAGCGTATTGCACCTGCAGCGCGACGAAAATGCCTTGCCCGGCCCGGCTGGCCAGCGCGTGCAACAGGTGCTGGACGATGTGGCCGTGCATTACCGCCATGCGCTGGCATTGCGCCAGCAAGCGCCAACCCGCGAACAGCTGCTGCAACGCATAGATGCCGCCCTGGATCAGGTGCTGGCGACATCGCGCCGCAGCGACCATCAGGTGCTCACCGTACTCAATGCACTGGTGGAACTGCGGCTTACCCTGTTTCCGGCAGCCGGCAGCTTTGCCGTGGCCGCCCCTTTACCCTTGGCTACTGGAGGCGTGACACCGTGATCGGTGAAATCGAAATCTACGGGGTGTTCTTCCCCAGCCTGCTGATCCTGATGGTGCTGGCCTTTGGCGTCACCGCCGGCCTGCGCATCCTCTTGGGTCAGCTGGGCTTCTACAAACTGGTATGGCACCGTTCACTGATGAACTTCGCCTTGTATGTAATCGTGCTCGGCGGTTTCGTCGTGCTGACTCGCGGATGGTAATGATGAAAAAGCTGGCAGGAAAAGCGGGCCCGGTGGCCCTGACCCTGATTGTGGTAGTGGCAGCAGTGCTGGTAGGGCGCTACCTGTGGGATTACTACACCAATGCACCGTGGACGCGGGATGGCCACATCCGTGCCGACGTGGTGCAGATTTCACCGGATGTTTCCGGCCTGATCACCGAGGTGAAAGTAAGCGACAACCAACTGGTGAAGCGTGGCCAGGTGCTGTTTGTCATCGACCGCGCCCGCTATGCGCTGGCGCTGAAACAGGCGGAAGCAACGCTTGCCATGCAGAATGCCGGCCTGGCGCAGGCCAGACGCGAGGCGGCGCGCAACCGTGGCCTGGCCGATCTGGTTGCCCGGGAAAGTGTTGAACAAAGCGAAGCCCGTGTGCAGCAGGACGAGGCTAATGTTGCCGCTGCGGCTACCGCCGTGGAAGTGGCCCGGCTGAACCTGCAACGTACCGTGGTGAATAGCCCGGTCGATGGCTATCTTAACGACCGCATGCCACGTGTTGGCGACTATGTCAGCACCGGCAAACCGGTGCTGTCGCTGGTGGATGCCCGTTCCTTCCACGTGGACGGCTATTTCGAGGAAACCAAGCTGGGCCGGGTACAGGTGAACCAGCCGGTAGAAATCCAGATCATGGGCGAAGCGCGCAAGCTGCGCGGCCATGTGCAGAGCATTGCCGCCGGCATTGAAGATCGTGACCGCAGCAACGGCGCCACCTTGCTACCCAATGTGAATCCCACCTTCAACTGGGTGCGGCTGGCACAGCGTATCCCGGTACGGGTGACGCTGGATGAAGTCCCGGCAGATTTCCGCATGATTGCCGGCCGTACCGCCACCGTGGCCGTACTTGCCGGCAAGGGAGGCCAGCCGTGAACCGACTTTGCCCCACTGCCTTGCTGGTAGTGACTGCCTTGGCAGGCTGCACCACCGTAGGCCCGGATTACCATCTGCCGGACAAGGCCGCGATGCAGCGCCCGGCAGCGCAGGCTGGTTTTGCCAATGTGGACGGCAAGCTGACCAGCCAGCAGCCGGCAGCCCCCCGCTGGTGGCAGCTGTATCACGACCCGGTGCTAAACCAGCTGGTGGAACAGGCCCGAGCCGCCAATACCGATTTGCGTGCGGCCACGGCCAATCTGCAAAAAGCCATGGCAGTGGCCACCGAAGTGAATGCCGAAGCCGGACCGCATGCCGCCGTATCGGCCTCGGCGGAGCGGGCGCGCGTTTCCGGCCAGAGCATGCTGCTGGAAGAACCGTTGCCAGTCACCAATCTGGGGGATGAGGGCATCCGCGTGGCCTATCAGCTTGACCTGTTTGGCAAGCTCAGGCGTGGCGAGGAAGCTGCCGAAGCCAATACCGAAGCGGTAAGCGCGGCGCGCGACCTGGCCAGTATCACCGTGACGGCAGAAACCGTACGCAGCTATCTGCAGATCTGCTCGGCTAACCACGGCTACCAGGTCTTGCAACAGCAATACGGCCTGCAGCAGAAGCAAGTGGAACTGACACAGCGGCTGGCGCGTGCCGGGCGACTGACCGCCACCGATGTGCTACGGGCCAAGGCGCAGGCAGATAGTGTGCAGGCAGGCTTGCCCGTCTATCAGGCCCAGCGCGATGCCGCCCGTTACCGCCTGGCCATGCTGCTGGGCAAAACACCGGGCGAGGCCTTGCCGCCAGCTGCGCTGGCTTGCACGCAGGAACCGCAACTGGCGCAGGCCATTCCGGTTGGTGATGGGGCTGCCTTGCTGGCACGCCGGCCCGATGTGAAGCAGGCCGAACGCCGGCTGGCGCAATCCAGCGCCATGATAGGCGTGGCCACCGCCGAGCTGTATCCCAGCATCACGCTGGGGGCATCGGCTGGCTTTACCGGTTTCGTGGAAGACCTGGGCAAGCGCTCCACCCAGCGCTTCGGCTTTGGCCCGCTGATCAGCTGGACCATTCCCGACAGCGGCAGCCGCGCCCGCGTCACTGCTGCCCGTGCCGACAATGCCGCCGCGCTGGCCCACTTTGACGGTGTGGTACTCAATGCCCTGCGTGAAGTGGAAACCAGCCTCAGCCTGTACGGCAAGGACTTGCAGCGGCTGACGCTGCTGCGTAGCGCCCGTGACAGTGCGCGCGATGCCGCCGCGCAGAACCGCCGCCTGTATCAGGCCGGCCGTGCGCCTTACCTGTCCAGTCTGGATGCCGATCGCACCATGGTCAGCAGTGATCTGGCCGTGGCCAGTGCCGAAAGCCAGCTGGCGCAGGATCAGGTCAACCTGTTCCTGGCCCTGGGCGGTGGCTGGGAGGAGCAGGCCCGGTCAGGCAAGGCAGAATGAGGCAGTGGCGGCGGTGTGTCGGACGGTGCCGTCGTCAGCTGCAGGGATGGCCAATGATATTGCCAGCAGTTTGATGTAAAAAAATTCCATTTGAATTGAATGGGCTTGTGCCTGCTTGCGCTCAGGGCATAGCATGGCGGCCTTGATGTCTGTACGGAAGCAATTCATGGCGGTTCCCGGCAGTATTCCCATCCTCTTACCGGTATTCATGGTCACCGAGTTGCTGTGTGCCTGTAATACGGTACAGCTGTGGTCATTAAAAAAAGCCGGTGTTGCCGGAACCCGCAGCTGGCTGCTGGCCAATATCGCCATGTTGGGCTATCTGCCGGCACTGGGTTTGCGCATGGTGCTGCCGCTGGTGTTCAGTGTGGTGTTGAGCAATGGCCTGGGCCTGGTGGCGGCCAGCACGTTTTACATCGGCTGCGCCCGTTTTCTGGGTCGGCCAAGTCATGTCCGGCCACTGGCGCTGCTGGTGTTGGCCGGCATTGGCGGTTTGCTGGGCTTTACCCTGTTGTTGGACAGCATGCAGATGCGCGTGGTGATTTCCTCCGGCGGCATCAGCATCGTGTTTGCGGCCACCGCCTGGCTGCTGTACCGCCACCGCGAGCCCACACACCGGGCGGCAGTCTACTGGCTGGGCGCGGCCTGCAGCGCGGTCACATCCCTGCTGCATTTATCGCGATCCATTTACTACGGCGGTGGCTATGGCGATATCAACGACTTGTTTGCCACTACCGTACCCAATGTCTTTTCCATGAGCATGACCGCAGCGCTGGTGCCTGGCCTGTCCATGCTGGCCGTGGCCATGGTGCAGGAGCACCTGCTCAGCGAGGCTACCTGGCGTGCCGAGCACGATGGCATGACCGGTCTGAATACCCGACAGTGTTTTGAAACCCGTAGCATGCAGCTATTGCAACAGGCCGAGGCCAGCGCCTTTCCCCTGTGTCTGGTGTTGATGGATCTGGATCATTTCAAGCAGATCAACGATCGCCATGGCCACCAGGCCGGCGATCAGGTGTTGCTGGCGTTCAGCGCCCTGCTGCAGCAAGGCCTGCGACCGGGCGACGTGGCGGGCCGGATGGGCGGTGAGGAGTTTGCGCTGTTGTTGCCGCAGGCCACGGTACCGCAGGCCCTGGAGCTGGCGGAAGATTTACGTTTGCATGCCAGAGGCATGCCGGCGGCCTCGCTTGGCGGCAGCATTCCCTACAGTGTCAGCATGGGGCTGGCAGCATGGCAGCCCGGAATTGCGTTTCCCGAACTCTACCGCAATGCCGACCAGGCTTTGTATGCGGCCAAACAGGCAGGACGTAATACCATCGTCGCCCATGCTTGATCCGCTCTTCCTGGTGCGGTGGGTTCAGCTCAACTGCAGCGCCAGTCGTAGTTGCTGCAACCCAGCCTGATATTGTTGCCTGGCCTGCAAGGCTTGTTGCATCTCTGCTGTGCTAAACGTAATGCCCTGATTGAGCTGCAATGCGCCGCTACGTCCAGATCCGCGCGGATGACGGTGCCTACCATGGCGTAGCCGCCTCCGGAGACTGCATCACGCAGCAGAATGATTGGCTCCTTGCCAGCGGACACCTGGATGGAGCCAATCGGATAGCCAGCGTCCACGATGTTTGACGGGTCGTCTCCGGCTCCGAATGGTGCTTCCCATGGTTGAAACTGCAAGGGCGAACCCCCTTTGAGCCGATAGCCGATGCGGTCGGACTCGGAGGCTACTATCCATTCCTCCTGATAAAACCGTGTTGCGGATTCGGCGCACAGGCGATGCGCATACAAGCCGGGGAGTACCCGCGCCACAGCCTTGCGCGGCAGACTGCGCCGCAGTGATTCCGGCAGGGCTCTCCCAGACTGCGCTGCTGTTGGCAACGTGGCTCCCAGCACCAAGTCATCGCCTTCCAGCAAACGCCTGCCCTGATATCTACCTAAACCAGCCAATTCGTCTGATACAGATTTTCGACCTTTCGCCATACAGACTCCTCCCTATCTGATTGGCATTGTGCCGTGCACACTTCAATGATTGCCAATGTCATCACTCCCTTCACACCCTACCCATGCGCAACCCCTACCAGCACTCCTTCCCCGACCGTCAGGGACTGGCTATCTCTGTCCATAGCTTTACCCTAGACGAAGCCCTCGACACACCTTATCTGCGGCGGTTCACCGTCGTCCGTCCCGGCTGTGCATTGGCACTGGTGACCCTCATTGACCGGTCGATCAGCTTTATCATCACCTCGCCGCCGTCTCATCCGTTGCCAGTGCTCAGCGGCATGACCAGCCCATCAGCCGACCCGGCGCAGCAGCACTGTTGGCATGGCATGGTGCGCAAGGACCACAATCTGCAGGAAACCCGCTACCGCTTCAGCCCGCTTCTGCATGCAGGCATCTGCGCCAACCCGAGTTTGTCCGGACTATCTCTATATCGTGGCGGCTATGCACGATGACCCCGTAAACCTGGAACACGCCCAACTCGCGGTCCCCAGTGCTGCCCCGGCCTTGGGTGCGGGGTTGCCGTCGCTGCTGCGCTGGCTTAAACGCACGCTGCTCTGCCTGCTGCTGCCCTGGCTGGCAGCGTGCTCCAGCCTGGCCGGGCCGGGCGGCGGGCTGATCGGCGTGCCTACCCATCTGTATGACTTCAACCCGCACATCTACACCGTCAAATCCGTCACGTTTGAGTTTCTGGGTGTGGCCGGGGTGTCCGGCGGCGAGGAGTGCTGCGCCACGCTGCCACGCACCTGGCGTCCCGGCCTGATGGCCACCGTGCGCTGGGTGGAGGACCCCAATCCTTGCCTGGGCTGTGCACCCAATATCAACAAAGAGAGGAAAAAATTTCTTGAGTATATGAAACAGAAAGAAGCCAGCTACCAGCACTACAGCGCGCAGGTGGAGATTCCACGATATGGCAGTACCTGCGGCCTGAATCTGGTGTTCCTGCCCTGCCATCAGGTGCGGCTGGTACTGGATTGCCAACAGAAATATCCACTGATCAAACAGTGGAGAGCTGAAGCCAAACAGATGGAGGGTCAAACATGTCCGAAAGCGCAATAAACCTGGAACACGCCCAACTGGCCGCCCCCTGGGATGAGCAGCTGGATGCCTTTCCCAGTGCTGCCCAGCAGCTGCGCGATATGCGCCATTGGCGGCGACAGCTCTGGCGGCACGGCATCTGCTGGCTTAAACGCACGCTGCTCTGCCTGCTGCTGCCCTGGCTGGCAGCGTGCTCCAGCCTGGCCGGGCCGGGGGGCGGGCTGATTGGCGTGCCTACCCATTTGTATGACTTCAACCCGCATATCTACACCGTCATCAGTGCCGAGTTTGAGTTTCTGGGTGTGGCCGGGGTGTCCGGCGGCGAGGAGTGCTGCGCCACGCTGCCACGCACCTGGCGTCCCGGCCTGATGGCCACCGTGCGCTGGGTGGAGGACCCCGCACCATCGCTCAGTTACCCCGTAGAGCAAAAGGCATTTGATATTTACATCAAAAAGAAAGAAGCCAGCTACCAGCACTACAGCGCGCAGGTGGAGATCCCACGATATGGCAGTACCTGCGGCCTGAATCTGGTGTTCCTGCCCTGCCATCAGGTACGGCTGGTACTGGATTGCCAACAGAAATATCCACTGATCAAACAGTGGAGAGCTGAAGCCAAACAACTGGAGGGTCAAGCATGTCCGAAAGCGCAATAAACCTGGCTCACGCCCAACTGGCCGCCACCTGGGATGAGCAGCTGGATGCCTTTCCCAGTGCTGCCCAGCAGCTGCGCGATATGCGCTATTGGCGGCGACAGCTCTGGCGGCACGGCATCCGCTGGCTTAAACGCGCGCTGCTCTGCCTGCTGCTGCCCTGGCTGGCAGCGTGCTCCAGCCTGGCCGGGCCGGGTGGCGGGCTGATTGGTGTGCCTACCCATTTGTATGACTTCAACCCGCATATCTACACCGTCAAATCCGTCACGTTTGAGTTTCTGGGCAAGTCCGCGGTATTTGCCGGTGAGGTGTGCTGCGCCACGCTGCCACGCACCTGGCGTCCCGGCCTGATGGCCACCGTGCGCTGGGTGGAGGACCCCAATCCTTGCCTGGGGTGTGCACCAAATATGGATAAGGAAAGAAGCAAATTTCTTGAATATGTGAAAAAGAAAGAAGCCAGCTACCAGCACTACAGCGCGCAGGTGGAGATTCCGCCGTACCAGGATACCTATGGCATCAATCTGGCCTTCCTGCCCTGCCATCAGGTGAGGCTGGTGATTGATAGCAAACAAGTATTCCCGATGCTGGCGAAGTGGGAAGCCGAAGCCAAACAACTGGAGGGTCAGTCATGTCCGAAAGCACAATAAACCTGGAACACGCCCAACTGGCCGCCCCCTGGGATGAGCAGCTGGATGCCTTTCCCAGTGATGCCCAGGAATTACGCAACACGCGCTATGTGCAGCAACAGGAAATGCAGGAGGCCTGCCTGGCCGCGCGCGCCCAGCGCCGCCCGCCCCCTTGCGGGCTGGTAACCAATGTGTCGCTGTTCTTCGATGGCACCAACAACCATATGGAAACCGACCTGCCAAATAATAGCCATTCCAATATCGCCCGCTTGTTTCAGGCCTCCATCCAGGGAAAGCGCGCGGCACGTGATGGCTATTTTTCCTACTATCTGCAAGGGGTGGGCACCCAGTTCAAGGAAATCCATGAAATGAGCTTCTCCGCTGCCGGGCTGAAATACGCCGCTGGCGGGCAGATGCGCATTCTGTGGGGGCTGACCCGGCTGATTGATGCACTGCGGCGCAGTAAAAGCCCGGACCCGGACCAACCGGAAATCCTGACCACCGAGGAGGCCTATCGCATTGCCTGTGACATGGTGAATGGCGAGTTGAATCACTGGGATACCCGGCGGCAGGGGCCGGTGCCGCCCAGCAAGCGTCGTCATCAGGCCATGCGCAATGGCATGGCCTCCATCATTCAGCATCTGGAGGTGCAGCAAGCGCCCAAGCTGGCTGGTTTGCGGGTGCATGTGTATGGCTTCTCCCGTGGTGCAGCCGAGGCGCGCGCCTTCTTGCACTGGCTGCTGGAACTGTGCGAGTACGGCGAGGATGGCAAGTACCGGCTGTTTGGCGTGCCGGTGAAGGTGCCGTTTGTCGGCCTGTTCGATACCGTGGCCTCGGTGGGGCTGGCCGCCATCCGCCCGCCGGCGCTGGGCCATATGGACTGGGCGGACAATACCATGCCGCTGCCGCAGGCCCCCGGCTTTATTGGCCAGCATGTGCACCTGGTGGCTGCGCACGAGCAGCGCATCTGCTTTCCGCTGGATTCCACCCGGCTGCCGTCCGGCCGCTACCCGGCAGGCAATCTGGGCGAATTTGTCTACCCCGGCGTGCATTCTGATGTGGGCGGTGGCTACGGCCTGCGCGAGCAGGGCCGCTGTGGCGGCGAGGTGGGCATGCAGCTGTCGCAGATTGCCCTGCGCCGCATGTATCTATTGGCATTCCGTGCCGCTGCGCCAATGACGGTGCCGAAAAGTTATTACGATACCAGCGAAGGCAAGCTGGCCAGTATCGAAAGCTGGCGCTGGATGGATGAGGAAACGGTAGGCAAGCAATTTGATGTCTCACCTGAACTCATCACCCGCTTCAACGCCTGGGCGCAACTGCGCGACTGTGCCGAAGACACGGTGGAAAAAATCGTGGTCAAGCAAACCGCGCTGATCACCGCCTGGCGCATCGAACGCTTTGCCGGTGGCCTGGGCGGCAGCGGTGGGGGGCAGCAGGAACAAACCGCCGCCTTCCGCCGCATTCCGCCGGACGATGCCATGCATAACGACTGGGCCAACACCGCCTGGCAGCAAGCGCAGGCACATGAGCAGGCGCAAGACGAACTGGCCACGGTGATCAACCGCCCCGGCAGCACCATGCGTGATGTACAAAAAGCGCAGGACAAGGTGGCGGCCAACCCGGCCCCGCCCGGCGTGGTGGACCCGCGCAGCGGCCAGGTGGTGCCGGGGCTGAGCGTGCCATCCCCCGCCAAGGACTTCGACCCCAGCATGGACCACTCACAGCTGCGCGAAGCGGCGCTGGAGTTTCGCGAAGACTATCTGCACTGGCGGCGGGTGGACCAGCGGTTCAATGAAAAGGGCAAGCGCCTGCCCAGCCCGCTGGCCGAACCAGGCCAGGCTAGTCTGATTGACAGCGACCCGGACTGGGACCGCCCCTGGCATTGGACCTTGACCCAGACCGGCCTGTGGCTGGCTACGCTACTCTCCCGCCCGATCAACCCGGACCACGAATACGAAGGGGTTTATTTGCTGCGCGAAGGCGAGCAACGCTGGCGTGACGCAGGCAATGGCCAGGGCCTGAGCGCCGCGGCCAACCGCGATCTGCTGGCCTTGTTTGGCGAGCACATACACGACTCGCGCGCCTGGTTCATGGTGGCAGCCACCGGCAACCGCGAGACAGACGGCAGCTATTTCCGGCTGCGGACGATTTTGTACGATGACATCACCAACAAGCGCTATCTGAACGCCTTGCAACAGGCGGCGGCAAGCTGCGAGCCGCCTGCCGGGGCTCAGGCAGAACCCGCCATACTGGCCGGGCAGGAAGGGGGTGGCTGATGTGCTAAGCCCTCACTGCCGGTGTTTGTCCGACCGGCTGCCTAGCCCAAACCGCTCTAGTTCAGCTTGCTGGAGCGGAGGTTCAGTTGAGTCCGCTGCAGTTATCTGCTCGGGCAGGAAATAGATGGAGCGTAAGAACCATGGCATTTTCCTTCCGGCAGTTGAAGTACTTTGTAGCGACTGCTGAAGCAGGGCAGGTTTCCCTGGCGGCGATGCAGCTGAACATCACTCAGTCGGCAGTGACGGCAGCCATCCGGCAACTGGAGGAAGTGCTGGTTACGCGTTTGTTTGTACGCCATCCGCACGGCATGGTAAGGCAGGGGCTGAAATCAGCCCGGCCATCGTGTTGTTTCGCGACTATTTTCGTCAGCAGTTTCTGAGTCCCTCCAGCAGCCAGCCTAGTGCGGCTGCGCGCTAGGGCTTTCAGCCTGTTGGCTGACCGGCCCCCCAGCCGTTTTCAAATACCAGCGCGGCCAGATTTTGCCGCTGCGCCCAGTTTTCCTGCTCCAGCATGGGTTTGTCGTAAAAGGCCTCGACATGGCCGATGCACAGGATGGCCACCGCCTTGGCTTCGGCCGGCAGGCCCAGCAGAGCTCCCAGCCGCTGCGGGTCGAACAGCGATACCCAGCCCAGGCCAATGCCCTCGGCCCGGGCGGCCAGCCACATGTTCTGGATGGCGCAGGCAATGGAGCAGATATCCATTTCCGGCAGGGTGCGACGGCCGAAAACATGGCGCTCGCGCCCGTCCATCAGCGCCGCCACCAGTACCTCGCCACAGTCGAGAATGCCTTCCACCTTCAGCTTCATGAATTCGTCTTCCCGCTGGCCCAGTGCCTTGGCGGTGGCTACCCGTTCCACCTCCACCTCGGCATGCAGTTGCTGGCGCAGGGCGGTATCGGTAATGCGGATGAAGCGCCAGGGTTGCATGAAACCCACGCTGGGGGCCAGATGGGCGGCTTGCAGCAGGCGTTGCAGCAGCGCCGGGTCCACCGGGTCCGGCTTGAAGTGGCGCATGTCGCGCCGTTCGCGGATGGCGCGGTAAACGGCATCGATGTCGGCTTGGGGATAGGCATTCATGGCAGAAACAATCTGGCGCAGGCCGCAGGGTTGGACGGGAAATACAGGTGCAGATAACTGGCCAGCAGGCTGCCGTGGCGATATACCGGCTCGCCTTGGCCGCTACCGGTGGCGCGGCTGGCATGGGTAAGCGGGGTGATGGGTGTGTCCAGGCTGGAATAGTGAAAGGTGTGGCCGCGCAGCACTGCACCATCCAGTTGCAGTTGTTGCAGGCCCAGCGCGCTCAGGCGGGTATTCAGCCGGGCATGGCCGGGCAAGAGGCCCAGCATCTGTCCGCTTTGACCCTGCTTGTCGGTCAGGCTGTCGAGCAAGTACAGCATGCCGCCACATTCTGCATACAGCGGCCTACCGGCGGCCACGTGGGCGTGCAGGCTGGCGCGGCTGTGCTGTGCACCGGCCAGCGCGGCCAGATGCAGTTCCGGGTAGCCGCCGGGCAGCCAGACTGCATCGCAGTCGGGCAGGGCATCGTCGGCCAGTGGCGAGAAGTAATGCAGCTCGGCGCCCAATGCCTGCAGCGTCTGGATATTGGCCGGGTAGATAAAGCTGAAGGCGGTATCGCGGGCGATGGCGATGCGCACGCCGTCCAGCAAGCGTGGCAGGCTGGGTGCCGAGGCAGGCTGGAAGGCGACTGCGGGTGGCAGATCGGCCAGACGGGTGCTTGCCAGCTGGGTGGCAGCGCGCTCCAGCCGTGCTTCCAGATCGTCCACTTCCTGTGCCTGCACCAGGCCCAGATGACGCTCCGGCAGGCCCATGTCCTGCTGGCGCATTACCGCGCCCAGATAATTGAGGCTGGCGGGCAGGGCCGTGGTGAGCATTTCTGCATGACGGGCTGACGCCACCTGATTGGCCAGCACGCCGTAAAACGGCAGGCCGGGGCGGAAGGTGGCCAGTCCATGCGCCACCGCCGCAAAGGTTTGCGCCATGCCGGCAGCGTCGATGATGGCGGCCACCGGCACGCCAAACAACTGCGCCAGATCGGCACTGCTGGGGGCGCCGTCAAACAGGCCCATGCTGCCTTCAATCAGGATCAGGTCGGCCTCGGCGGCGGCGGCATACAGGCGCTGGCGGCAGTCATCCTCGCCGTTCATCCACAAATCCAGTGCATACACGGTGTGGCCGCTGGCCTGTTCCAGCACATAGGGGTCGAGAAAATCCGGCCCGGTCTTGAACACGCGCACGGTTCGGCCTTGCTGGCGGTGGTAGCGTGCCAGCCCTGCTGTCAGTGTCGTTTTGCCCTGATGCGAGGCCGGGGCGCTGATAAATAGTGCCGGGCAGTGGCGGATGGCCATGTCAGAACTCCACGCCCTGTTGCGCCTTGATGCCCTGCTCACGGAACGGGTGTTTCACCAGCTTCATCTCGGTGACCAGATCGGCGGCGTCAATCAGCGCCTGTGGCGCATGGCGGCCGGTTATCACCACATGCAGATTGGCCGGGCGGCTGGCCAGTGCCGCCAGTACCTCGTCCAGCGACAGATAGTCGTACTTCAGCACGATGTTCAGTTCATCCAGAATCAGCATGTCGTAGTCGCCGCTGTTCAGCATCTCCAGCGCGGCGTCCCAACCCTGACGCGCGGTAGCGATGTCAGCCTCGCGGTTCTGGGTGTTCCAGGTATAGCCCTCGCCCATGGTGAGAAAGCGGCAGTTGTCGAAGCGGCTGAACAGGTCGCGCTCGGCAGTGTGCAGTGCGCCCTTGATGAACTGCACCACACCCAGCTGCATGCCGTGGCCGACAATGCGCAAGCCCATGCCGAAGGCGGCGCTGCTCTTGCCCTTGCCGGTGCCGGTATGGACGATGAGCAAGCCTTTCTCCTTGGTGGCGGCGGCCTTTTTCTTTTCAAAGCCGGCCTTGCGCTTTTCCACCATGCGCTGGTGGGCGGCGGCGTCGGTTTTCATGGTCTTGTCCTTGTCTGATCTGGCTGGCGCTTACTGCCAGTGGGTGCCGGTCAATGTTTTGAGCCGCTCCACAATGCGCGGCCGGCTGGGGTGATAGCCGATGAATACCAGCTGCGCCTGCCGTGGCGCGGCGGTGTCCGGTTCCTGTTGCAGCTGTACGCGCTGGCGTACCGCTTGCAGTGTCAGCCGGCCCTCTCCATTGGCACTGGCCGCATGGCCCTTGATGCGCAGCAGTGCTTCTTCGCGGGCAATGGTTTCCACCGCTGCCAGCAGGCGGGCCGCGTCCTGCGCGTCCTTGCTGCGAATCAGGAAGGACTGCCAGCCCGGGTCCTGCTCGTGAAAATGCTTGTGGGTGGCCAGTCCATGGCTGTGTGCGGCCAGGCCGCCGTGGCTGTGGCCGTCCAGCAGCGCCTGGTTGGCCAGCGGGCGCAGATTGAGCGGCAGGCTGGATACCGGGCCGTAATGGCGGTGGCCGCTGCCACTGACTTCATGCAGATGCAGGCCCAGTGTCAGCCGGGTGTCCAGCTTGGCCTGATAGGCCAGCTCGATAAAGCGGATGGACGGCGCCAGCTGGCGGACCGTACTTTCCGCTTGCAGCATGGCGGTGTCGGTAAGCGTGTCGATCTTGTTCAGCACCACGATGTCGGCATTTTCCAGCTGCTGGCGGAACAGGCTGGCCACCGCGTCGTCCTGCTGACCGTGGCCGCTGTCAAAGTCGCCAGCCAGCAGCAGCGGGGTATCCACCACGGCCAGCGTGGCGTCCAGCACAAAGCGTTCTGCCAGCTCCGGGCCTTGCAGCTGCTCCATCACCGCGCTGGGCAGGGCCAGTCCCGAGGTTTCGATCAGCACATGGTCGATCTGCTGGCGGCGCTGCCACAAGGCCAGCATGGTGGGCAGGAAGTGCTCGTCGTCGTCGTAAGCCACCAGGCCGTTGGCCAGGTCGTGAATCTCCACCCCGGCCTTCTCTTCCGTGCGCAGGATGGTGCCGTCGATGGACTCCTCGCCAAACTCGTTGACCAGAATGGCCAGCCGCCGTTGTTTGCTGTCGCGGATCAGATTGGACAGCAGGGTGGTTTTGCCTGCGCCCAGAAAACCGGTGAGCACGGTGACCGGAATGCGCGGGCTGCTCATGCCAGTTGCTCCAGTGCGGCTTGCAGGCTGGCAAAGTCGGCAAAGCTGAGCGGGTAGTCCAGCTGCGGACGGTCCACCACGATGAAGGGAATGCCCAGTGCGGCGGCAGCGGCGGCCTTGGCACCATAGCCACCGGCATCACCGGATTGCTTGCTGATGACGCAGTCGATCTGCCAGTCACGCCACAGGGTTTCATTGGCCGCTTGCGAAAACGGGCCTTGCATCGCGCACAGCCGCGCACGCGGAATGCCCAGGTCGATGGCGCGTTGCAAGTGTTGCGGGTCCGGTGCCAGCCGCACAAACCATTGCTTGTCAGCCGCGCCCTCGGCCTGCACAAAGCTGGCCAGCTCCTTGCTGCCGGTGGCCAGGAAAATGCGCTGGCCGTGCTGCATCGCCAGTTTTGCCGCTTCGGCCATGCTGCTGCAGTGGATGGCCGGGTGCTGGTCCGGCGCGCTGGGGCGCTCGTAGCGCAGATAGGGCAGGGCCAGTTCCTGAGCCAGCGCCATCAACTGCTGCGACATCTCGGTAGCGTAAGGATGGGTGGCATCCACAATGCAGCGTGCCTGGCTTTGTTGCAGCAGCTCGCGGCGGCGCTCCACGCCCAGCCGCCCGCTGATGCTGGTGAGGGCCGGACTGTCGGCGGCGACAATTTCGGCACCGTAGTCGCTGGCTGTGCTGACAATCACCGGCTGGCCGCCTGCTGCCAGCTGGCGTGCCAGCGCATTGCCGTCGCTGGTGCCGGCAAACACCCAGGCGGCAGCGCCGGGCAGGCTGTCGGCGGTAATGGTGTCGGCGGTGTTCTGCCAGTTGAAGTAGCCGCGCGGGGTAAACATCCAGTTGCGTTTGCGGCGGGTGAAGCGGTTGCCGATCACCAGCGAGGTGAGCATGTTGAACTGGCGGGTGCGCAGCTCGGCCAGGGTGACGATTTCCACGGTCTGGCCTTCGCGGTAGGCATTGTGCACGATGCCGCACAGGGTTTCCGGCCGCTTGTGTTCCAGCATGATGTCCAGAATGCGGTACACGCCTTCCTGCCGCTGCTTGCTTTGCACGTTGTAAAACACCACCGCCAGATCAGCCTCTGCAATATGGCGGGCGCGGCTTTCAATCCACTCCCACGGGCACAACAGGTCGGACAGACTGAGGGTGGCAAAGTCGTGCGACAGCGGCGCGCCCAGCAGCGAGGCGCAGGCATTGGCCGAGGTGATGCCGGGAATCAGCTGCACATCGAAGCTGTCGTCCTCGCGCATGTCCTCGTAGGCCAGCGTGGCCATGGCGTAAATGCCGATGTCGCCGCTGGAAATCAGCGCCACCGTCTTGCCGGCACGGGCTTCTTCCAGCGCTAGCTGGGCGCGGTCGCGCTCCTGGGTGAGCGGCAGGGTGCGGATGTCCTTGCCGGCAATCCACGGCTGGATCCAGGTGAGGTAGAGGTCGTAGGCGACGATGACGTCGCTGGCGGCCAGCGCCTGTTCCACCATCGGCGGGATCAGTTCGCGACTGCCGGGGCCGACGGAGACTAGATAGAGTTTTCCGGTCATTGTTTCATGCTTTCTGCTGCGTGCAGGCGGGGCCTGCCATGTTTGTCTGGGCAATGCGTGGTGCGCATTGCTGATGTAAATCCTGTATTTGTTACTGGCAGTGCTGGACTGTGGTCCTGCGCTGATACGTTTAACTGCGCGGGTTGGGGCTGGTCGGGGCTCTGGCAGCTTCAACCAGTGTTCTTACCAAACAAGCACCTTACCAACGCAGCCACCGGGCCCCATCAAGCATGCTGACGGGTGGCCGGGGCGAGGTAAGTAATCGCCTGCGATGTCTGAGCGATTTGACGTTAGCAAATCGCGAGTTCAGGCGCGCCTCGTACCGGTCGGGCCCTGTCGGGCAGCCGCAGGCCATGCTTGCGGGGTGGCCTTGGAGGTGAAGGAGGGCTTGGCCAGGCAAGCCCTCTTTCCCGTCCGCCGCGCGGAAGCGGCACTTAAATCATCATCCGCGTAGCGGATTTCTAACCAGCACCTTCCAACGAAAAACCAACAACAAAAGCCACTTCGCGGGTCTCGCCCCGCCGTCGAGGTACTTTACTTTTGCTTCGCCAAAAGAAAGTACCCAAAGAAAAGGCGACCCGCAGCGCGTCGAATTCCCGCCCCAGCCATCCTGCCCAAGGCGCGGCTGAACTCGCACCGTGCTACCGTCACGGTGCTCAAACATGCAGCCGCTTAAAACCTTGGGCAGCACGTCTGCGTCGGCTCGCGCTGACGGGACTGGGACCACGCCGGGTTTGTACTCACCATCTTTAAACGCCGTGGGATTGGAACCCACAGTCCGGTCAGATAAAACCGGATTTTCTACCTTTCCTCATCATTTCCACCGTACCGACGCCACCCCCGTCCCCATCAAGCATGCTGACGGGTGGCCGGGGCGAGGTAAGTAATCGCCTGCGATGTCTGAGCGATTTGACGTTAGCAAATCGCGAGTTCAGGCGCGCCTCGTACCGGTCGGGCCCTGTCGGGCAGCCGCAGGCCATGCTTGCGGGGTGGCCTTGGAGGTGAAGGAGGGCTTGGCCAGGCAAGCTCTCCTTCCCGTTCGCCGCGCGGAAGCGGCACTTAAATCATCATCCGCGTAGCGGATTTCTAACCAGCACCTTCCAACGAAAAACCAACAACAAAAGCCACTTCGCGGGTCTCGCCCCGCCGGCGAGGTACTTTGCTTTTGCTTCGCCAAAAGAAAGTACCCAAAGAAAAGGCGACCCGCAGCGCCGCGAAACCCCGCCACAGCCATCCCCCCCAAGGCGCGGCTGAACTCGCACCGTGCTACCGTCACGGTGCTCAAACATGCAGCCGCTTAAGACCTTGGGCGGCACGTCTGCATCGGCTTGCGCTGACGGGACTGGGGCAGCTCCGACACGTATTTTTATCAAACCAGCACCGCACCAATGCCACCCTTATCCCCATCAAGCATGCCGACAGGTGGCCGGGGCGAGGTCTTAAGCGCCTGCCTGTCTGAGCGATTTGACGTTAGCAAATCGCGAGTTCAGGCGCGCCTCGCACCGGACGGGGCCTGTCGGGCAGCCGCAGGCCATGCTTGCTGGGGTGGCCTTTGGGGTCGGAAGGGGCCTTTGGCCAGCAAAGGCCCTTTCCCCGCCCGCCGCGCGGAAGCGGCATGGAAAACATCATCCGCGTGAGCGGATACAAAACCCCTTATTCAACTGCACCAAAATCAGCAAAACCATCCTCCACCACCGCCACCGTCACCCCCTCGCGCGCCATCTTCGGCACCAACAACCGCCCGCGCGGGCTGGCAATCAAGGCGCAGGGTTCGCACACCCCGTCCACCCCCACATTCTGCTGCACCCAGGCGGAAGGCTGGCCGGTCCAGCCGCGGGCGGCCACGTCGCTGCGGACAATGACGCGCAAGGGCAGCGCGTGACGGGCGCAGAACTCCAGCAGGCCCACTTCATCGGCCTTGAGGTCGATGGTGGCGACTTCACGCACTTCGCTGAGGCTGCGTACGGCTAGCGCTTGCAACACCGCCTGTTCGATGGCATCGGCACTTTTGCCGCGCCGGCAGCCTATGCCCAGCGTCAGCGGCTTCAGCGCTTCTGTCGCGGTGGTGATGGCCGGGGTGGCACCGGTCAGGCGGGCAACGTGGTAGGCCAGCGTGTTGGCCCCGCCTTCGTGGCCGGACAGCAGCGGGATGGCAAAGCGCGCGGCTTCGTCCAGCACGACGACTGCGGGGTCGGTGAGTTTGCTTTGTGGCAGGCCATCCAGATAGCGCACGGCAATGCCGCTGGCCATCAGCAACACCCACTGGCGGTGCTGGTGGAAGGCGGCGGCAAATTGCTGGCGGGCATTGTCATCCGGCTGCTGCCAGGGCTGGTAGACGGTGGCGTCCAGCGCGCTGGCCAGTTGCCGGGCCAGCGGCAGGGCAGATTCGCGCACGGTCCAGATGGCGGTGTGGCTCACGAGGCTTCCTGCTCCTGGTGCTGCTCCGGGTCCTGTTCCGATTGTGCTGCCAGCTCCGGCTTGCGCTTGCTGGGGCGCGGGGTTTTGCGGTCGCTGCCATCGCGGAAGATATGGGTGAAACCGGCGGCATACAGGCTGGATTCCACCCCGCCTTCGCGCGATAGCGCCGCGCCCACCAGCAGCAGGGTGGTGAGCAGCCAGTCCTTTTGTTTCACCTCGTCCAGCAGCTTGCCCAGCGTGCTGCGGTGGATGGACTGGTCCGGCCAGCTGGCGCGGCGCACCAGTGCCACCGGGGTGTCCGGCGGGTAGTGCAGCAGCAGGTCGGCCACGGTGTATTTCAGACGCTGGCCGGACAGGAAGATGCACATGGTGGCCTGGTGTTCGGCAAAGCGGGCGATGGATTCCAGCTCCGGCACCGCGCTGGCGCGGCCGGAGACGCGGGTGAGGATGATGGATTGCGAGATGGCCGGGCGGGTCAGCTCGCTGCCCAGTGCGGCTGCGGCGGCGGTGAAGGACGACACGCCGGGGACGATTTCGTATTCAATGCCCAGCGCTTCCAGCCGGCGCATTTGCTCGGCAGTGGCGCCGTAGATGGCCGGGTCGCCGGAGTGCAGCCGCGCCACGTCGATATTGGCGGCCTGGGCGCGGCGGTAGCAGTCTTCCTGCTGGTCCAGCGACAGTTCGGCGGTATCGAGGATTTCGGCACCTTCACTGCAATGCTGCAGCATGTCGGTGGGCACCAGCGAACCGGCGTACAGCACCATGCCGCAGCTACCCAACAGGCGCGCGCCGCGCAGGGTGATCAGGTCGGCGGCACCGGGGCCGGCACCAATGAAATAGACTTTCATGAATGACGTTTCTCTCTCGCCTGACGGCGGATCAGCATGGTGGCAAGGTAACCGCTGGCCGAGGCGTCCAGCTGGCTGACATCCGGACACAGGATTTCATCGCTCAGGCCGATGCGACGGGCGAATGCGCAATGTTGGGCAATGCCCAGCCGCGCCAGCAGGGCCAGCACATCCGGCAGGCGCTGGCCGATTTTCATCAGCACCACGATGTCGTGGCTGGCGATGTCCGCTTCCAGCGCGGCCATGTCGTCCGGGCAGGGCAGAATCAGCATGCGTTCCTTGCCTTCGCCCAGCGGCCAGGACAGTGCCGAGGCGGTGGCGGCAAAGCTGGTGACGCCGGGAAAGGTGGTATGCACCAGACCCGGCAGGCGTTCGCGCAGCGCCGCCAGTAAGTAACCGTAGGTGGAGTAGGTCATGCTGTCGCCGATGGTGAGATAGGCCACCTTGTGACCTTGTTCCAGCTCTGCGCCCACACTGGCGGCCAGCGCGGCGTAGTGGTCGGCCAGCAGGCTGCGGTCCGGGTCCATGATGAATTCCACGTCACGGAATTTGCTGGCGTCGAGAGGCAGGCCGGCCAGACATTGCTGTGCCACCGATTGCTCGCTGCCACGCGCGCGCGGCAGGTAGATGATGTCGGCCTGCTGCAATGCCTGCAGCGCAGCCACCGGTATCAGCCCGGCCTGGCCCGGGCCTACGCCCACGCCAATGAAATGTCCCAGTTCACTCATGTGTGTCTCCGGCGGCTTCGCCCAGCGGCGTGCCGTCCATGCTGAACAGCCGCACTGCCACGCGGCGGGCGCTGGGCAGTCGGCTGTGCATGCGGGTGGATACCCGCTGTTCTATCTCCATCCAGAAGGCTTGCGCCTGCGGATGGCCTTGCAATATCTGCACGATGTTTTCCACCGTATTGGCCTGGCGGATAGCCTGTACCAGCTCCATGCTCAGGCCCAGTTCCGCTGCCAGTTGCGCCACATCGCCCATGGCCATGCCGCTTTTGCCGGAGTGGGTGTCCCATACCGTGGGGTCCAGCAGCTTGGCCAGTTTGCCGGGGTGACCTAGCACCCACAGCGTGTCCAGCACGCGGCCTTGTTCCTGCAGGATGGCTTCGGCCTGTTCCAGCGAGCTGCCGACAAAGTTGGCAATCTGCACCACTTGTTTTTTCGGCAGGCCCAGCACGTCGGCGGCGTAGCCACGGCCTATCTTGCCGGGGGTGAAGGCGATGGCGGCAGGTAAATCGCCCAGCGCCACGCGGATATATACCTCGATGGACGCCATCCACGCTGCCAGCGACATCGGCTCGACAATGCCGCTGGTGCCCAGGATGGAAATGCCACCGACGATGCCCAGCATCGGGTTGAAGGTGCGCTTGGCAATGCGCCCGCCTTCCACACAGCCGATGGCCAGGTCAAAACCGGGGTCGGTACGGCCAGCCAGCACCTCGGCCACCGCCCACTGCATCATCTGGCGCGGTACCGGGTTGATGGCCGGTTCGCCCGGTGGAATTCGCAGGCCGGGCAGGGTGACCGTACCCACGCCTTCGGCAGCGATAAAACGCAGCTGGCCGCTGCCATTGCGCCGCACCTCGGCAAAGATGGTGGCGCCGTGGGTGTTGTCCGGGTCGTCGCCACCGTCTTTCAGTACTTCGGCACGCGCGGTGTCCGGCTGCAGCAGGTCCACCGCCTGTATCGGCACGGTGAGGTAGTAGTCCGGGTCGGGCAGGCTGATGTCCACTTCGCTGGCGCGCACCCCGTCCAGCAGGCAGGCCAGCGCGGCTTTTACCGCGGCGGTGGCACAGCTGCCGGTGGTGCGACCACGGCGCAGGCCGTTGGGGGCCGGCACCGTCAGGTCGTAGGGGACGCGCCGTTCGTGGGTCATGCGTCTTGTGCTGCCTGTTGCTGCTGGTAAACATGGCCGATGGCGTCAATCATCAGCGCATTGACGATGGTGGCCGCCCACGGCGAGCCGCCACGGGTGCCGCTATTGGTGATGCGCGGCACTTGCAGCAGGCCGCGCAGCGCGTCCTTGCATTCGCGGGTGCCGACAAAGCCCACCGGCAGGCCTACCACCAGTTGTGGCCGCCAGCCGTGTTCGCGCACCAGCCGTACCAGTTCCATGATGGCAGTGGGCGCGTCGCCAATGGCCACGATCACGTCATTGCCAAACTTTTCCCAGGCGCGGCGGATGCCGGCGGCAGAGCGGGTGAGGCCGTGGGCCTCGGCCAGCAGATAGGTTTCCGGGTCGTGTACGCCGCACCAGGTTTCTACTTCCAGCTGTTGCAACACTGCGCGCTTGAGGCCGGTTTCCACCATGGTGACATCGGTGACGATGCGGCGGCAGCGCAGCAGGGCGCGCATGCCGATGGCCGCTGCGCCGGGGGAGAAAAACAACTCGTCCACGCTGCTGAAGTCGCCGGTGGTGTGCACCAGCCGGTGCAGCGCGGTGTGCTGTTCTGCCGGGAAGGCCGACCAGTCACGCCCCTCGCGGATGATGCGCATGCTTTCCGCCTCGATGGGGTGCGGCACATAGGGCGGCCAGGCGGGCGCGGCGGCAGGGGTGCTGTCCTTGGCCAGCAGGCCGCGCACCTTGCCGTGATGGCCTTGTTGCGGCGTGCCCACTTGCTGTTCGAAACCGATGATCTGCACCCGGTATTTGCACAGCGAGCAGTTCATGCTGGCGCGGCCTTCCACGCCTTCCTGCGCCCGCTCCAGAAACACTTCGGCCACATGTTCGTGCACGCCCAGATAAGGCGCGGCCAGCACTTCGATATCCGGGCAGCGCGCGGCCAGATCGTCCACCGCGCCGTAAATGCGCTTGACCAGCACGCCATCGAACAGGAAGTAAGGCAGCACCACGATGCGCTCAAAGCCTAATAAGCTGGCCGCTTTCAGGCCATCGGCCACCAGCGGGCGGGCGGTGCCGGAATAGCAGACAAAGGACGCGCCAAAGCCCATGCCTTCTTCCAGCATGCGGGTGAGTTTGGCGATTTCCGAGTTGGCATCCGGGTCGGTGGTACCACGGCCCACCACCACCAGGCAGCTGTCGCCACGCGCCACGGTGCGCGTTGAGCGTGCTTCGGCCTCGATGATGCGCAGGCGGCACAGCTCCAGCAGGCGCGGGTGCAGGTCCATGGCCGCGCCAAAGTGGAAGGCGGTGTCCGGGTGTTCCTGTTGCAGCGCCAGCAGTTCGCTGGGCATGTCGTTCTTGGCATGGGTGGCGGCCAGCAGCACGCCGGGGGTCATCACTACCGTCTTGGCACCATCGGCAATGGCTTCTGCCACCGCCTGGTCGATGGTGGGCGTGGCGAATTCCAGAAAGCCGTGGTAGATGCGGCGCTGCGGTGCACGCTGGCGCATCAGCTCAACCAGCGACATGAATTCGGCGATACCGGCCGGGTCGCGGCTGCCATGCCCGGCCAGGACGATGCTGTAATCCTGCGTGCTCATTGCGCCTGCTCCGGCGTGGGCAGATGGCTGGGCTCGATCTGGCTGTCCATCGGCGTCTTGGTGCGGATCAGCATGATGCTCATGTCGGAGCAGCGGTGTTCCGCGCATTCGGCCAGCGTGCCGTGCCATTCGGCCTCGCCCCGGGTGAGGTTTTCCCACACTTCCACCTGCTGGTCGGCCGGGATGCCGTTTTCCAGCAGATAGGCGGCGATATGCCAGGGCATGAAGGAGCGCGCTTCGTCCCAGGGACAGGGAATCACGATGGCATTGCGCTGGTCTTGCAGCACATGTACCAGGTGCCGTTTGAAGGGGCTCAGGTCGCCACGGCGGTGGAAGGTGATGAAGGTGGTTTCGTCAAAACACACCTTGGCGCGCGAGGCCAGCACCTGGGCCGAGGACAGGCCGGGCATGGTTTCCACCGGGTGGCCACAGGCGCGTTCCACCCGCTCCAGATACTGGAAGCCGCTGAAGTGGATGTCGCCCATGAATACCACCACGCAGTTTTTGCCGGCGTGGTGCAGCTTGGCCACTTCGTCCAGTTGGGCCACCTGGTCGCGGTAACCCATCTGGATGACCTGGGCGCTGTCCGGAATCAGCGGGCGCACCACGTCGATGACGGCGTTGAAACCGGCGACGACGTCGGCATTGGCAATGAGGTCGGCCGAGCGGCGTGGCAGGTAGCCGATATCGCCGGGACCGGCACCGATGCAGATAATCATGAGGTTTCCTTTATGCTGCGCGACGGCATCAGCCCAGTCGCGCCTGAATCGTGATGGTGAGTTGTTCGCTGGACAGCTGCTCGCACGGCAGGTATTCCGCCCGCATGGCCTGGGCCAGCTCGCGGGCGCGGCCCAGCTTCACATAAGCTTGTTCGGTATCCAGCACCAGCGCGGGGATGGCGGCGTCGGCCAGCGCGCCCGCCAGTTGCAGGCTTTGCTGCCACGGGTCGGCATGGTCTTCGCCCAGCGCCACATTGGCGCGGCCATCGCTCAGCAATACCAGCAGCGGTGACAAGCCCTGTGCGCCCTGGCGACCCAGCGTGGTGGCCGCCAGTTGCAGCGCATGCGGCAGCGGGGTGCGGCCTCCGGTGGGCAGGGCGTGCAGCGCCTGTTCGGCTTGCTCCACCTGACGGGTGGGTGGCAGTACCAGCTCGGCCTGACGGCCACGGAAGGCGATGACGGCAATCTGGTCGCGGCGCTGGTAGGCGTCCTGCAACAGGCTGAGCACCGTGCCCTTTACCTGTTCCATGCGTTGTTGTGCGGCCATGGAGCCGGAGGCGTCCACCACCAGCACAATCAGATTGCCCTGTTTTGCCGTACGCACCTTGTCGTGCAGGTCGGCGCGGGTGACGGCAAATTCCGCCGGATTGCGCTGGATGGCATGGCGCAGGGTGGCGTCGAGTGCCAGTGCCTGCGGCTGGGCATTGGGCACGGCGCGCACGCTGTGGCCCCGCCGAGCATTCAGCACCGTGCTGCGGCGGCCGCTGGCCTCGCTATCACTGCTGTGGCTGGCCAGGCGGATGGTGCCGATGTCCTGCGGCGCGCGGGCGGCAAACACCTGTTCGCCGCCGTTGCCTGCTGGTGACTGCTGGTCCTGTTCATCGTCAGCAGGCGTGTCTTGCTGCTCGCCCGGCTGTTGCTCTGTAGCGGGGGTGTCATCGGCTGCGCTGGTGGGCGGCGGCGGATTTTGCGCTTGCTGCGTCAGCTCGTCCAGCTTGTCCTGATCCAGCCCGCTTTGCTCGAAAGGCTTGCGGCGGCGGCGGTGCGGCAGCACCAGCATGGCGGCAGTGCGGATGTCTTCAGCACTGACCTGTGCCCGTGCATCCAGCGCGGCCAGTGCCCGTGCTGCCTTGTGCAGCACGATGTCGGCGCGCAGGCTGGCCACTTCAAACTCGCAGCACAGCTGGCTGATGAAGTCGAACAGATGCTCGCTTACCGTTACCGTGGCCAGCATGGCCTGGGCCTGACGAATCTGCTCCTGCAGCGCGCTGCCCTCGGCTTGCCAGCGGGCGGCAAAAGCCTGCGGGTTGGCTTCGAAAGCCAGGCGGCGGCGTACCACCTCGCTGCGGATGGCGGCATCGCGCGGGGCGCTTACGTCCACCATCAGGCCGAAACGGTCCAAGAGTTGCGGGCGCAGCTCGCCTTCTTCCTGGTTCATGGTGCCCAGCAAGGTGATGCGCGCCGGGTGGCTGATGGACAGGCCTTCGCGCTGCACGGTGTTGACGCCCATGGCGGCCACATCCAGCAGCACGTCCACCAGATGGTCGGCCAGCAGGTTCACTTCGTCGATGTACAGCAGGCCGCGGTGAGCATTGGCCAGCAGACCGGGCTTGAACGCCTGGCGGGCCTGCTTGAGCGCCTGTTCAAAGTCCAGGCTGCCCAGGACGCGGTCTTCGCTGGCACCCAGCGGCAGGTTGACGAAGGGGACGGCGGCATCTTCCGCCGCCGCGTGTTCGCCCTGACAGCAGCTGCATTCGGGCAAGGGGGAGGCCGGGTCGCAGTTGAAGGCACAGCCCGGCACGCGGCGGATGGGCGGCAAAATGGCCGCCAGCCCGCGTGCGGCGGTGCTCTTGGCACTGCCCTTGTCTCCACGGATCAGCACACCGCCTATGCTGGGGTCCACCGCGCACAGCAGCAGCGCCTGCTTCAGTTGTTGCTGACCGACGATGGCGGCAAACGGATAAATCTGTTTCATGAGCGGCCTTGCGGATGTTCGCCACGCGCTTCCAGCATGGCTTCGCTATTCAGATGCAGTTGTTGCAGCGCGGCCAGGGTTTCCGGCTTGGGCTGCTGCCACAGCTGGCGCTGGGCGGCTTCCAGCAGGCGTTCGCTGATGGCATTGAGCGCCCACGGGTTGCTGTCGGCAAAAAACTGCTGCATGGCCGGGTCCAGCGCGTAGCGGGCGGCCAGTTCCTCGTATACCCAGTCGTCCACCACATGGGCGGTGGCATCGTAGCCGAACAGGTAGTCCACGGTGGCAGTCAGTTCCAGCCCGCCCTTGTAGCCGTGCTGCTGGATGCTGGCAATCCACTTGGGGTTGGCCACGCGCGAACGGAACACGCGCAGCACTTCTTCCTTCAGCCCGCGCACTTGCGGCTGGTCCGGGTTATGGCTGTCACCAAAGAAGGCGCGCGGCTGACGGCCGGTCAGGCTGCGGATGGTGGCAATCATGCCGCCGTGGTACTGCAGGTAGTCGTCGCTGTCGAAGATATCGTGTTCGCGATTGTCCTGATTGTGCAGCGCCACTTCCACGCCGGACAGGCGATGCCGCAGCGCGTCGCGCGCATCGGCCCCCTGTACCTGACGGCCATAGGCATAGCCGCCCCAGTTGAGGTAGGCGGTGGCGAAGTCGGCGTCGGTCTGCCAGTTCTGCTCGTTGATCAGCGGCAGAATGCCGGCACCGTAGCTGCCGGGCTTGGCCCCGAAGATGCGCAGCAGCGCCGGTTCGGCGGCATGGCCCGGCAAGGCTTGCAGCAGGCCCTGGCGGATGTCGTCCAGATAGTGTTTGCGCAGGTAATTGTTGGCCGGGTCTTCGTCCAGCTCGGCTACGGTCTGTACTGCTTCGTCCACCAGCGCAATCAGCTGCGGGAAGGCATCGCGGAAAAAGCCGCTGATGCGCACTGTGACGTCAATGCGCGGGCGGCCCAGCTCGGCCAGCGGAATCACTTCGATGCCGGCCACGCGGCGGCTTTCCGCCTGCCAGCGCGGGCGCACGCCCAGCAGGGCGAGGATTTCGGCAATATCGTCGCCATGGGTGCGCATGGCGCTGGTGCCCCACACGCTGATGCTGACCGATTCCGGATAGCTACCGGTTTCCTTGCGATGACGCGCCAGCATTTCATTGGCCAGCTGGCTGCCCACCTGCCAGGCGGCTTGCGAGGGCAGGCCGCGCGGGTCTACCGAATAGAAATTGCGTCCGGTGGGCAGGATGTGCGCCATGCCACGGGTGGGCGCGCCGCTGGGGCCTGCCGGGACATAGCCACCGGCCAGACCGCGCAGCAGGTTGTCGATTTCTTCGTGGGTGCGCGCCAGATTGGGCAGCAGTTCGCGCTGGATATAGTCCAGCACCTGTTGCAGGGCCTGGCTGTCACCGGCCTGCGGCAGCACGGCGGCAATGACCGCGGGAATCGAACCCGCCTCCGCATTCAGCATATGGGCCACCAGCTGGCGGGCCAGCTGGTTGATGTGGTCGATGGCATCGCTGCGGGTGTGCAGCAGTTGCGGGCTGCTCATTTCCAGCGGTGCGGGCACGTTTTCCAGGCGGCGGCCCTTGTCGTCCTGCAATGTCTCCCACTCCACCCCCAGCGCGGCGGCCACGCTGGCGGGCAGGCTGGGCACAGCCAGATTGGGCAGGCGGGTGAGGGCGCACAGCATGTCCACCAGTGCCTCGCCCTGCGGGGCCTGGCCGAGAATGTGCAGGCCGTCGCGGATTTGCGCTGCGCCCAGTTCGCACAGATAGCCGTCGATGTCCTCGATCAGGTGGGCCACGTCCACGCCCTCCATCTTGGCCAGCGTCAGCGGCACGCCATCGGCATTCAGCGTGGCATCCCACTCGTGGGCATGGTCGTGGCCGTGCTCATGCTCATCATGGGCGTGGTGATGGTGTCCATGGTGTCCGTGGTCATGATGATGGTCGTGATCATGATGGTGATGATGCTCATGCCCGTGCGCGCCATGGCTGTGGCCGGCGCTCTTGGCCGCCGGGCGGAACTGCATGCTGCCTGCCTTGACCGTGCTGGCGCTTGCAGCCTTGGCGGGCTGGCTCAGGCGGTAGCCCGGCTGGGCGGCCTTGGGCGGGTGGGCATGGTCATGGTGTGCATGATAATGGTGATCATGCGCCGCATGCGGGTGATGGTCATGACCGTGTTCATGTTCATCATGGTGATGATGGTCATGCCCCAGCATGGCGGCCAGATCGCTGTCCAGCCGCGCCTCCTTGATCAGGTCCCAGATCTGCTGCTGCAACAGCGGCAGCTTGCTCGGGTCCAGCATTTCCACCTGATAGTACTCGTCCACCAGCTGGGTGAGCTGGGCTAGCGGGCCGTAGGTGTCGGCGGTGGTCATCGGCGGCGTCAGGTGGTCGATGATCACCGAATGGGCGCGGCGCTTGGCCTGCGAGCCCTCACCCGGATCATTGAGGATGAAGGGGTAGAACATGGGCATGTCGCCCAGCAGGGCATCGGGGAAGCAGTGTTGCGACACGCCCACGCCCTTGCCCGGCAGCCATTCCAGCGTGCCATGCTTGCCCACGTGCACGATGGCATCGGCCTGCCATTCGTCACGCAGCCAGCAGTACAGCGCGTAGTAGTGATGGGTGGGCGGCAGGTCCGGCGTGTGGTAGATGGCGTCCGGGTCCATGCCATAGCCACGCGGCGGTTGCAGCGCGACAAAGGCATTGCCCAGCTCCATGCCGGCAAAGACCAGTTGGTCGCCATCCACATAAGCCGTGCCGGGTGCTGCGCCCCAGCGTTCCAGCATGTGTTGTTGCAGCTGGGTGGGTAGTTCAGCAAACCATTGCTGGTAGCGCACCAGCGGCACACGGGCTACGGCCTGGCGCAGTTGCTCGGCGCTGAGGTAGTCGGTGTCGTAACAGCCACGGTCGATCAGGCTGTGCATCAGTGCGTCGCTGCTCTCCGGCAGCGGGCCCATCCGGTAGCCATTGGCCTGCATGGCTTGCAGCAGCGCATACAGCGAGGCGGCGGAATCCAGCCCCACGGCATTGCCCACTTGCGATGCCTTGCTGTTGGAGTTGGTAAAAATGAAGGCTACCCGCTTGTCCGCCGCCGGGGTGTGCTTCAGCCGCGCCAGTCGGGCAGCAATGCCGGCCAGACGGCACATGCGGTCCGGCAGTGGCTGGTAGTCGCTGCTGGCCGGGTCTTCCGGCTTGAACGATACCGGCACGCCGATGATGCGACCGTCGAATTCCGGCAGCGCCACATTCATGGCGGTGTCCAGCGGGTTCAGCCCGCGTTCGGATGCTTCCCACTGCGCCTGGGTCATGCTGCTGGTGATGGCTTGCAGCACCGGGATGTCCAGCTGCTCGAAAGCCTCTACTGCCCAGCTGGCCTGGGTGGCGCCTTCGGCATTGACTTCGCCCATGGCAAAGGAGGTGGTGTTGATCAGCACGCAGGGCTCACCTGCACGTGGGTCGCGCAACAGTTGCAGTGCTGCCGGCATGCCGGCTTCGTCCTGGCTGCGCAGCGAGGAGGTAAACAGCGGCAGCGCGTTGATTTGCCGCTCAGCCAGCATGTCCACCAGCATGTCGATAAAGCGGGTGTTGCCGCTCAGCCAGTGGGCGCGGTAAAAGCTGATGGCCACCGTGGGCCAGCCGGGCTGGCGAATTTCACACCAGTCATCCAGGCCGCAGCCGTCGGACAGCTCGGGGTGATACAGGCCGTGTTCCGGCAGCGCGGCTGGCGGCAGGTAGCCGTAGCCAGTCAGCAACAGGCGGTCGGACAGATAGCGCATCAGCTGCGCCATATTGCTGCTGCCACCGGCTTGCAGATAGGCATTGGCATCCTGCTGGATGGCCGGGGGGACGGTGCTGAGGGCGGCCAGTTCCGGGTCCGGCTCGCCAGTGCCGCTGAGGATGATCAGCGCCTGATGCCGTGCCAGCGCCTGTTGGCGCAGGGCATCGAAAGCGGCAATGGCCTGTACCCGTCCCAGCACGCGCAGCAGCAGGATGCGGGCGCTGGCAAGCGGGCCGTCCAGCAATTGCTGCATGTGGTTTTCATCGGCGATCTGTTGCAGGGCAATACCGGATACCGGGCTGAAATCCTGCGGCCAGTGGGCGCGGCCCAGTGCGGTCAGGTCGGTGCCGGCATGGCTGAGCAGCACGATGCCGCCTTGATGGTGCTGGGTCATGGGGTGCTTTCATTGCAGACATCGCCCGAGCCCAGGCGGTGGAAAATCAGCGGTTCTACCGGCACACCGCCTTGCAGATGCTCGCTGACGATGCGCTGTACCGCGTCGGCATCCACCTTGCGATACCACACGCCCTCCGGGTAGACCACCATGATGGGGCCCTCCTTGCATACGGCAAAACAATGGCTGCGGGTGCGTTTCACCTTGAGGCCGTCGCAGGCGTCAATCGCCTGGCCCAGTTGCTTGAACATGACTTCGGCTTGCTGGCCATTTTCGGTACAGCGCGGGCCGGTGCACATCAGCACGTGTTTGTAATGCAGTCGCATGTGTTCTCTTGAGGGGCGTCAGCCGGCCTGCTGGCCGGGCAGGGTATCAAAGCGCTTCCACTTGTAGATGGCGGCGGACAGCAACCAGGTAAGGGCAAACAGTGCCACCACGAAATAGCCGAAGTGAGCCAGATTTTCGTTGAGCATGGCCACCACATCCCAGGCACCGCCGCTCAGCTTCAGCTTGTCGGCAATCAGGCCCAGGGTTTCCAGCCCGCCTATGCACACCGCCACCACCACCGACACCAGGGTGATGGTGAGGTTGTACCACAGCTTGCGGATGGGGTTGATGAAGGCCCAGCCGTACACCTCCACCATCAGCATGCTGTCCAGGGTGTCCACCAGCGCCATGCCGGCAGCAAACAGCACCGGGAATACCATGATGTTCCACAAGGGAATGCCATCAGCCGTTTGCGAGGACGCCAGTGCGAACAGGCCGATTTCGGTGGCAGTATCAAAACCCAAGCCAAACAGCAGGCCGATGGGCAGCATGTGCCAGCTCTTGCTTACCATGCGGAACAAGGGACGCAGTAAGCGCGCCAGCAGGCCACGGTTACCCAGCAGGATGTTGAGCTGCTCCTCGCATACCGGCTCGCCGGCGCGGGCGCGGCGGAAGCTGTGCCAGATGCCGCGCAGGGCAGACAGGTTCATCGCGGCCAGTGCCAGCAAGAAGAAGGCGGAAACCCCGGTGCTGATGGCTCCGCCGATTTCACGAAAGCCGTTGATGCCATCCTGCAAGGCGCGGGTGGCAAACACCACGGCGGCCACGGCGGCAATCACCAGCATGGAGTGGCCTACGGAAAAGAAAAAACCCACGCACAAGGGGCGCTGGTTTTCCTGCATCAGCTTGCGCACGGTATTGTCGATGGCGGCGATATGGTCGGCGTCCACCGCGTGGCGCAGGCCCAGCAGATAAGCCAGCAGTGCGGTGCCCAGCTGGGCCGGGTGATCGGCAAAGGCGCTCAGTGCCCAGCCCCAGGCCAGCAGATTGGCAGCCAGTAGCGGCAGCAGCACCCACAGATGACGGGAGCGGCGCGAGCCGGCAGACGATATTGATGTATTCAGTTTTGCTTGCATGATGCCCTCGGTGACGATACGTCGCCGCAAGCGAGGGCACTGTCCGCCAAGCAGGGCGGTACTGTGCATTCCCCCGGTACACCCCGCCCGGATTCAGCCTGCGTCGACACGTATGACGGCCGGTCTCCTGGCTCGCGCTTCTTTACCCTGCATCGCCTTCCCGGGTGGGCCGGTGGCCAGTGATGCGGACTCGTCGCTTACAGTTGCGGGGGCAGCTGCGGTGTCTCACCGCATTCCCGTTTCACCCCTGGCGGGGCACCGTCATTTGAAGCGCGCATGATACGTGACAACGCAGAAAATGGGAATTCTTCCCGCTGATTTTCAAGGCTTTTCCCATTGCGACAGCGCAGTTTCCAGCCGTTGCCAGCCGGCTTCATCCGGCGGCAGGCCAAAGCGCAGACTGGGACCGTCGGCAAACTGGCGTACCAGAATGCCTTGGCTCGCCAGAAAGTCGAACAAGGCCGGGCAGTGTGCACCTTGCAGCCACTGGAACAGGCAGCTGCCGCCTGCTGGTGCCAGCCAGTGACGGTTTAGCAGCTGTTGCAGTCGCTGGCTGTCGGCAGCCAGTTGCTCGTGCATGGCTTGCTGCCAGCTGCTGTCCTGCAAGGCCAGTTTGACCACCTCGCGCGCCGGACCATTGATGCTCCACGGCCCGATGGCTTCGGCCAGCTGTTGCAACAGGGCCGGCCAGGCAAATACAAAGCCCACCCGCGCACCTGCCAGGCCAAAGAACTTGCCTACCGAGCGCAGCACGATCAGCCCCGGCAGGCCGACATCACTCAGCAGGCTGTGCTGCGGTGTGGCATCCATGAAAGCTTCATCGATGATCAGCCAGCCGCCGCGACTGGCCAGCCGTGCGCGCCAGTCTTGCAATTGGGCGCGGGAAAAGGTGGTGCCGGTGGGGTTGTTGGGGTGGCATAGCAGCAGCACGTCAAGCGTATCGACGGCAGCCTCGATGTCCTCCGGTGCATGGCGACTGAGCTGGTGGCCGTGTTGCTCCCAGTGCCAGGGGTGTTCGGCATAACACAGCGGCAGCATGCCCACCCGGCAGGGCGGGCGCAGCGTGGGCAGCAGCTGGATGGCAGGCTGGGAGCCAGCCACCGGCAGCAGCAGCGGGCTGCCATAGTAATCCGCCGCGGCTTGTTCCAGGCCGTCGTCCTGTTCTGGCAGGCGCTGCCAGCTGCGCGGGCTGATGGGCGGCACCGGCCAGCCTTGCGGGTTGAGCCCGGTGGACAGGTCCAGCCAGTTTTCCACCGCAATGCCGTATTGTTCTGCGGCACGCAGGATGCCGCCTCCGTGTTCAAGCATGAGAAAAACTCCACATCAGCACACCAGCCAGCATGGCCAGCCCCACCCACAGCCACAGGCTGCGTTGTACCAGCGCAATGGCGCGGGCGATGTCCTCGGCCACCGGTGGGCGTTGCAGGCCCAGCGTGGGGCGTTGTTTCAGGGTGCCGTGATAACTGGCAGCACCGCCCAGCAGCACGCCCAGCGCACCGGCACCGGCGGCCATCACCGGC
Organism: Aquitalea denitrificans; assembly: GCF_009856625.1. Taxonomy (GTDB): domain Bacteria; phylum Pseudomonadota; class Gammaproteobacteria; order Burkholderiales; family Chromobacteriaceae; genus Aquitalea; species Aquitalea denitrificans. Next base: position 1,651,685 of record NZ_CP047241.1, read on the forward strand.
CCGGCATTGGGGCTGTACCAGGTGGGAGCCTGGGCGCGCCAGCATTGCCAGCCCTGATGGGTGTGGCCCAGCAGGATGTAAGTCAGCGCGGTGAGGCGGGCGGGAATCAGGTTGAGCACATCGTCAAAGCGGGCGGCGGCCCAGCCAAAGTGCAAAAAGCGTTCGTTGCGGTAGCCCCACATGGCGTCCAGGGTATTGGCAGCGCGGTACAGCACTACACCGGGCGCGCCCAGCAGCAGAAACCAGAACACGGCGGCAAAAATGGCATCACTACCGTTTTCCAGCACCGATTCGATGGTGGCGCGCGCCACGGCGGTTTCGTCCAGTTCGCTGGTGTTGCGGCTGACGATCATCGACACCTTGTAGCGGGCCAGTGGCAGGTCGCCAGCGCGCAGCGCATCCAGCACTGCCTGGGCATGCTCACGCAGGCTTTGCGCGCCAATGGCCAGATACATCAGCAGCACCGAGGCCAACTGGCCCAGCCAGGGCAAGCCTGCCAGCCACCAGGCCAGCAGCGTTGGCGGCAACAGCAACAGGCTGATGCCTAGCACGCCGCGCAGGCGCATGCGCCACACCGGCTCGGCCTGGGCCGTGGCCGGGTAAAGTGCATGTTCCACCTGGCGCACCAGATAGCCATAGCCCACCAAGGGATGCCAGCGCCGCGGCTCGCCCAGCAGGCGGTCCAGCAGCACGGCCAATAACAGAAAAACAGCAGAAATCACGTCACACGCCTATATAATCGCCGGCTTCAGGGCAGCGGCCTATCCGGCTGCCCAAGCGTTGAAGAGCGACATTCTAGGGGGCTTCCCGAAAAAATGCGCGCCGGAGAATAGCATGACTGCCAAAACCATCATGATTCAGGGCACCACTTCGGATGCCGGCAAGAGCACTTTCGCCACCGGCTTTTGCCGTTTGCTGGCGCGGCGCGGGCTGCGTGTGGCCCCGTTCAAGCCGCAGAACATGGCGCTCAACAGCGCGGTAACGGTGGATGGCGGCGAGATTGGCCGTTCGCAGGCGGTGCAGGCGCTGGCCTGCGGGGTGGAGCCGCACACTGACATGAACCCTGTCCTGCTCAAGCCCAATAGCAATACCGGCTCCCAGCTCATCATCCAGGGGCGGGCGGTGGGCAATATCGATGCAGTGTCCTACCACGCTTACAAGCCGGTGGCGATGCAGTCGGTGTTGCAGTCGCACGCCCGGCTGGCAGCGCAATACCAGTGCATCGTGGTGGAAGGCGCGGGCAGCCCGGCGGAAATCAATCTGCGCGAGGGGGACATCGCCAATATGGGCTTTGCCGAGGCGGTGGACTGTCCGGTGGTGCTGGTGGCGGATATCGAGCGTGGCGGGGTGTTTGCCCACCTGGTGGGTACGCTGGAATTGCTGTCCGACAGCGAACGTGCGCGGGTGGTGGGGCTGGTGATCAACCGCTTCCGTGGCGACCCGGCGCTGCTGCAGTCCGGCGTGGAGTGGGTGGAGCAGCGCACCGGCAAGCCGGTGCTGGGCGTGCTGCCCTATCTCAACGGCCTGCATATCGAGGCGGAAGACAGCCTGGCGCTGGGCCGTCCGCAAGGCGAACATGCCGCGCAGCAAACGCTGCGCGTGGTGGTGCCGGTATTGCCGCGCATCAGTAATCACACCGATTTCGACCCGCTGCGCCTGCATCCGCAAGTGGAGCTGCTGCTAGTCAAGCCCGGCCAGCCGCTGCCGCCTGCCGACCTGATCATCCTGCCCGGCAGCAAAAGCGTGCGGGCCGATCTGGCCAGCTTGCGCGCGGCTGGCTGGGAGGCGGCCATTGCCCGTCATCTGCGCTATGGCGGCAAGCTGATCGGCATTTGTGGCGGCCTGCAGATGCTGGGTATGCAGTTGCACGACCCACAAGGGCTGGAAGGTGAGGCGGGCAGTAGTGACGGGCTGGGCTGGCTGGAGATGGAAACCACGCTAGCCAATGACAAACAGCTGACGCGGGTGAGCGGCCACTTGACGCTGGATGCGGCGGCGGTGAGCGGCTATGAAATCCACATGGGGGTAAGCACTGGCGCGGCACTGGCGCAGCCTGCGGTGCGGCTGGAGGATGGCCGCTGCGATGGTGCCATCAGCGCCGATGGCCAGGTTCTGGCCACCTATCTGCACGGGGTGTTCGATCAACCGGCAAGCCTGGCCGCGCTGTTGGCATGGGCCGGGCTGGCCGCGCCGCAGCCGCTGGACTACCCGGCCATCCGTGAAGCACACATCGAGCGGCTGGCCGACATGCTGCAGCAGCATCTGGACCTGAGCCCGCTGCAACTCTGGCTGCCCTGACGTTGCCGCTTACGGGCTGATGACCACGCTCTGCTGCTGCAAGGCCTGATCAAAGCTGGCCAGGTAGGCGGGTGGCAACTCCACATTCACCCCCTTGTACTGGGTCAGTACCGATGCCGCGGACTTGCCTTGCGTGTGCATGCCATACACCGTGCTGCTATGTGCGCTGCCAACCATCAGCCGCAAGGCACTGTGCTGTTGCAATGCCTGCCGTACCACACTGGCGGGCAAGGTTACCACCTGTTTCCAGCTGCACTGGCCATCACCCGGGCTGCTCTGGCAGAGGAAATCCTGTAAAGGCAGCTTTTTTGACCACTCCAGCAGTGGCAGCAGCGTGCGCTGGCCACCTCTGTCCAGCAGCCAGACGTGCAGCTGGCCGGCATCTTGCTGCTGTACCACCTCGGCTGGCAGGCCGACTGCCACCAGCGGCATGACAGCTAGAAAGTTGCCGCTGGCGCGGATATCCAGTTCCAGCTGGTAGCTAAAGGTCTCGTCGCGCGGGCTGTTGCCGGCCTGCAGCCTGACATTGGTATCCAGCAGGCCCTTGAAGTGTGGTTCCCTGGATTGTTGCTGCCTGCCCATGCCCTGCATGGCCCGGTAGCGGACAATCTGGGCGCAGGATGGGCAATCTGCGCTGCCACTTTCCCGGATCAGCAGGCCGGACGGCTTTTGCTGGTGTGATGCTGTGCTGCAGGCGGCCAGCAGGGCGCTGGCCATGAGGGTGGCTAGAGTCTTGTTCATCATTGCTTTCGTCCCGGCACACCATGAAGCAGGTGTGCCGGGACGACTGTAACGCCTTCGCCGGGTGTTGCCATGCAGCAGGCAGCAACTTGATGAAGTTTTACATCGGCAGCCGCGGGCGGATTTCTGCCAGCAGCGCCTGATGGCAGGTTTCCAGTTCTTGCAGCAGCTTGTCCAGTGCTGCTGCATCCTGCTGCTGGGCGGCGCTTTCTACTTGCTGACACAGCGTAGCAAACGGCAGGGCGCCAATCGACAGGGCGGCCCCGCGCAGTGCGTGGGCATACATGGCCATGTCTTGTGGTTTGCTGTCTGCCAGTGATTGGCGCAGCTTGTCCAGCCGCAGGGCGGCATCACGGATGAAGGCTTGCAACAGGGTCAGCAGGAAGTCGGCGTCGCCATCGCAATTGGCCAGCGTCTGCTGGTAGTGCAGCTGGCAGTCGGCCACTGTTGTGTCGGCAGACTGGCCGGTTTCTGGCCCGGTGTCTTGATCCGGGCTGTGTCCGGCGAATACCCGCTCGATTTCGTCAAACAGCCGCTGGGCTTCCACCGGCTTGCTGACATAGCCATCCATGCCTGCTGCCAGGCAGCGTTCGCGGTCGCCTTTCATGGCATTGGCCGTCATGGCGATGACAGGCAGGTGCGGCAGGCCCTCGTCCCGTTCGCGCTGGCGGATGTGACGACTGGCCTCCAGTCCATCCATCACCGGCATCTGCATGTCCATCAACACCAGATCGAAGGCTTGTCCGGCCAGCATGTCCAGCGCCTGTGCGCCATCGCCCGCCACGCTGACCAGGCAGCCGCGACGGCTCAGGATGGCCTGGGCCAGTTTCTGGTTGACTTCGTTATCCTCCACCAGCAGCACATGAAGCGGCTGCGTGCTGTCCTGCATGCGATGGCGGGGGGGCAGGCGGCCAGCTTTGCTGGCTGTTGTCATGCCGCGCAGCTGGCAAAGGGTGGCGAGCAGTTCTTCTTGCGGTACCGGCTTGGTCAGGTAGCCGCCGATGCCAAGCTCCTGGCAGCGCCGGCCATCACCGCGCTCGCCAGACGATGTCAGCATGATGATGTCGGCCTGGCAGCCTTGCTGTTGCAGCTGACGTGCCAGATCGAAGCCGGACATGCCTGGCATGTGGCCATCCAGCAGGATCAGGTCGAAGCTGCGCTGGCGCAGCAGTGCCAATGCTTCGAAACCGTCGGCGCTCAAAGTGGCCGACATGCCCCAGTTCTTCAGCAGGGCAGCCAGCCAGCTGCGGTTGGTGGGGTTGTCGTCGCACACCAGGGCTTCCAGTCCGGCCAGGTCGGCGGGCTGGCTGGCTGGTGCCTGTTTGTCTGCCAGTTGCAAGGGAATGCTGAAAACGAATTCCGAGCCTTGCTCCGGTCTGCTGTTTACCCGGATTTCCCCACCCAGAAGGGCGACCAGTTTCTGGGTGATGGACAGGCCAAGTCCGGTACCGCCATAGCGGCGTGTGGTGCTGTTGTCGGCCTGGGCAAAGGCATCAAAGATGACACGCTGTTTTTCCGGCGCAATGCCGATGCCGGTATCGCGTACCGAAAAAGTCATCAGGTAGCGGTGTCCTTGCTGTTGGCCGTGTATGTCCAGCACGATTTCTCCCTGTTTGGTGAACTTCACCGCATTGCCCAGCAGGTTGTTCAGTACCTGGCGCAGGCGGGATGGGTCGCTGATATAGCGGTCTGGCAGGTCGGGGGCTAGCTGGCAGATGACTTCCAGATTGTGTTCTTCGGCCTTGAGGGCAAAGGGGTAGACCGTCTGGCTGATCAGGTTGCGCAGCGAGAAGGGCAGCGATTCCAGCTCCATCTTGCCGGCATCGATCTTGGAGAAGTCGAGGATGTCGTTGATGATGGTCAGCAGCGAATCGGCGGAGGATTTGACGATTTCCAGATACTCGCGCTGTTCGGGTGTCAGTTCGGTATCCAGCGTCAGCTCGGTCATTCCGATGATGCCGTTCATCGGGGTGCGGATTTCATGGCTCATATTGGCCAGAAACGCACCCTTGGCCACATTGGCGGCTTCGGCCTGTTCCAGTGCGCGGTCCAGCTTGCGGCTGAGTGCCTCGGCTTCCTCGCGCCGCTTTTCGCTGTGCGACAGATTGCGCCAGGCCAGGGCAGCAATCAGCGCGGCCACCAGCATCAGCAGGGCTGCGGTGATGGCCACCATGCTGTTGAGATCCTGCAGGCTCTGGTTGCTGGCGTTGGCGGCATCGGTCAGCTGGCTGTTGGCACCGATGGTCAGTTCGCGGATATTCTCGACCACATTGTCCAGTTCGTTCAGCAGCGCTGTGGCCTGTGCAGGGTCGAAATAATCCCCATTGGCTGACAGCCTCTGGTCAGTTCGCCGCACCAGTTCCACCAGCTTGTTCATCTGCTGCTGATACCAGGCTTTGTTCTGGAACAGATTGGCGTAGCGGTAGTCCTTCAGCAGGTCGATGCGGGATACCAGAATGCTGTAGCGCAGCTGCAGCTCATCCAGATCGGCAGCCCGGTTGGTGGCCTGGGCTACCTTGGCTGCACCCACGGTACGGAAGTAGTCGATACCCAGCTGGGAATATACCCAGACCACATTGTCCTGCCCCTGCTCGGCAAAACGCTTCATTTCTGCCTGCTGGCGCTGATACAGCATGCCGACCACCAGCAGGGCGGCCACCATCAGGATGCCAAGCAGCCATACCTGGTTGTTGATGCGGGATCGATGCGAGAACAATGACACTAGCTAGCCCCGGTAAGGGTTTATTCGACGCGGATGCGGTTAACCTGCCATACGCAGCGGGAGTAGATCTCCTTGGTACGCAATTCCGGCTTCTTGTCGAAGGGATACATGACAAACAGCGGCCCCTTGTCGCGCACTGTCAGCACCTTGCCATTAATCTTGCGAGCCAGGATGACATCATATTTTTCCAGGTCGACCAACGGAATCTCTGCCGCGTAGTCGTTCAGGGCTACCACATAGAGTTTGCTGCCCTTACTGCCGGCTGCCTTGAGCACATCACGGAATAGCGGGCCTTCAAAGGTCTCTTCCTGTTTGTACCAGGGGGTGGGGACTGTCATTTTTACCTGCGGCAGCTTGTCCAGCATGGCGCTGTCGAATTGGGCGGCGGTACCACTGTTCTTTTCCGTAATCTGGCCGGTGATGGTGACGATAGGGTGGCCGGCGGGTTTTTCCAGCGCCAGCACGCAGGTGGAGTGCAGTACCAGCAGGGAAGCCAGCAGCAGGGCGAGGCGGGTATTGGCCATGGAGTGTTCCTAGGTGGGGTGAAACAGCCGTAAGAAATGGAAGCGACGGAAAATCCATTACTGATAAGCATTCTACAAGCTGCGGGCAAAAAATCTATTCTTGATGATAGGGGCATTTCACGCCGGCATTGTTGCCGGTGCTGGCCGGCCTGGCTGTTTGCAGCCATGTCTTGCCGGTTTCTATCATTAGCTGGACGGTTCTTTTCTTCTTCGTCATCCGCCGTTTTCCTAGCTGCGTGATTTGTGCTGATGGCTCTTGGCGTAAATTGAATAATTAAAAATTATTCAATCAAGAGTTTTTATATATTTTCGGTATTCAAATTGCTTCCATAGACTGCAGTGGTCAGTTAGCCGGTGGCCTGGAATGGTAGCCGGATAGCTGGTGTGCAGCATGCGGCATGGCCGTGAGCGGCACTACCCCATGCCACCCTCGTTTGCGGTGTTCGGGGCCTAACACAGGGAAGGAAGTGAAATGGTGATGGAAAAGACCGATACGCTGGTGATCGGTGCCGGCCAGGCCGGCATTGCCCTGAGCGAGCACCTGAGCAAGCTGGATGTACCACACCTGGTGCTGGAGCGTAAACGCATAGCCGAGCGCTGGCGTTCAGAACGCTGGGATTCACTGGTGTGCAACGGCCCGGCCTGGCACGACCGCTTTCCCGGGCTGGATTTTGATGATGTTGCCGCAGATGGCTTTGCCGGTAAGGAGAGGGTGGCAGACTATCTGGAAGCCTATGCCCGCAAGTTCCATGCCCCCATCCGTACTGGCGTAGAGGTGCTCAAGGTGGTGCGCAACAGCGGTCGCCCGGGTTTTACGGTGGCAACCTCGGCTGGTGTCATCGAAGCCAATCGCGTGGTGGCGGCGACCGGTCCGTTCCAGCAGCCGCTGATTCCGCAACTCATCCCGGCTGACAGCCCGGTCAGGCAAATGCACTCGGCCGCATACCGTAATCCGCAGCAACTGCCAGCCGGGGCGGTGCTGGTGGTGGGTTCCGGCTCGTCCGGGGTGCAGATTGCCGACGAGTTACAGCGCGCAGGTCGTACTGTCTATTTGTCTGTTGGTCCGCACGACAGGCCGCCGCGTCGTTACCGCGAACGTGACTTCTGCTGGTGGCTGGGCGTACTTGGCGAGTGGGATGCGCAGAAAATGAAACCCGGGCGCGAACACGTCACCATTGCGGTGAGCGGGGCGCGCGGTGGCCATACCGTGGATTTCCGTCGTCTGGCCGAACAGGGCATCACGCTGCTCGGCATGACCCGGGCTTGCGAAAATGGTGTCATGCAGTTTCAGCCTGATCTGGCAGAAAACATTGCCCGTGGCGACGAAAACTACCTGGCAGTGCTGGATGCCGCCGATGCCTATATCGCACAGAACGGGCTGGACCTGCCACCCGAGCCGCAAGCCCGGCAGCTGCCACAGGACCCGGCCTGCATGCGCGAGCCCATCCTGACACTGGACTTGGCCGCCAAGGGCATCAGTACCGTCATCTGGGCCACCGGCTTTGCCGTGGATTACCGCTGGCTGCAGGTAAATGCCTTCGACGACAAGGGCAAGCCCAGTCATCAGCGCGGGGTATCCAGCGAGCCGGGGGTGTACTTCCTGGGCTTGCCGTGGCTGTCGCGCCGTGGTTCCAGCTTTATCTGGGGGGTGTGGCATGACGCCAAGTTCATTGCCGACCACATTGCCACCCAGCGCAAATACCAGGCTTATCGCGCAGCCGCACCAGCAACTGCCGACCGTACACCGGCCTGAGGCCCTGCCGCGCCTGTCCTTACGCCACACCGGGGCGGCCCAGCCGCCCGCCCACACACAGCAATGAGGTGAAACATGGTTCACAAACGCATTCGTCCGTTCAATACTCGCGAAACCTACCCGGAACAAAAACTGGACAACGACCTGTGCCAGGCCGTGGTGGCCGGCAATATGGTGTTTTTGCGCGGCCAGATCGGTCAGGACCTGGATACCCGCGAGTCGGTGGGCATCGGTGATGTCACCGCCCAGGCCGAGAAAGCCATGGCCAATGTGAAGATGCTGCTGGAAGAATCCGGCAGCCATCTGGATCATGTGTGCAAGATCGTCATCTATCTGGTGGATACCCGCTACCGCGAGGCGGTGTACCAAGTGGTAGGGCGCTGGCTGAAGGGCGTATATCCGGTTTCCACCGGACTGGTGATTTCTGCACTGGCGCGGCCGGAATGGCTGGTGGAAATCGATATTACTGCCGTGATACCGGAAGGCTACCAGCCATGACCTTTTCGATTGCCGCACGCTGTACGCAAACCGGCATGCTGGGAGTGGCTGCCGCGTCGTCCAGCATCGCCGTGGCCAGCCGCTGCTGCCATGTGGCCGCTGGGGTGGGCGCGGTGATGAGCCAGAATGTCACCAATCCCGCACTGGGGCCGCAGGCCCTGGCGCTAATGGCACAGGGACTGCGCGGCAATGCCTTGTGTCAGGCACTGGCATTGTCCGATGGACATCTGGCCTGGCGTCAGTTGCTGCTGGTACCGGCGCACGGGGAAATTACCACCTTCAGCGGTCAGCATGCGCTGGGGGTGTTTGCCACGGCGCAGGGTGAACACTGCGCTGCCGGTGGCAATATCCTGGCCGATGCCAACTTGCCCTCACGCATGGTGGCGGCCTTCGAGGACAGTCGCGGCCATCTGGCCGACCGCCTGCTCGCCGCCATGCAGGCCGCGGTGGCGGCGGGGGGCGAAGTAGGGCCTATCCATGCCGCCGGAATCAAGCTGATGTCGACACAGAGCTGGCCAGTGGTGGACTTGCGGGTGGACTGGAGTGATGGTGAGCCGGTAGCGGAGCTGCAGCAGCTGTGGCAGCGTTATCAGCCGCAAATGCAGGACTACATCACCCGGGCCGAAGCACCAGATCAAGCCCCTGGCTATGGGGTGCCGGGGGTGTAGGAAATTCTGGTGATGCGCGCCACCTCGCCGGACGTGGGGGGTGGCGCCTTGTCTTATTTCACTGATATATCATTTCACTGATACATCAATGCCTTCGCCTAGGTGTTTGGCCGCCAGCGCCTTCACCTTGCCGCTGGCTTGCAGGCGGGCAATGGCGGCGTCCAGTTTCTTGCGCAGTTCGACATCGTCCTTGCGCAGGCCAAAGGCAATGCCGCTGCCCAGAATCTTGTCATCATGCACGGCGCCGACAAACTGGAAGTCCTTGCCATCCGGGCGGGTGAGGAAGCCCTTCTGGCCCGCCGGGGCCATTACCAGCGTGGCATCCAGCCGGCCTGTCGCCATATCGGCATAAACCTGGTTCTGGTCCTGATAGGACACCACGCGGACACCGGCAGATTCCCAGTGGCTGCGGGCATAGGTTTCCTGGATCGACCCTTGCAACACGCCCATGCTCTTGCCTTGCAGCTTGTCGGCTGCGGTGGTGATGCCACTGCCCTTGCGGGCGATCACCATGCTGGGTACCCGGTAGATGATGCTGGTGAAGGCAATGCTCTTGCGACGCTGCTCGGTGGCATTCATGGCGGAGTTGATGGCGTCGAATTTCTTGCCTTGCAGTGCCGGAATCAGCCCGTCAAAGGCATTTTCCACCCAGCTGCATTTGAGATGGGCTTCTGCACAGACAGCCTTGCCCAGTTCCACATCCAGCCCTTGCAACTCGCCGCTGGCGGATTTGTATTCAAACGGCGGGTATTGCGCTTCGATACCGTAACGCAGGGTGGATTCCGCCATGGCCGGCAGGGCAAAGGTGCCGGCTGCCAGGATGGCCGTCATCATCAGGGTGTGCTGTTTCATCTGTTTTCCTTTGATTGTTGGTGGCATGCAGTCTGTCACTCAGCCCTGTACCGGGCTGTTGGTATTGCTGGTTGATATGTTCACAAACGGCGGTGTTGCAGGGCGGGCAGGCGTGCTCGCCACGCGGTTTGTCCGGACAGGTCAAGCCGGGCCAGCGCCATGCCTTCGCCTTCTTCATGGCAGGCCAGTACCTGTCCCCAGGGGTCGACAATCATGCTGTACCCGTAGGTTTCCTTGCCGCCGGGGTGGCGGCCACACTGGGCTGGGGCAATGACGAAAGCCAGGTTTTCCACCGCCCGTGTGCGCAGCAGCAAGTCCCAGTGCGCCCGGCCGGTATTGCGGGTGAAGGCGGCAGGGGCGCTGATCAGGCCCGGAGCGGGTGGCTGGCGATACAGTTCGGGAAAGCGCAGGTCGTAGCACACCGACAGCCGCAGGCTGCCCCAGGGCGTGTCGGCGCTGATTGGCTGGTCCCCGGCCTGCATGGTGTCTGCCTCGGCGTAATGTTCATCGCCATGCCGGAAGCCGAACAGATGCATCTTGTCATAGCGCGCCACGCATTGTCCGACGGGTGAAAACAGCAGGCTGCTGTTGTGAAAATGTGCGGTATCACCACTTTGCAGTGGCAGCGTGCCGGCCAGCAGCCAGATGCCATATTGGCGGGCCAGGCTGGCCATCTGCGCTTGCAGCGGGCCGTTGCCAAATGCTTCGGCCAGCGGCAGGCGCGCCTGCTCGTCGGCCGGCATCAGGTAGAAATATTCGGGCAGGGCCACGAAGCGGGCACCAGCCTGGGCCGCTTCACCGACCAATTGTGCTGCCCGGGCCAGATTGTGTTGCAGATTGTCACCCGAGCACATCTGGATGGCAGCGGCCAACAGGGTGTCTGCCATCATGCCGCTCCGATTTCGCACAGCCGGGCGGCACCGGCCAGCAAGGTGGCATCATCCTTGGCAAAGGACAGGCGGATCACGCGCTGGTCGGTGCCGTCGCGGTAGAAGGCCGATACCGGAATGGTGGCTACGCCGTGGCGGGTGATCAGCCGTTGGACGAATTCGCTGTCGCTCTCATCCGACAGATGAGCAAAACTGGCCAGCATGAAAAAGCTGCCCTGGCTGGGGAGCAGTTGCAAGGGACTGTCAGCCAGCGCAGCGCATAGCAGATCGCGCTTGTGCTGGTAAAAGGCGGACAGACCGAGGTAGTGTTCCGGCTCGGCCAGGATGCGGGCCAGCGCGTATTGCATCGGGGTGTCGGCGGCAAACATGGCGAACTGGTGCACCTTGCGGATTTCCTCCATCAGGGCCTGTGGTGCCAGGCAGCAGCCCACCCGCCAGCCGGTGACGTGGTAAGTCTTGCCAAAGGAAGTCACCACCACCGAGCGGGCCGCCAGTGCCGGGTAACGGCTCATGCTGTGATGGAGTGCGCCGTCAAACACCACGTGCTCGTACACCTCGTCCGACAGGATCACGATATCGCTGCCCTCGGTCAGCGCTTGCAGCCGAGCAGCATCAGCGGCTGACAGCGTGGTGCCGGTGGGGTTGTGCGGGGTGTTCAGGATCAGCATGCGGGTGCGCGGGCTGATGCGTGCGGCAACTTCGTCCCAGGGAATGGAAAAGTGGGGCGCGGCCAGTTTGATCACCACCGGTGTGGCGCCTTGCAGTTCAATCATCGGGATATAGCTGTCAAAGGCCGGTTCGAACACGATGACCTCGTCCCCGGCATGCACCAGCGCATTGACTGCACAGAACAAGGCTTCGCTGGCGCTGGCCATGATGGTGACTTCGTGCTCGCTGTCATAACGACAGCCATACAGGGCTTCGGTCTTGGCGCTGATGGCCTCGCGCAAGGCGGGCAGGCCGGTCATCGGTGCGTACTGGTTGTGCCCGGCCTGCATGGCTTGGCTGGCGTAGCGCAGCAATGCCTCGCTGCAGGGGAAATTGGGAGCGCCCTGTGACAGGTTGATGGCCTGGTGCTGTGCGGCAAGCTGGCCGATCACGCTGAAAATGGTGGTGCCGATATGGGGCAGGCGCGAGCGGTGGCTGACGGGTGAATGCAGCATGGTGTTTGACCGTTGAGGATGGCAATGACTGTATTCAACGGTTTTGTCTGTCATGACACAAACGATTAATCGGCATGTTATAAATGAGAAAAACTCAGTCATGGAATGCCGGACATGCCCAGAAAAACCTTGCCGCTATATGCCTTGTCGGTATTCGAGGTGGCCGCGCGCCACCAAAGCTTCACCCATGCGGCCAATGAGTTGTTCATCACCCAGGGCGCGGTCAGCAAGCAGATTGCCCAACTGGAAGACAGCCTGGGTTATCCGCTGTTTCACCGCTATGCACGCAGCTTGCGCCTGACGGCACAGGGCAGTTTGCTGCTGGGCTATGTGCAGCGTGGTTTCAAGGTGATTTCCCAGGGGGTGGATGCAGCAGCCAGCCTTGCCGCGCCATTGTGCATCAAGGCCCCCAGCTGTGTGGTGCGCTGGTTGCTGCCGGTGCTGCAGCAGTTTTCGCGCGAGGCACCGGAGTGGCCGGTACAACTGGCTGGCGTGCATGAGCATGCAGTCAGCTTTGCCCGCGAGGATGTTGATCTGGCCATTGTCTACAAGCCGCAGAAAGCCATTGCGGCTAACGAGACGCTGCTGCTGGTCGAGCAGCTTACCCCGGTGATCGCACCGCAATTGCTGGCCAAAACCGGCCAGCCGCTGCAGCAGGTGGCGGACTTGCAGCACTATCCTCTGCTCCACCCGTCTCACGACCGGCGCGACTGGCGGCAATGGCTGGCCAGCCGCGGCGCAGCGACGCTGGAATATCGTGGTGGCACCGTGTTCGACACGCTGGATCAGGCGATAAATGCTGCCTTGCAAGGCTATGGCGTGACGCTGGGGGATGTGAGCCTGTTGCGGCAGGAACTGGCAGAGGGGCTGCTGCTGGTACCATATGGCCCGCCGTGGAGTAGTGGCTACGCCTATGCACTGGCGCTGCGGCCTGATGAAAAACGCCCCGGCGTGCTGGCGCTGCACGCTTTCCTGCTGGATCAGATGAGGGCTGCGCCCATGCCGGACAGCATGGCCGACGAACGCGGGCAGTAAAAAAGCCAGATCAGCTGATCTGGCTTTTGCTTTGGCACTTTATCTCGCCTCAAAACGGTTGTTAACACCTCACATAGTCGCAAAGAGTAGGTCACAGCACAAATAGCCATTGTTATTTCAAGGTTTTTTACTAGTGTGTGGCTCTTCGTAAGAGCAAAATGTAAAGAAATTTGTAAAATAATAGTATTTTTGATTCATTAAACTTTACACTTCAGATTTACCTTACTTGCTTATGGGCTATGGCTTCTCCGACGAGTCTCGGTCGATTGGAGGCAGTGGAGCATCTAACATCTCCTTCGACATACCGTGCTTGTAGGCGTTGTACTGCCACCGTACGAACTGGATAAGCAGCCTCTCATTCTCCTTCTCCAATCTGATGTTCGTGTTCTCCAATCTGTGTATCCTCTGCTCTGCGATGGCTAAGCTGGCTGGTCGCTTGGATGGGGTGAAGCCTGCCTTCAAATTCTCCTTTCGGCTCAAGTAGGCCGCTTTAATTTTTTTATGGGCATTAAGTGTCTGTCTTGTTGGACGAAAGCCGACTAGCTTTTCCCCTTCTTCACACAGTGATTCCCATGTGATTTTCCCTTCCCAGGCATCAATTAGCTGAACAAAGATATCAATATCTTTTAAGCTTAAATGCTTTGCCATTTTATTTTTTACTCCAGTAGTAAACGGAGCTCTTCAATGTCTAGTGCTGATGATTGCATCAACGACTGATTCGATGGCTGGGCAGCAATTGCTCGCTTGAGCGGGCTGTGCTCTTGATCATTGCTAAGCCAGACGATCGTGCCATCCGGAGCATGATTTGACTCCAATAGATTAATGAGTGCTTCTACTCGTTCCAATGTTTTTAATTTATGTTGGGTCCAACGGTCTGCTCCATATACACCATCGGCTGATGCTGTCTTAGCTTTTTCAAGCTGCAAATGGATGCCATCGCGTTGCCGTTTCAATCGCTTCAATTTTTCAATGTCGCCCTTAACACAAACCTGTTCAGTGCAGTTCAGGCAGTCACGTTGTCGTTGGCAAGGCACCATCGAATAATCGTGAACGCAGAAGCCAAATTCTGTAACGTGTGCTATCCCTTCGCCGATGGCTTGCAAATCGTTGTATGTCACTGGAGCGTTTTCCCTGATTTTTGCGACGAGCTCATTGCCGATGCCTGCTTCGCGAGCAGCAGTAACATACTCATTATCAATCATGTGGTTGTAGACCGCATTTTGGCGAATGTTTGCTCTTCCAGACCATTTTGCAATATCCAACTGTCCGAGATCTCCGCGCTGGGCTGCTGTATTTAAGTAGTGGCGGATCTGATGTGATGTTAGGTAAATATCCGTTCCATCAGGGTTTTTGTAACCATGTCGCTGCCAGATGCTTTTCTTATTTCGCCCTGAAACTAATTTAAGGTCATCTGTAAACGTGTTGTTATCAGGAACCCAAAGCATCACAGGGCTTGTGTTCAGGTCGGGGCGAAGCTCGTGCATCCGGAAACAGCATAGCGCGTCCGAGTACTTAATGCCTAGATCTCTTCTAAGCCACGGCCATTCTTCAGGAAGTTGAGCATGGCAATATTCATTTAGAAATGCTAATGTCAGCGGTTTGCCTTCCACGCGAAGTGCATTATAGGGAGCATAATTTTTGAAAAATTGCTTGGCCGAATTTCCTCTATTCGGTTTTAAGCCTAGTGCTTCTTCAACTTGACTTAGCGTAAGTGGCTCGTTCTCTCCAACATTGGGACAACCTTCGTGTCGATAGAATTTATCGGGGTGCTGCTCGTACCATAGTGCCAAATTCCTCCCCGGTTCAGAGAGGGTAGATAATCTATATACCGCCTCTTGGGCGACTTCTTTAAAAACGGTAGGTATCCACTTGATGTCATGTCCGTATCCTTTCCCAGCCCAGAATCGAAGGCCGACTCTCTCAACATCTTTTCCATCTTTTTCATAATGCAGGCAATTGAGTGGTAATGTCTGAACCTCGGTAATTCGAGATGGGGCGCACATCAGAAGGGCAAAGATAGAAGTGGTAAAATGGTCTCGAGGATCCTTCAAATTGTTCGCGTACATCTCGGCCATATACTCAAGGCAGTGGTCTGATGGTATCTTTTCTACGCGCTTCCTTTTCCCGTCCGCATCGGTTCTATTAATCTCTTTTGGCTTGGAGAACGGATTTCTCCATGTAATGCGCTGATGAATAATACCTGCCTCATTGAGAAATTCGACTAGTTTGACAAGCTGTATACCTGCTTGATATGCAGTGGCTTTGTATTCCCTGGCGACTTCCGTTGCAACGTCCATTACGTGGTGGCTAACCAGCGTGATATCAGCTCTGCCACATGCTAGGCGGAGGGCTTTTTCGATGCAGCGAAGCGCTTTTAATTCATTTTTCAGTTTTGTCGGGTTATGTCCTTGCTGATACCTGAGGTAGGCCTTGGCAAATGGCATTATTTCGAAATCTAAAAAATCGTCTTGTTTGTAGCCTCGAGTATGGGCTCCAATTACTGTGAAGTTTGCTATACCAGGCCAACTATTTGCTTCCCAGTCAAGATCTCCACCAAATACCGTCAAACGATCTCGGCACATATCAATAAAATCTGCTAGATTTTTTCGACAGTTGCGTTCGTGTTTTGGAGTGAACAGCAAAATTTCAGCCATGTGTAATCTCTTCTTTCATTTTTTTGCAGCGAATGATCACATCGCTGACGGCAAGTATTAAGCGATCATTTACAGATGCGACCTTGCGATCGTCGGTGAGATCAAGAACCCGGTTGCGCTCTTGTAGAAGATGGTCGAGAACACCTTCGTGCGGCCCATCGAGCCACGGTTGGAAATGGTTGCAGGTGTAGCAGGCTACTGGGGCCAGCGCACTGCAGAAGCCATAGCTTCCGCAGCTCCCCAAATTCTCGGCTCCATTCGAGATCCGACTGCTCGGATCACTTCCACGTTGCGCATCGTGCTCAGTTTTAATGATGATCCCTTGGAACGCTTGCGCTATCGGTGCAAGCTGATACGCGACTGCCTTGTCGATTCGTTCTACAATTTCTGGGAGGTTCTTGACATATACACCAGTGTGTTGTGTGTCCGTATGGTCCAGTGCCTCTGCTATGACATACTCTCCCTTGCCTTCACGTCCGAGATTTGTCCCGAGGGTGTATCGAAAGCGATACGCGTTCATCAGGATCGGGGCGCCGGTTCTCTCACTATTTACTGATATCATCTTTGCGATATGAACCATCGTTCTCGCCAGTGTTTCGTTTCGCAAATGTAGCCTGTCGTCGTTAAGCTGGGAGTTAATATCTTCCGAATCATCGAATGCAGAGTAATTCGGGAATAATGGTAACTTTGTCTTCTGTTCGTCGCTTAAAGCGGCCCGAGCAGAGAACTCCCGATAGACTGCCGCGGCCTGTTGCTTCAGTAGCAACCAAAGATCCTCGATGATTGGTATTTGTTTGAATGTCTTTCGCCAGCCACCTTCACTCCGTTGTTTTGCTCGTGGTACGTTCAGAAAATTCTTTCCAGAATGACTAATTAAGTCCCCAATCTTCAGGGCTGTGATTTGAGTTGGCCGGCGACCCGTCATGATCACTGTCATCGCAATTGATATTTCGAAGAGAGATACTCTGGCATTCGCATATGCAATAGTAATGCCACTGATCACTGCATCCATTTCGATGTCGGTCAGAGGTCCCCGCTCTGGACACATTGAACGGATTGGTGCTCCTCTGTCTCCTCCTGATAGTGTCCACTTGTTGAGCAAGCGAATAACATCATCGGAAATTCCATCGTATCCTAAAGCGCTCCATTTTTTAATGAAAGTGCGTAGTTGTGCAAATTTATGCTCACCACGCTTTCCCAGTAGTGCTCGATATGAAATGAACGATTCTACGCTAAAAATTGTTTTGATGCCGCAGGCATTAAAATAATGCATGCTTTGATAGTGAAGGTTTTGCACATAATCTGGTGAGTTCCCTTTTGCATAGAAGGCAAGGACTTCCCGGTACGATTCGTACATGCTGCCATTTAAGTATGTAGTGGCATTTATTACTCGAATACTGACATCCTTGCTGAGTTTCCAGCTAGGAGCCTCGAAGTCAACCTCGTATCCATCCCTGGAAACAAATTGTTTATTTGTAGCTATTTGTAGCGCTTGCATATTGCTGTTCATTTATTTTTCTCAATTTTTTTGCCAAGTATTTTATGCTGAAGTTCCAGCATGGATTCGGCTGCCTCTTTCTTGATATGTCTGCGGTTGTAGATTGCCGCCGTGTTAGAGGTCTGCTCCCAGCCCATCAGGTACGATCTTAGTTTTTCCTCTCGTTCTGGCGATAAGCCTTTAGCTGTGCTCAGATTCGAAAATGAGTAATTCCAATGATGTCGAAGTTTGTGCGCGTGAATCGTGCTAACTATTCCCTTTAGGGCTTCTATGAATTTGCTGAAGGTGGAATTGGAGATAGGCGCCCCCTGATGACTCCCTTCTTTGTGAGTGACAAAGAGATAACCATGCTGCTTAGCTGCCGATAACTTACTGCGGTGTTGAGTTACATACTCATATATCCGGTTTACTAGTTCAGGATCTAGGGGGAACTGGCGCTCGCGTGTTTTTACCACTGGTTGATAACGGCGTTGATCGTTTGGTGAGTCTGGTCGTCTTACGATCCGTAAATAGTTTGCTGAAAAATTAATATCCTCCACCTTTAAATTAAGCAGTTCTCCACGTCGAATTCCGGTCACTCGTAAGATGATAAAAATAAGAGCATTTCGGAACTGGACAGAATGGTCTGTGAACGGGTTTTCTTCTACTCCAGGCCTAAGTTTCTCCTCAAGGGCATCTAGAGCTGAATCCTCTAAGTGTTTTTCATCTCGTTCCCGACTCGCTGTTTTTGACGTTTGAATAGGGCGGTTTGCTTTGATCTGAGCCACCATCGCGCTAATCTGCTTCTCAGCTTCTTCTGACAATGGATAAAATCTTCTGGCAAGGAACTCAAGATATTCTGCAGCCACTGTCATCCGCGCATATTGGGTGCTTTTGTCGACTGTTTTGCGTTTTCGCTTTATTGAAACAACCTTCTGGTTTGCTTTTTGCTTAAGTGAATCCTGTAGGAAGTCTCTCAGCGAATGCACCTCATTAGCTTTCAAGAGCTTGCCTCCGGCAAATCGCTGCTCGACATCTATGGTGTATGTGGCCTGCCAGGCGTATAGGCATTTGATTGCGTGTAGAGCATTCTGGATCGTATTCACAGCGCGTGCTCCACCGCGAAGGGCCACGGTTACCCAAAGAGTGGGATAGAAGAGGGGAATTCCTGTCTCATCTACTAGAATCGCATGGCGCTCCCCGTCGATGCCTCTGGGCCTCTTTATTTTCAATGACATTAAAAACCACCTCTTTGATTGAGAATATATATTTATTCTTACTAATATTGCGCGCAAAATATTTGCTAAATATTGCATGAATGACTGTCATTGTTTATATGGTTTGGCTGTATTTTGGCAATACATTGCCCATTCTGCACATTGTGCCGAATTGATAAGCATTGGTGAGAGCGGGGTTAGGGATATTGGTCGCTATGCTGGGTGCAAGGGGGCTGAGAGATTTAGCGCTTGATAGGTGTTAGTCAGAAAATGTTGGCTGGCAGTGTAATGCGGATCTTTATGTCACGCAATTGTAATTTTCTGAAAACTAATAGTTTAGTTTTTGTGGTGTTACACGTATCTATATTTGGCAGTTGATACGGTTGTATTTAAAATTTCGAATGGTAGTATTTGGTTTGGCTTGTATTGACAATCTGGTTTTAATTTTGTTTATATGTGTGTGCGTAAGCAAGAGGACTGATAGATATGGAGGTTTGGCGTTTATTATGTTGATTTTTTTTGATGCTGAGTTTACTGATTTTATTGATTGTGAGCTGATTAGCCTTGGCTTAATTAGTGAAGATGGTCAGTATGAGTTATATCTAGAAGTGCAAGACTTTGACCGTTTAAAATGCAATGCCTTCGTTCTGGCGGCCGTGTGTTCGTGCTTAGGTCGAATTGCTGATGCAGAGGTCAGCAAGGCGGACCTTAAAAATAGGTTGATGGCTTGGTTTGCTACGCTACCGCATAGCGTAACGGTTGCATGTGACTCACAACACGACCGGGATCTCCTCGCCGACGTGTTTGATGGGGATTGGCCAATAAACCTAGCTGGATGGCTTGATTTACGACCATTAGTGGATTCAAAAGCTTTTAATCGGGCTGTAGCGCACCATCACACAAAAGGCAGACCTTGGCATCATGCGCTATTCGATGCCCAGGCCCATCGGTTGGGGTGGTTGGCTTGGATGGCTGAAAGTGATACACGTGAAGGCTAGTTGGTCTGTACTGACCTTCTCACCATAAACAGCGGAATAAGTTGCTGGCCACAGCGATCTTTTCAGGCTTGGGAGGGCAATGAGATAATCCCTCAACCCCCAAGGGCTGTAATGGTGTTATTGAGCCGTCGCAGTAGATCATCGTATGTGATGATGTCCATCATATTCGCGTACTTGCGCTTGATGATCTCGAAGTCCAGCAGCTGACTATCAGTCATGTTGGTACCGCCGATCTGATCGCGTCCAACGATGATAATTGCCTTAGGGTTGGAGATCCGGATCTTCATTCCAGTCGGCAGTTCATTGGCATACTTTGTGGTGAGCGTGTTTTCACCTTTGACACCCCATTTCGACAAGTGGAAGAGGTACTTCTCGGCCTGCATGATACTGCCGCTCAACTCGGAGGTTGGGATGCTATTGCTTCGATAAAGGCTCTTGCGAAGGATTTTGTCATCGAACGGTTTCTTGACTTCGATAACATCAAGATTGCCACTGGCATCAATCAAGGCTATATCAATGTAACGATCGGTCTTCTTGGTGGGGTCGCTGTAGTAATCGTGGATAGTAATGTTCTCGAGTACTTTGATGTACTTCGGGAACAAAAGTAGCAGAAAAGACAGCATTAGCTGCTGCCACTCCCCCTCGGACCAATCCTTCTTGGTCTTCAAAGCATCGTCTATGAGGTCTCGGATCAAGGCGTATTTTTCAATCTCCAGCTTCTTCAGAGCATCCAAGTCGAGTTTAGTGACTTTGGAGAGAGAGGTCTTTTTGTTGAGATAGCTCTCATAGCGACCTCGTGCATCCTTCATGCCGTCTAGGTACTGGGAAAGAATCGTCTGAACACGTGCATCGGCATAGTGATCCAGTTCATAGGTGTTCGGGAATTTTTTGACCAGTTCCTCAAATACGTCTCTCGGAATTGCACCAGGGCGTGTTCCGCCAATTACGATAGGATCGGAGTGTTCTAGGAGGGCGGAGAGCCGACCAAAAATAGATACATTGCGTTCAGCAACAAAGATCGACCGCTTGAGCGTCACATCACGACTTATGAGCAAGTCGTTTTTGATATTGAGGACCCGCGCAGGGATCTTCACATAGCCATCGTCGAATGTTCCGAATTGAAACCGATACTCATAACCCTCGAAATCTTGGTTGGGTGTGGGAGGGTTTAGCAGATCCCCAAGTCTGAACGAGAATATTCGGGATATCCGCGTATTCTTCTTTGTCGTCAACTCATCCCAGACCCATTTGTTATCCGTTCCCAGATCCCCTTCGTATTCAAGTTCGACACCTGTAACCGTGATCTGAAATTTAAGCATGCTTCCCCCGGCACAAAAATCTGCGCTTCTACTTGTATCCAGCAAGCGACATCAGTGGACACTGGCTCACTAGCTTGCACTGGCAAACGCCAAATCAGAATTATGCCCAGGCGCAAAAGGACTACTCTGCTAAGAGCCGCCCTTCCGCAGATAGGCGAAACATCCATCTAGATGAGATAGCTTGACTCCGATGCCTGCCGGACAGTCTACGCGTGCAAATTGGCCTTAGCCCAGATGCTCAGCGCCTCGGATTACGGCCTCGGGGAATAGATTCTGCGCAACGATCGCGGTGCGGGCTGCTGCGACATCGGGCACAAAGACCACTACTGCCAGGTCCTTCATTGCACGCGAGCAGCACACATAGAAGAGGCGACGGGTTCGATCGAGTACGGACTCTTCACCTGCCGCTATGTTGGCTTCGTCCTTGTCCGAAAGCGGGACGTACCCAAGGTACTTCCCATACGAATACTGCCGAAAGCCTGCTTCCTCATCGTCGATGACGACCAATACGCGCTCAAATTGAGCTCCCTTCACTCCATGATGCGTAGCGAATGGCGACTCCTCTGTGAAGTAGCGCCGGTAGGCCCAGAGTTCGTCGACTCCGCATGCCAGGTAGGCTTGAACGTTCTCGAAGCCGCTGCTGCCGTCATCCACTGGCTCTGCAACCAGATGCATGGCAAAGCGGTCGTCGAGGCGCAGCAACTCGCTATCTCGCACATGCGTCAAGACATCTCGGATGGTCGCCTGCGATCCTGCTGCCAGTAGAGCAACAAGTCCGTCGAGCGCTTGCTGTAGCATTGTAAGAACGGGGGCCGTCGCTTGTCCTCGAAGCCGCGCTGGTTCAAGCCTTGGACATTCGCTGCGCAAGGTCGATATAACTGTGAACCGATCGCCCGATCGCGCTGCTACAACGAGTGGGAGTATGTGTTGGACAAGTGGACGGAGCGGCCAGGCTGTGCCATCGCTCAGCCCTTCACTCAGACTCATAGGGGCTCGGTCATTGAGAGCAGCATACAGATTAGGGAACCCGAGCCGGTTGGCTGCCATACGGTGCACCAGCACAAGCAGGCGGGCATCGCCTTCACGCACGTCGCTTAGCCACAGGCCGTCTCCGGTTTCAGCGGCTAGCCACTGCCTAATGGCCGCGAGGCGTGCACTCCGCTCCGTATCCGCCGGTAGGATGAACAGATTGGAGGTACCGGTAACCAGCTGCTCGATGCCATCAACGTTTATCGTCCGACCACGCACCTGCTCCAGGCCGTCGCCAGTAGTGCGGATTGCATTGATGACCCCAAGTACCGATGTCGGGCACCGGAAGTTCTCGGGCTTTGTGATCTCCGCCCAGCCATCGCTCAGCGGGACAGCGCCTGCTCCGCTCATATAGATCTTCTGCATCGGGTCTCCAAAGAACCCGACGCACAAACCAGAATGTTCGCCTGCAATGTGCCGTAACGCCTCAACGACCTCCGGGTTGGTGTCTTGGCTCTCATCCACGAAGATGTAGGGAAAGCGCTTAGCGACGAGCTGCCTCAGCAGCGGATGTGCTGCGATACAGGCAGGAGTGAGCTTGAGGATATCGTCGTGGCCAAGAATGCCTTCGGCATAGCTGCTGCCGGTGCCGTAGACGAACCTCTCTACTTCACCGATCGCAGCCAGTTCGGCCTCGAGCTCCGCGATCTCCTGTTCGAGGCGGGCCTTCGTTCTCGCCTGAGTTCGAGGCTTGTCGTAGTGTGCGCGTCGCTCCGCGATCTTTTCGTCGATGCGGGTGGCTACCCAGGTCGCGATATCCGAATGGAACGGCCGGATGACTGACCACAAGAAACTGTGGATGGTCGAGATGTGGAATAGCGGCGAGACTCCGACGTCGGCCGAAATCTCACCGACGGCGATTTCGGTATATGTAATGCAGGCGATTTGCTGCCCGGCGCGGCGTAGGGCGGGACCGCGGGTCTCGGCTAGGTGCGCGATAGCCTTGATCAGCGAGGTCGTCTTCCCAGACCCCGCTCCGGCAACCATGACAAACGAGCGTGGCGGCGTCCGGTCGAGACACGCTCGAACATCTAGATCGGCTTGCGTGTCAGGACTGTCGATCCGGCTCGTCATACTGCTACCTCGTTGCCGGTGGCTGCCGGCTCTCTCTGGGGCGCCTCCTCGTGCGGCTGCTCCTCTTCTATATTATCGTCCGGCTCCGGCGGCGCGATCTCGGTCTCAAGCCAGCTCAGTCCCTCGGCGATATAGGTTGGGACCGACCAACTGCTCGGATCTTCGGCGAGCAAGGCGAGTGCGAAGTCGGTCTTGCTGAAGCTCTTAGCCTGCACGCGCTTGTGGATACGCTCCGCAAGCGTGGTCAGGTTCTTCTCGTCGGCCTTAGCGATGCGGAGCTGAAGCGGGTTACGGTTCCTGTTCTGGCACCATTCAAGATTTTCGAGCGCGAACGCTTCTTCCAGCGTGCGCCCGGCGAGCGCCAGGGTTTCTCCACCCCAAGTGACATCGGTCTGGCACTGATAGGCAACGCGTACCAAAGCGTCATTGTCGCTCGTCCTCGCCTGGATCTTCTGCTCAGCCGTTGCCTCCCACAGAGCTGCGACCGTGTCGCATTTCGGTAGCCATTGGAGCAAAGTCTGGTTGGACGTCGCCGCGCCCGGATGACCGGCGATGCACGCCTTCCCGGGCTTCTCCGCTGCCATAGGCAACTCCTCCTCGTCATCGTCTACGTCCTCAGCGTCGGCGACGGCAACGTGCGGGTTCTCGGTAGCTGGCTCCGCAGCTTCCGGTTGATCGCCATCCTGCCCCTGTGGACCGAACACGCTGTCGAGATCCGTGATGATGAGCGTCGTCAGTCCGAGAAACTCGATCAGCGTTTTGAATCGGTAGCCGAATGCCCCGCCGATCTCAAGAACAGTGAGATAGGTCGATTGCAGCCGCGGCGCGGCATTGGTGATCATCTGCGGCAATAGCAGCCGTTCGACATTGCCTTCGACCAGTACGGCGCCGTCGGCGAAGAATAGATCGCAGTGAGCGAGTTTCAAATAGCGCTCGAGGAAGCTCCGGATGTCCGGATCGGTGCTGTCGTAGAAAACCGAGAGGTTGAGCACATCTGATGTCGACGCATTCTGCGTACGGCTTCGACGAAAATAGCGGATCGGCCGGAAGCCACGTTCGTAAAGAATATGAGTCGAGTGGGTTGTAACGACGACCTGGCTCGTATAGTGCGTGCGGTCCTCGCCCTCGAGCGTCAGAATGCCCATCACCTTGCGGATGAATGCCTGTTGAAGCTGGGCATGGAGGTGCGCCTCGGGCTCCTCGATAAAGATCAGGTGGACCGGTGGACGGTTTTCCTCAATCGCCAGCCATTGGGCGTGGAGGTCGAGCAGCTCGACGACCATGAAAATAAGATTTTTGAAACCGAGGCCGTTATATCGATCCGGCAAGGTTGGCGGGTTGGGATTCCCGTCATCGGCTCCCAATGCATAATGGACGATTGCACCATCCCGGCCGCTCATGATCTGGGCTGGGTCTAAGGCTGAGCGGATCATCATGCGCGGGTTTGAGAGGCCCGGATAACCGAGTTTTGACAAACTCTTGAGCGTTGGCTCGAACACTCGTTCGAGATGCTCATTAAGTGAGGCTTCGGATGCTGCGAGAGCGCGCAACGCCTCGATATCTTCGCCTTTTTGTTCGAGGTTGCGGCCGTAGAAGCGACTGAGCACCCGGGAGAGATCCTCCGCACGAGAGCCACCTGGACTGTCCGAGAGATGACGCTGCGCGTTCAAGAAGTCAATCTGGAGGAGACCATTCAAAATCTCACGACCGCTCCGGTCGCGGCCGGTGAGAGAAGCAGGATCATAGCCAGCCTCTGCGACCATCTTCGCATCGAACCGTACGGGATCGAGTACGAAATAGCGCAGCTCATATTCGTCATGTAGCCTGTCGCGAAGGAATTCACGCAGGTTACGCGGTGAGGGATCGAAGATGGGTGTTCCGTCTTCACCCTTAGGGACCGCATTGAGCACGCGCTGCCGCACTTCGACATAGCGGGCATGTGTCGCAGCAGGATTGCTGGGCACGTAGGCAACACGCATCCCCACCAGGTTGCCTTCCCATGCAAGACTGGGAAGAAGATCGATGACGCGGTGAACATCGTCCGGACCGATTTCGAACCAGACATCAATTTCCATCGTGGGAAGGCTCGCCCCACCTTCAGCCTCACCGAACGCAACGATATCGGCCCAAAGCTCGGCGCTAAAGTCGTGAATGTTGAAGCGGCCGCTGCCAGTGAACAGCTGGAGTGCGTGCCCTACCGATGTTTTGCCGCTGTTGTTGGCTCCGACAAAAATTGAAATATCGGAAGCAAGATCGATTACGACGTTTCGCAACCGCCTGAAATTCCGGACGGCCAGCTTCTTCAAATGCATCCTTACCCCCTGTTATTGGGCCATCCGGCTACTCAAAAGGCCAGCGTTCTTATGCCGGTTGAGATAATTATAATCACTTCTCATAGACAGAGAGGAAGCCGGATGTCATGTATTGCATGAACGCATGAATACAGCCCTTTTCGGCAGCACACCCAATCAACTTGGCGCTTGCTCTCCGCGTGACCGCTGAATAGCGCACTGCCACCGCACAAACGGCGCTTCCTGTCCGGCAGCAAAGGCCGATGATCTGCTGCTATTTACGGTGGTCAGGCAGCAGGTCGGCCCTAATAGATGGCAATGCCATTGTGATAATATGTTTGCTGTCAGCCAGAAGTGGGAATTCGTCGAATCGGGAGTAATGTCCGACTAAGGCTGCGGACATTGAGGTTCCCTTGAGTCCAATAAGCATCTTGTCATCGACAGCTGGTATCAGCATGATCGAATGTAGGTGGGATCTGCGACCTGAAAGCCCAAGAAGAACGGCGCCTCTGAAGGTAAGCGAGAACTAGTGATCATGTATCGTCGTAGGTAACAGTAATAGCAGAGGAGCTAGAAGGGTGGTTGATTTCAACAAGCTTAGGTCACAGTCCCAGCGGGCTGCACCGATAGATCCGCTTGAGATATTCCGGCGTATGCCCAAGCCGCAGGGCATCAATGACCTGTACACGAGTCAGGCCGAAGTGCTGGAAGCATGGTTCAAACGTAAGGATGAGCGGGATACTGTCGTGAAACTCCACACCGGCGGCGGCAAGACGCTGGTCGGCCTGCTGATGGCACAGTCCACGCTGAATGAACTGAAGGAGCCAGTGCTCTACTTGGCGCCGACGATCCAGTTGGTCAAGCAGACGCTAGAGAAGGCACATGCACTGGGGATCGCCGCCGTGCCCTACGTTCGAGGCAAACCGTTGGCGGACGACTTCGTGAACTGCAAGGCCATCATGGTGGCATCGTACAAGGCGCTGTTTAATGGCTTCAGCAAGTTTGGTATCCGAGGCAGCGGAATGCCAGTCAAGGCGGGAGCCGTGATCCTAGACGACGCACATGTTGCGTTCTCAGAAGTTCGTGAATCGTTCACGCTTGAAGTTAAGGCCAAGGATGACAGGGAACGGTACGACGGACTGTGCACGCTGTTCCGAGCCGCGTTCAAGAACATGGACAGACTAGGCACCTTCGACGATACCGTTTCTGGGCTCAGCAACGTGGTGGTCGAGGTGCCGTATTGGGCGTGGCACGAACAGATCGACGCAGCTCGCGGGCTACTGCGTGGCGATGGGGAAGATACCCCCTACGCTTGGCCGCTGCTACGTGACAACCTGCACCTTTGTCATGCCCTTATTAGCAGCGCCGCTTTTACGGTCACGTCGGTGCTTCCACTGGTCAACACTTTCCCGACCTTCGCCGATGCACAGCGCCGCATTTACATGTCGGCGACTATCGCGGATGACAGCGAGATCGTGCGCACATTCGATGCCGACCCCAGGCACGTCAACGAGGCCCTGACGTCGCGATCGCTGGCCGGCATCAGTGAGCGAATGATCCTGATCCCGAACCTAATGAAGTTCGACTTCAACGCGACCCAGGTCACGAAGGCACTACTCAAGCAGGTCGCAGACAACAACCTTGGTGCGGTTGTTCTCGTGCCATCAAACTTCGCAGCCAAAGCATGGGAGGACGTCGCGGAGTTTGCCGAGGGTTCGGACAAAGTCGAGGCAAAGGTCCAGGCATTGCAGGCGCGCACGACCAGTGGTCCGGTCGTTTTTGCAAACCGTTATGACGGCATTGACCTGCCTGGCGACTCCTGCAGGCTTCTCGTCATGGAAGGTCTTCCGGCTGGAACGTCCGACTATGAGCTGCTGCGTGCGGCCACTCTGTACGGTGGAGCAACCATCAGCCGCATGCTGGCGCAACGGATTGAGCAGGGCATCGGTCGCGGAGCACGCGGCGCGGGTGATCACTGTGTTGTGCTGCTTGTAGGTTCGGACTTGGCTGGCTGGATCGCCAAGGACGCCAACTTCAGGCTACTCACCAGTGCAACCCGCGCTCAGCTCGACATGGGTTCGACAGTTAGCAAGGAAGTGAAGGACGTCAACGATCTGGCCAGCACGATCACGATGAGCATCCGCCGGGATACCGGCTGGGTCGAGTACCATGCGGACACTCTTGCAGAGAACGTGACGCAGGAGACGGCCGATCCAAAGCGCTTTGACGTGGCTGCGGCCGAACGCAAGGCTTTCAACAACTGGGCCGATGGCTATTACGACAAGGCGATCGCCAAGTTGGATCAGGTGACGAGCGGCAAAGAGGCCCCGGACGATCAGACACGCGGCTGGCTGCTCCAGTTGGCGGGCCGGATTGCGCACAACTGGGGCCAGAATGACCGCAGCGACGAACTGCAGCGGTCTGCATTTAGCGTCAATCGCAACTTGTTGCGCCCACGTGTTATGCCGCCGTACCGGCCGATGCAGATGCCGGGAGCACAGGGCACCGCCATCGCGCACCAACTGCGTGGATACCGCATGCGACGCGGCTTGCTGCAGCAGTTCGAACAGGTGGTCTCGAAGCTCAATGCCAACGCCACTGCCAACCAGTTCGAGCAGGCCTTGGCGGACCTCGGAAGAATGATTGGCCTGTCGACAGAGCGTCATGATGATGGCGGCGAAGGGCCGGATGTGCTGTGGCTGCTGCCGACCAAGATTGCATGGATCTTGGAGGCCAAGAGCCGCAAGTTGGACAAGAACCCGTTGACCAAGGATGAGCATGGGCAACTGCTCGTCGCACAGCAGTGGTTTGACAAGAATTACGAGGGGTATACCTGCCTGCGCGTGGTCGTTCATCCGACGAACAAGGCGACTCCCGCAGCAGCAGCCCACGAAAGCTATGCATTGACTCTGGACCGCCTGACGGCATTGGTTGCCGATGCACGCGTACTGTTGACGGAGCTGTGCGAGTCTCAGCTCACCGACATCGAGTTAGAGGGGCAATGCCAGCAGTTGATCGAACGGTCGTCAATCCGTGCAGACAAACTGATGGGGTACCTAACGCTCTTCGTTGAAGGCTAGTTACAATTTATCTTCTGCCAGTGAAATACTACCGTAGTGATTGGCGGTCGTTTGCAGATAAAGAACTGACGGCACGGCCAAAAGTCCAGGCCACGGCTGTAATCAACTCGCACACTGTCAGAACATCATCCGGGATTGATTATAACCTGCGTAAGATCCTCGGCGATCAACTGGAGCCGGCTGAGCGAGCACAGATCTCGCTCGAATAGCTGAGTAGAGAAGTCGCTCAAGCAGCTGGTCCATCAATAGCACGTCGGCTAACCCAATAGAGTCTGCCCGACAAATCAGGGACTATCCGGCATGGTGACAGTAATTAATGCAAATTGTGACCGACAAACTGGCTTGGATATACGCGCATGGCTGTCATGATTCCCGCCTTACAGCCTCAGGAAACCGAAAGCCCTGGGGAGCCAACTGTCTACTCCCTACTAGAAAAAGGACTTTCGAGCGAATTCACTGTGATTCACAGCCTGCCGTGGCTTTGTTCGAAGATAAGAAATATCGACAAGAAGTTTGCACCAACTGGCGAGATAGATTTCCTTGTGATCCATCCCGACCTTGGTGTCCTAGCGCTAGAGATCAAAAGCGGCCACTATCGAATTGATGGTGTGACCTTCGTTAGGAAAGTCCCTGGCGCATCCAAGAATCCTGTTTCTCAAATCCGCAGGAATGTTCATGGACTGACGAATTGGCTGGGGGCAGATCCAGACTTGCACATCCGTTTTGGCTACGGATTCGTCTTCCCGGATAGTCGGTTCGGCGATGTGGTCATCAGCCCAGCATTGATCGATGTAAGTATCGATCCACCTCAGCGGATTTTTGTTGATCAGGAGCAGATGCCGAATCTGGCATCTCGGGTCCGCGAAATGCTCGCATATTGGAATTCGGCTGGAGGTACTCACCGACTAGGTAAAGAAAAGACCCGCCGGCTGATAGATACCCTATGTCCAAAATACGACGGCACCCCATCTTGGGGGATGCGCGTTATGTATGACAACCATCTGTGGCTGCGGCTCACCAGGGAACAAAGTGAAGTTCTTAATAAAGCTAGTGCCGCTCAGCGAATGGTAATCACGGGTTGGCCGGGAACAGGAAAAACTCTAATTGGCTCCGAACTTGCCGGCCGTGCGGCAAATTCTGGAAAAAGAGTGCTTTTCATCACCTACAACAATCTGCTTCGTGATGCGTTACAGAGTCAATTGTCCTTTTGTGAAAGAAATTGCGATGTCATGACTTGGCACGGGCTTTGCGGCGAAGCTCGTCGAAGAATCGAGTGCCCTCCCGAAAGTTCCGACAACTGGCTAAGTACAACGTGTTTGGACGATCTCCGCGCTGCTATCGAGGCCAACGCCATGCAAGACTATGATCTGCTGGTGCTAGATGAAGCACAGGCACTACGACTTGAATGGGTACAGACATTGGAAGCATGGTTTAAGGGCAAGCGAATCATTGCTTTCTGTGACGAGACTCAAGTTTTTAAGTTCGAGCAAGAGACCGCAAACCTTGAGCAACTATCTCAAGCAATCGGCACCACCCCATTCAACTTGACCATGGTGTTGCGAATGCCCAAGGCGGTAACCGAGCGTTTACTCGCCTATCGTCCACCTAACTTTCAGCTTCTCACCCCTAGACCATATAACCCCGACGCATTACAAGAGCGAGTAATCCCCAATTGGTCCGAGGCGCTTTCAGCAGTCCTTGATGAATTGATCACACAGGATCTTCAGGGGAGGGATGTTGTGGTATTGACCCGTTTCCCTCCAAACCAATCCTCTCCTAAATTGGCTGAAATCATATCAAGAGCGGGAGTCAGGCATGAAAGCATTGCGCGATTCAGAGGTGTGGAATCTCCCGCGGTCATCGTCCTAGGCGGCGACGAGATGGACGACGTGGAGCTTTTTTGCGCCTATTCTCGCGCAACGACTGTTTGCGTGGCCCTGTATAAGGCGGAAGATCTGGCCTGGAAAGCAAGCGGATCATTCCATCAGTTGCTTCTTAAAAATGAACACATCTGTGCTCTGACGCAAGAAGCAAAGCATCAATCGCTCACGTCAACCCTGATGGCGAACCATATGGGTAACAGTATCCGTGGAGTAGAAACTATTCGTCTTGCCTGGTCGTCTGCTTGGCACACATGGCTTGTGGAATTGAAAGAAAATTGTGATCCAGGTGAAACCTGGATCGACTACCTCGTGACGGAATACCCTTGGCCGGTTTTGTACTGGTATGCCGATGCTCGCCGTAGGATCTATCTAGCCTCACCACTTGACGGACTCGACAATGACATAGAGGTTAGGTCTTTCCAGCCGATGCTTTGCCCTGTGTGTCGCCAGCAGTCCCCGTATGAAAGTCAAAGTGACCAGTGCATCTTTTGTGTAGGAAGGCTGACAATAGATGCTACAGAGCCTTCCCCAAAGGAGTTCAGCAAGATTGCGGATCAAGATGCAACTATAAGGAGATTGGCGAACGGTGATGCAGAGGGCAGCTCGATAAGCAACTTGCCTGTGCCGTTAATTGCGGTTGGGGCCCGGTTGTATGGTCAAGCACATAGGCGACGCAACACAGTGCCGAAGGAGGAACTTCCCTCCCGAAACGTGCTGTATAGAATAGCTCTGGCATTCATCTATTCTCGGGTCGACTTCCTAAGGCAGGGGGTAAGCCTCAGCCGCGTGGTATTAACGGATAAGCTATACGGAAATTACGAATCATTGCAGGCTGTTCCATTTAAGCGCTGGGAGATGTGGATGGCATCAGCTTTTTCGACCTGCAGTCACAGCAAGAAGCTCCTCATTAGAGTACAGAAAGGCATCTTTGTGCCTGCTGATGATGAGCAAGTTGAGCCTCCCACGCGCTGACCCAATCATAGGGCAGGGCTGCCCACTGGAACTGGAACAGTCCCGTCCACTGGAATGGCAAGTTCAGCTACGGGATTTGGTTCTACTGCACCCGTGATGGATTGCGGTCGACGCTGACCAGGCGCAAGTACGAACTGACGGAGAGCCTGCTCGAACTCGGATCCGTATGACAGCTGCTCAATGTGGGTCAATAGATCTGGCCCTGCGTGGAACCATTCGTTGCGGCAATGAAGGGCCTCGAACTTGGCGTGCAGCTTCTTTTCGAGTGCTTCATCGCCTATCTGAAAACCGAGAAAGACCAACTCCTGGCTTGATGCATTTGCCAATGTCTTGAGCCGCTGTACTGGATGACCAGTAGTAAAGCCGATCTTGATACGCCTTAGCTCTGCTTCCTGCACGAAATACACGTACCCGGCGCGATTAGATCGTTGGTGAGTCACAGTTATCTCCCAGCTGCCTAACGGGGTTTAAGCCGTCGGTACTCTCGCACGGCTGTTACTGCCTATGTTGCAAAGCCAACTTGGCACACATTTCTTCGACCCAGCGGCGTACCCAAGCCCTATCTTCCCCGCTTAGTTCATTTAACTTTTCTACTAAGTCCTGCGCCTGATCGACGGACCTTCCAGAGCTGGAGCGGATCAAGCTAGTAATGGGCACCGCTAGGACATCTGCAATACGCATTAAGCGTGACAAGGAAGGTAACGTTACTCCCCGCTCTAACCGGCTGATGCTCTCTTGCTCGACACCGATGACATCAGCCAACTTTTCTTGCGTCAGTCCTTTTGCACGCCTTGCATCTGCAATTGCTCGCCCTAGGCTTCTGGCAAATTCCTTCTCATTCTGTTCAGTCACTGAAACGACGCCTGATGTCTGTTAACCACAGGAATGGTGGTCTTGTTAGCGTCTTCTGGTAACATCTTCATGTGTGGCATTGCCACAAATTACGTTCTATTTGTCGTGCAGTGCATCGCGAGAATGGCGTTGTGCCGCAATTTGAAGGAATTACTGATGTTGTTAACCACGCCCGGTTGGGCAGAGGAGCAGCCCACGCGGCGACGGTTAGTTCAACCCTACCAGCCATGGCGCTGTATAGGGGTTTCCTCTGAGTCGCCATGTTTCTTGGTCGAGTGTCGTCGCGATCAGCGCGATGAGCCAGAATTGCTGAATAGCTTCCTGGTGCCGTCCCCCGAGCATCTGTTGGAGGTAGTCGGCCAATTGTGTGGTGGAGCCTACCGAGTGTATCGGCTGCACGTGTCAGGTGGTGGCGACGAGGTTAGTCGGCTTGAACTGATCCATGCCATCAGAAGTTACAGTGTTAACGGAGTGACTTGGTTCTGC
The DNA here is from genome assembly GCF_009856625.1 of Aquitalea denitrificans. Lineage (GTDB taxonomy): Bacteria > Pseudomonadota > Gammaproteobacteria > Burkholderiales > Chromobacteriaceae > Aquitalea > Aquitalea denitrificans. The sequence continues at coordinate 1,684,161 of NZ_CP047241.1, forward strand.
CACATCGGGATTGACGGGGTGGCTCAACCTTGCTTGCCTTGGCAACCCAGGCCGGATGATAGAGCCAAGTGGTCTACTGAATGGACTTGTGAACCGGTGCTTGATGCTTCCGCTGTCTATGACAGCCGTCCCATGTACGCCCGTACCAGCCGTGAACTCTGATGCTTACTTGTACTGCGCCGTGCTTGCCAAATCGATCTATCTAAATGGCTGCGCGCACCCATAGAACCCACAAAGACGAGAAGTGGAGCTGCTGATCAAGACTTGGCCGCCCCACTTTTTCCTTCATTATTGTTCAGGAATTTCTCATGAGTCTGATTGCCAATACTTTCCGTGTGGCGCTGTGTGGTGGGTTGACCGCCACGGTTCAAGCAGCTGAACTCCCATGGTGCATGTTGCCGACACCTGATTGGGTTGTCCTGGCATATGAAAACGAAGGGAAACAGCCCCAGGGTGTAAAGCAAATGGTCGAAACGTTGTACGAAACAGGCTTCAAGCCAAATGTCGGCCTAGTTGGGAAGAAGAAAAAAGTTTCGCAGGACAAGTACGACTTTGACGTGTATGGCCGACTCGTGCGTCGGAGCCGTGCTGGTGATCAACCAGACCAGTTTAACTACGACACATTAGGGCGTCTGACCACCTATCTAAACCGGCCCGTGACCTATCAGGATGATTACCACTACACCATCAACGGTGGGGATCAGCTGGATTCTGAAGCCGTAACGGTGACTCAGCTTAACGATGGGATGTGGCAGAAAACCTCGATCACTACCGCGGTTTATGATCCGAGCCGCCGTTATAAGGTAGGTGAGAGAGAAATAACGATGTATGGGCGTGACTGTCAGTTGCAGACACGCCAATGGGAAATGACCCCCGGGCCTGGTGGCGGCCCGCTGCAAATCGAGACCGCAACAGGGCGGTATGCATTGAATCGGCGCCTGAAAATGCGCTCGGCTTGGCTACGCACACCGCTGTCCGATGGCAATTGGAAACAGAGTACTTTCACTGAAGTGTTTATCGACGGTCAATGGCAGCGTTGGGCGGCGATGCCGTCTTTGGTCAAGGAGTACACCCCACAAGGTGAAATCCGCTCCGAGCATCAATTGGACCAGCAAGGTCAGGTTAATTTGCGCCAAATTTACGCTTTTCTACCGGACAGCCGCGGAAACAACATGCGAAAGATCCTGGTGAAGGAATACGATGAGCGTAAAGACGGCTCCTTTGGTGCCATGGTTTGGGAACGCAAGTACATCTACTATTAATCATGCTCAGGTCGGTGTTGCGTTAAAAAATCCCCATAGATGGAAAGTTCTCCCAGGTAACATCAAGTAAATAACATCACGACAGCATGGCGAACAGAACCGTACAGCACTTGATGCAAGCTGCTCCACGTGGACAGCCACTCGATACTGACATGTTGCGTGACTTCGGTGTCAGCCCTGCGCAGGCGACCTACATGGTGAAAGCCGGCTGGCTACAGCGGCTCTCGCGTGGGGTCTACTTGCTCACAGGGGACCGTCCATCTAGGGATGGCATCATCGCCTACTTGGCCCGACATATCCCTGGGTTGCATGCGGGTGGTAAAACAGCGTTGGACTGGCAGGGGGTGAGGCATAACATCGCATTTCGCGAGCGAGTCCAACTATGGGGTCGTCAGTCCTATGACTTTCCGCCCTGGGTTGCCGAGAACATTCTGTATTCCTACCAAACCACTAGGCTATTTGATGACGGTTTTCCAGATGAGCATGGACTCAAACCATTGCCCAACGGAAATTCGAATGTGCGGGTATCTGTACCGGAGCGGGCTTTGCTTGAGCTGGCCAGCGATATCGGCAAAGGGCAATCGCTTGAAGAAGCACGCAATATCGTGGTGACATTGCGCAATATCCGGCCACAGATACTGGACGAATTCCTATCGCATTGTCAGCGGGTCAAGGTCGTAAGGCTAGTACGTGATCTAGGCTTATGGAGTGAATATCCCTGGGCGCAGAATCTTCAAAAGCATGTTGATCGGCTTGGTTCTGGGAAACGTTGGTCAAATAGAACTCGGGATGGCGAACGGCTGACGTTGAAACCTTAGCGCTAAGCGATGACGCTATGCCAATACTGAATGGCTGAAGTTTGGCCAACGTGGTCATTGCCTTAACAATGAAGAAAAGCTGCTTCAGCTTTCGGAACTAGTGGCCCTTAATATGATTCTGAGCAGAAGACTGTGACCCCAAAGACGGCGGTAGGAGGGAATCAAGCAATAAATGCGGGACGCGGTCCCGGCCAGTCATCCTCCTCCATCTGTATGGCCAAATCTGCATCTGTAATCCGCCGCAAGCTTGATGCTGCAACAAACTGCACACCGAGGGCCAGTCGGATTACCTGAAGTCGCTTCAGCCCTGCGGGTTTATAACGGCTAGCAACATAGGGTGGCAGACTCGCAACGACTGCTTGAACGCGGGCGTCGTCCCGATGTGGCCGTGCCACCGCCATACGCTGGGCTAGGGAGACCAAATTATGGCCATCCCTGCCTTTGAAGGAATCCGAGGCAATGCCATCCCATACCAAAGCAGCTTTCATCGATAGTTCCGCTACCATGCAGATCGGCTGGATCACAGAGTCGTGACTGAAGGTGGAGGGAAGAGTATTCGCAGCATCCTCAAGATTAGATCGCGACATTTGCCAAAGTGTCAGCGCATCTGGATTGGCATGTACGAGATTATTTAGCCCCATGGTGAAATCATGAAGGTCAGCTGAGGCAAAAGCGACCTCGGCAGCGATCACCAGATCCTGTCTACACCAATTCCACCACTCCTTGGCGCTAGAGAAACCTGCCATCTGCCATGGTTCCAATGTAACAGTACCGAATACGATTGGGAAAAGAGCTTTCCGAACTTGGTCAATGGAAGCGATTACCCCAATCCCAGCTCCAGGCCAACTTGTCTCAACTTCGGGAACCATAGCAGCATAAGCATCCATGATGCGCTTGACATCCGGGTTGCCGACAGCGCTCATTACAAAACCAGAGCCGAGCAACTCCATTGCAGCCCGAAAAGGGCGTTGATGGACGACGATACCTTCTTCCGCATATTTCCGATCTAGTCGGCGAAGGTCATTAAGTGTCCATGCGCTCATAAAAAGCTACCTGTAGGCCGTTGGTGAGGTGTTCCAGGAAGAAAGCTCAACGTTCTTTGGAGATAGAAACGCTGGCATGGTATGTGGTTGCATATGGAATACGTGAGATACCACCTTCTGCCGGAAAGCTGCAGCTAATGCAGCCGAAAAGTTCGCCACATTCGCGGTAACCTGTTCTTGTCGTAGTAGGCGTCGCCAGTGCGGTCGGCTATCGTGGGGCGACTCCCAGCTCAGGAGGTCGACGAGGGCCGTGTGGGCGAATTGTATTCCATCGTCCCCGGCGACAAAGTGCAGATGAATGTGCGAGTCGGTGTGGTCCTCCTTCTTCTTCAGAGCCCATGCGGTGAACAGCGATTGAACTTCGCCATCGAGATACTCCCGGCAGTTTCCTTCACGATTGGTAAAGACCACGTTATCGATTACCGTTGCCCACTGCTCCGTGAGGCCGTCATCGGTCTTCTCGGTAGCGAGTATCTGACAGACTGAGCCGCGTCCAGCCTCCGCTTGCATTGCTCTGTTAGATCTTGTTCAAAACCACAAACCTTCGCAGGTCACTTCCCTGGCGGTATTTATTTGTATACGAACTTATAGGGGATGATGCAGTACCCAATAATATCTGGCTGAATTTTCAAGTCATATACATGGATATCTAAATTATTTTCTTTGATTCCTGGGGTTGCCAAGGTTTCAAATCTTACGGCAAAGACTACCCCGTCTTCAGTTGCACCTCGCTTGCTGTACCAATGACTCAGGGAGTAATTACTCTGTTTTGCATATGAAACAGATGAGAGAGGTGGAAAGGATTTGAACCCACCGCTGATAATTGATTCTAAATTCTTCAGTGATGTGCCGTGAAAATGGACAAGAGGGTCATCTTCAACTATTTTTGGAAAAATTTTGTAGCCATTTTCTTCGTTAGGGCATGGGAATTCGTAAATATTCATGATGGTACTCATCAAGGATTGAATGTATTTGATCCATATTTCAGTAGGGAGGGGTAAGTTAAGCTCGGATTTTTGCGAGTCTGACAGTGCCTACTTATTTTCTTCTTATTAGAGCAGCACTTCTCGTGAATTCACCATTAAATTCTGGTACTTGTGCAAGTATGTAGTTCTTTAGTATTTCAAAATCATCCGGGGTTGTTGACGGCCCTAGCATAAAATTGGCAGTACGAAGTTTGTTAACATCATAAAGCATGTCGATATTTTCGATATCTGTTTTCATTTTATTCCATATTGATTCCAAATGATTTGTATAAGGCGTTTCACTCGGGCGGCGGTTGGCATATGCAATTGGGGTCGCCTGAATTAGAAACCTGCATTCATTTTGGAAGTCCCATACGCTTCTCTTGGTTGTACCGAAAGATTCAATAAAATCATCTGAGAACATGCCCCTCACATTTTTTGTCATTGAGAGTAAGGGCTCCGTTCTGTAATCAACCCTACTTAAAAAAACAGGATTACCGCCACCTCTGAATATGGGGTAGCATGCTGATTTACCATTTACATGGTTTGTTATCTGATGATATTTATTTGTTGATAGCTTTAAAATATCACTATCTACTTCAATCCTAACTGCAAACCGATCTTTTACGTACATTGCCCAAAGGGGGAGTTTTTCATCGCAGTCGTATGTCCAACAACTGGCGAAAAAGTATGGTGATAGATATCCAAAATCGGTTGTGAATCCTTCTTCTGCATCATCAACATTTTTTAATGAGTTAAATCTAATTGTTTTGTTTTCAATGATTAGCTTTAGGGTTTCAAAGCTAGTGTAGTGACAAATTCTTTTCATATATATTAATGTATCAGATAATGATATTGCATATGTGTTTTAGTTCGCGGCCCGCGTGTATTTTTCCGCAGGTCCCGTGGAGTAATTATGAGTTAGGCACCTTTGCCAATTACCAACCAGTCTAGGCGGTAGGCGTTGCAAAAAGCCCTTACTTGCATATAATTCCTAAGCGCTTGAATATATTCTTCATCTCTAAAGCCTAGTTCAGTCATGCTCGAAATATGAGCGTCCACGCGATTGAGCAGTTGCTGGAACCAAGTGTCGGTAGACGCTGGTTCTTGGATTTCAGAAGTCGATCTGATTAGGGCACTGGCAAGATCATGGAGCGATTCTCGAGCGTTTACGCTTCGGGGCCGAGTACGTTCCATAAGACTGACGATGCGTGTTTGCAATGGCTCGAATTCCACCCGAACAAAGTCAGGATTAGCAACGCCAGACAAACCTCCATTGTCGTAATACCAGGCACCATGTCCCGTAAGAGCTGACGCGGGAGGAAAGGAGCTAGACGGAACTATACTTTGATTCTTTGTATGCTCGTACAGAGCAGCCTGTGTGTGAAACGCAGGTGCAGCATAGCAAACAATGGCATTTCCATTTAGAGTTTTTTCCATCTGTTCAAGAGCAACCTGTTGGTGGCGTGTGATTTCAAACTTCCAATAGTCCCCAACGATACCGGCCTTCTTTACCTTACCTCTGGGGCGAGTTCCCGCATGAGGACGTTTGGCCTGTAAGAAAAGATTTAGCTTGAAGTCGGGCAGGATTTTGTTTTTCAGGCGCTTTTCCCATATGTAATGCCAATCATAATCACGCAAGATTACTCCGCTCATGGGGGCCGAAAGATCATGAAGATCCCAGAAATATGGATCGGTCACATAGGCTGCGCGATCAATTCCTATGTGTTTTTCAAATACTTGCCCGGGCTCCCACACGAGATGGTTGCCTCGCTCTAACTGGTTGTATAGGGGGCCACGGTATTCAGATTCTTCAAAATCGGCAGGTGTCATTTAGTATCCAATGGAGCAGGGTCCAGCTGAACCAATGCGGGCATTAATGGCCATTAGCAATTGATATTGTTGACAACAATTATCGTGTCCAACCCCTTGGTTTTCAAGGACTTCGTCATATCGAGGTCAGAATAACAACCATTAATCAACCAAGAGACATGGGCGTGTAAGTTCTAAGAGGGTGCCAAGCTATCGATCTGGGGCTGATCAGCCAAACTTAGGCGGGTGGGAGGGGCCGTTGCTTCGCTTGCCACAACTCTCAGGCTATCTGCATGTTGAGCTCCTGTTTGGAGCTGTTTCCTAACACTCCGGCAAACTTGACAGATTTGCATGGTGTACAACTTGGCTTTTTATGATCAACAATTTTTACGCAGCATAAATGCATAAACCCCCGCAGGGCGGGGGTTTTGGGGGAATACTTTACAAATCACTCTCAGGTGTAAGTCAGAACGGAATGTCGTCGTCCATGTCGTCCAGCTTTGGTGCCGGTTTGGCTTCCATGCGACGCGGGGCGGCCGGTGCGGCAGCCGGGCGGGACTGGGCAGCCGGTTCGCCGTAGGCGTAGTTGTCGTCCATGGACGAGCCGCCTTCGCGTTTGCCGCCTTGCAGGCTCAGTTCGTTCACGCGCACATCCGGCGACAGTTGTTTCTGGCCTTCCTTGTTCTGCCATTCGCGCAGGGTGAGCTGGCCGTACACGGTCACTTGCTGGCCCTTGCTCAGGAAGTTTTTCAGCGATTCGCCGCGCTTGCCCCATACCTGGCAGCTGAACCAGTTGGTGGTCTTGCGCTCGCCAAAGCCGATGTCGCTGGCCACGCGGAAGCTCAGCACCGGTTCGCCGCTCGGGGTGTAGCGCAGTTCGGCGTCTGCCGCCAGGCGTCCGTCAAAAGTGATGCTGTTCATGTGGATCTCCGATTCGATTCGATAATGCTGCGCCGGTCTTGGCCGACGCATGATTGCAGGGTGAGGTGCGTCCTGGCAATGGCCGCACCGTCAGGAATAAGTGGCTTCAACCAGTTGTTTCACGGTGTTTTCGTCCCAGCCTTGCTGGGAGACTTTGAGGTAGGCCACCCGGTCTTCCATCACCACCACCGCTTCGCTGACGCCGGCGAGGGCTGATAGCTGCTGTGATAGCTGTTGCGGGTTGCCTTGCCAGTCCTCGCCAATGTGGAACATCACCGAGCGCACTGCCTGTGGTGCCTGCATGCTGAAGGATGCCAGCAGCCAGCTGGCCATCAGCACGCTGGTAAAGCCGAACACACCGGCCGGGCCGTAATGGGTGTACAGCCAGCCGCCGGCGGCAGCCCCCATGAACAAGCCAAAAGACTGGGCCGTATTATACACACCGATGGCCGTCCCTTTGGCATCGGCCGGGGCAATTTTTGAAATCAGCGAGGGCAGGGTGGCTTCCAGAATGTTGAAGGCGATGAAATACAGGCCCAGCCACATCACGATCTGCCAGAAGCTGTCCAGCGCCAGTGCCATACCCAGCTGGGCGGCGGTCATGATGGCAATGGCACCGATGAATACTTGTTTCAGCTTGGCCTTTTTCTCGCCATAGATAATGGCCGGCACCATCAGCAGGAAGCCGACCACGGTCACCGGCAGGTACACTTCCCAGTGGTGTGCCTTGTCCAGGCCCGCGGTCTTGATCAGGGCGAAGGGGATGGTGACGAACATGGCCATTTGCGCGGCATGCAGGGCGAAAATGCCGTAATTGAGCCGTAGCAGCTGCGGATTTCTCAATACGGCCGGCAGGCGTTTGGTATTGGCCTCGGTATCCGAGTGAAAGCGCGAGATGGCCGGGTCGGGGATGATCAGCCACACGCCCACCAAAGCTGCCAGCGACAGCACGCCGGTGAGCGCGAAGATGCCGTTGACGCCGATGTACTGCGCCAGTACCGGCCCCAGCACCAGGCTGACGGCAAAGGTGGTGCCGATGCTCATGCCTATCATGGCCATGGCGCGGGTACGGTTCTCTTCGCGCGTCAGGTCGGCCAACAGGGCGGTAATGGCGGCAGAGATGGCCCCTGAGCCCTGAATCACGCGACCGATGGTAAGGGTGACGATATCGTGAGCACCGGCAGCCACGAAGCTGCCGATGGCAAACAGCACCAGCCCGCCGTAAATCACCTTCTTGCGGCCGATGCGGTCGGACAGCATGCCCAGCGGTAGTTGCAGCAAGGCCTGGATGAGGCCGTAGCTGCCCAGTGCCAGGCCAATCAGGGTGTGGTTGTCGGCCCCGCGCAGGGTTTGCGCGTAGATGGCAAACACCGGCAGGATCAGGAACATGCCCAGCATGCGCAGGGCGTAAATACCAGCCAGCCCGAGGCTGGCGCGCAGTTCAAGCGAATTCATGTGTGTTGTCGTTATCGATTCAGGAGTCAGGCTATCAACGCCGCCGACGGCCAGCGGTTTACCTTGCGGGCCATTGTCATGCGCTGCCTTTTTTGCTGCAGCGCATACTTTGGTGGAGCGGCGGTCGCCAAGTCGGGTATATTATCAGGTTCCCCGACCGACTGAGTAACGCTCTCACACATGGACACCATCCGCATTCGTGGCGCTCGGACGCACAATCTGAAAAACGTCAACCTGGACTTGCCGCGCAACCAGTTGATCGTCATCACCGGCCTGTCCGGTTCCGGCAAGTCCTCTCTGGCTTTTGACACCCTGTATGCCGAGGGCCAGCGCCGCTATGTAGAGAGCCTGTCGGCCTATGCCCGCCAGTTTCTGCAATTGATGGAAAAGCCGGATGTCGACCTGATCGAAGGCCTGTCGCCTGCCATCTCCATCGAACAAAAAGCCACCAGCCACAACCCGCGCTCCACCGTGGGTACTGTCACGGAAATCCACGACTACCTGCGTCTGCTGTTTGCCCGCGTGGGTGAACCGCATTGCCCGGAGCATGGTGTGCCGCTGGCATCGCAAACGGTCAGCCAGATGGTGGACCATGTGCTGGCGCTGCCGGAAGAAACCCGGGTGATGATTCTGGCCCCGGTCATTGTGGGTCGCAAGGGTGAAAACCTCGACCTGTTCGACGACTTGCGCGCCCAGGGCTTCATCCGCGTGCGGGTGGATGGCGAAGTGTATGAAATCGACAGCCTGCCCAAGCTGGACAAGAACAAGAAGCACACCATCGAGGTGGTGATCGACCGCCTGAAGGTGCGCGAGGACATGAAGCAGCGCCTGGCGGAAAGCTTTGAAACCGCCTTGCGCCATGCCGAAGGCCGCGCCATTGCGGTGGAGATGGATAGCGGCCAGGAACACTGGTTCTCGGCCAAATTTGCCTGCCCGGTGTGCAGCTACAGCCTGCCGGAGCTGGAACCGCGCCTGTTCTCCTTCAACAATCCGATGGGTGCCTGCCCCAAGTGCGATGGCCTGGGTGAAATCACCTTTTTCGACCCACGGCGCGTGGTGGCCCACCCGGAACTGACGCTGGCTGCGGGTGCCATCAAGGGCTGGGACAAGCGCAACCAGTTTTACTTCCAGATGCTGCTGGCGCTGGGTGAGCATTATGGCTTTTCGCCCACCGAGCTGGCTTTTGAAGACCTGCCGGAAAAAGTGCGCCATGTGGTGCTGCATGGTTCCGGGCGCGACAGCATCGAATTTGTCTACATGTCGGAGAAGGGCACCCGCTTTACCCGTGCCCATCCGTTTGAAGGCATCATCCCCAACCTGGAGCGTCGCTACCGCGAAACCGACTCCAGCGCGGTGCGTGAAGAACTGGCCAAGTACCAGAACAACCAGCCTTGCCCGCATTGCGCCGGCTCGCGGCTGCGACTGGAAGCGCGCCATGTGTTCATCGGCGGGCGTACCCTGCACGAGCTGAACCAGCTGCCGCTCAAGGAAGCTGCTGCTTTCTTCTCCCAGCTGAATATCAGCGGCCACAAGCATGCGGTAGCGGAAAAGATTGTCAAGGAAATCAGCGAGCGGGTGTCCTTCCTTAATAATGTGGGTCTGGACTACCTTAATCTGTCACGTTCGGCCGATACCCTGTCTGGCGGCGAGGCTCAGCGTATCCGTCTGGCCAGCCAGATCGGCTCCGGCCTGACCGGGGTGATGTATGTGCTGGACGAACCGTCCATCGGTCTGCACCAGCGCGACAACGACCGCCTGCTGGCCACGCTGATGCGCCTGCGCGACATCGGCAACAGCGTGATTGTGGTGGAGCACGACGAAGACGCCATCCGTGCCGCAGACTACCTGGTGGACATGGGGCCGGGCGCGGGTGAGCACGGCGGCGAGGTGCTGGTAGCCGGCACGCCGGCTGATGTGGCTGCCAGTGAAAATTCGGTAACTGGTGCCTTTCTGTCTGGCCGCCGCCAGATCAACTGGCCGGGCGAGCGTCGAGAGGTGAATCCGGAGCGGGTGCTGAAGCTGCATGGTGCCACCGGCAACAACCTGAAGAATGTGTCGCTGGAACTGCCGCTGGGCATGCTGGCCTGCATCACCGGCGTGTCCGGCTCCGGCAAGTCCACGCTGATCAACGACACCTTGTACAAGATTGCTGCGCGCGATCTGAACGGTGCCAGCGAAGAGCCGGCACCGTATGACAGCATCGAAGGGCTGGAGCTGCTGGACAAGGTGATCAACGTCGACCAGAGCCCGATCGGCCGCACCCCGCGCTCCAACCCGGCCACCTATACCGGCCTGTTCACCCCCATCCGTGAACTGTTTGCCGGGGTGCCGCTGTCACGCGAGCGTGGCTACGGGCCGGGCCGGTTCAGCTTCAACGTCAAGGGTGGGCGTTGCGAAGCCTGCCAGGGCGATGGCGTGATCAAGGTGGAAATGCACTTTTTGCCGGATATCTACGTACCTTGCGATGTCTGCCACGGCAAGCGCTACAACCGTGAAACGCTGGAAGTGCAGTACAAGGGCAAGAACGTTTACGAAGTGCTGGACATGACGGTGGAGCAGGCGCTGGAGTTCTTTAGCGTGGTGCCGGCGGTCGCCCGCAAGCTCAAGACACTGATGGACGTTGGCCTGGGCTATATCCGCCTGGGGCAGAGTGCCACCACCCTGTCCGGCGGCGAAGCGCAACGGGTGAAGCTGGGGCTGGAACTGTCCAAGCGTGACACCGGCCGCACTTTGTATATTCTGGATGAACCCACCACCGGCTTGCACTTCCACGATATCGACCTGTTGCTGCAGGTATTGCATCGCCTGCGCGAAAACGGCAATACCGTGGTGGTGATCGAGCACAATCTGGACGTGATCAAAACCGCCGACTGGCTGATCGACCTTGGCCCCGAAGGCGGCGCGGGAGGTGGCCAGATCATTGCCACCGGCACGCCGGAGCAGGTGGCGGCAAATCCGGTCAGCCATACCGGGCGTTATCTCAAGCCGCTGCTGACGCCTCGCCACTAAGTCCGTAGAATGGGCGCGCGCCACGCCGTGGCCGCGCCACCCACACCAATGAGGATGCAATGCTATCGCTTGGCAAGATTGACCATATCCATATCCGTGTCACCGATCTGGCAAAGGCGCAGGGCTGGTATCAGCGCGTGCTGAACCTGGCACCGGATGCTCGCTACAAGCACATGCAGGGCGGCCCGCACGGTGTCGTGATGCTGATGAACGGCAACGGCTCGGTACGGCTGGCGCTGGCACAGGAAGACAAGCCGGTATGCGAACCCGGTTCGGTGGCCTTTCTGGTCAGCGGGCAGGACTTCCTGGAATGGATAGACCAGCTGGCTGGCGAACGCGTAATCGACCGTGCCGGCCAGGCGGTGGCGCGTGATTCGGTGGTGGATCACCAGTTCTTTTGCTCCATCAGCTTTGTCGATCCCTTCGGCAACCCGTTTGAAATCGTCAGCTACGATCACACCTGGCTGGCAGGCAAACTCAAGCTGGCCAGCAAATCGGCCTGATTGCCCCTGCAAGCAACAGCAACATCAACCCGCTACGGCGGGTTTTTTCATGTCAGTCATCCGTGCCAGTGGGCCGGGCGGTGCTTGCCAGCGGTCGCCAAGTTCCTGCTGTCGCCATGAGGCGACATTAATATTCTTTTGATATCAATATCTTGCAGATTAATACCTGAATTCTGTCGCCAGTTACCGACAAATATATGGATTCATCATGCAGTATTTATGGCAAGTGATTGTTTTGCATGGAAAAACAGGGCTGGCATGCAAGTTGCAAAAGCGGAGGTGTCTTCCAATCATTCCGAAAGATAGCTCATGCAAAAGACACTGCTTGTTCTCGCCATGCTTACCCTGCCGCTGGCCAGTATTGCCATGATAGAGCTGGCATTTGCCGCGCCGCCTTCAGCAGAGGCCGAGGCAGATCCTCAGGCTCCGCAGGCGTCCGTCCCGCAAGCGGTACTGCCGGATGCCGCAGCAGCGCAAGACAGCAGCATGCCGCAGCCTGCTGGACAACAGCAGTAAGCCACCACGCTGGTTTTCAACCGGTGATGTAACAAGGCCCGCCTTTGGCGGGCCTTGTTCGTTTCAGCCTTGTAGATGACAGCTTGGATGACAGCGCAGCGGCAGGGCTTGCAGAGAGTGCAGCGCTGCCATCTCATCCAGCAACTGGTGCTGCAATTGCAGCATGGCCGTGCAGGGCTGCTGCTGGCGGATGAAGTCCAGCAGCGGGTCTGCCACTTCGCTGCGCAGGCCGGACAGGGCTTCGATGGTGGCCAGGCCGCAGAACGGCACATAGGCTTCGGCATAACCCCCTTCGTGGGCCAGTACCAGCTTTCCCTCGCAGTGTTGTTCGGCAAAGCTGCGCAGCAGGGTGGTCATCTCGCGGAAAGTATCGCTGTGTACCTGCATGCGTGCCAGTGGGTCTACCGCATTGGCGTCATAGCCGCAGGCGACGATGATCAGCTGCGGCTGATAGCGCGCCAGTGCTGGCAGCACGATGCGCTGCATGGCGTACAGATAGGCGTCGTGGCCGCTGCCTGGCAACAGCGGGATATTTATATTGGCTCCCAGCCCGGCCCCTGTGCCGCGGTCTTCACTGCCGTTGTAGCCCGGCGGGAAGCAGCCATCCTGATGAATCGACATGGTGAGGACGTCCGGGCGCTGATAGTAGATGGCCTGGGTGCCGTTGCCGTGGTGCACGTCCCAGTCCAGCACTGCCACCCGTTCGATGCCGTAGCGCGCCTTGGCCGCTTCGATGGCGATGGCGATATTGGACAGGAAGCAAAAGCCCATGGCGGCATCCGGCAGGCAGTGATGGCCGGGCGGGCGCGTCAGCACATAGGCATTGGCCACCTCGCCGCGCCACACTGCATCCACCGCGGCGATGGCAAGGCCGGCAGACAGGCAGGCAATGTCATAGCTGCCCGGCCCGACCGGTGCTTGCGGGCCGAGTTCGCCACCTCCGGCATCGCTGATGCGCTTGAATTCATCCAGATAGGCTGCGCCATGCACCCGCAGCAGGTCTTCACGGCTGGCCGGCTCGGCTGTGCATTGCCGTAACTGACGGCTGATGCCCGCCACATCCAGCAGGTTTTTCAAGCGGCGCTTGGTTTCCGGCGATTCGGCATGGCCGGCGGCGGCTGGCGGCTGCACCCAGCCTCCCACCGGCAGTGTCAGTGCATGCAGGCCGGCACTGTGCCACATGCACAGTTCATCAAAATAAAAGGCAGTCGCGGATGTCATGGTTTCTCCTTGGATTCAGGCGTGGGCAGGGATGTGGCGGGGTGTTTGCAGCGACAGCAACAAGGCCAGCGACAGGGCGGCCACCACCGTGGCCAGCAGCAAGAGCAGATGCAGGCTGCCGCCATTGGCGGCGATCAGCTGACCGGCCAGCGCGGGGCCGATGGCCAGGCCGCCACCGATGACCAAATTGGTGGCATTCATCAGCTTGCCGCTGTGGTCGATGTCGGCCAGTGTGGCCAGGATGAAGGGCAGGATGAAGGTCCAGCTGAACTTGAACAGCAAGGCCGCGATGGCAAAGCGCGCCAGTGCCGGGTTATGCAGCAACAGCAGCATGGCTGCCATCATCATGGCAAAGCCGGCCAGCAGCAGCCGGGCGCGGGGCAACTGGCGGCCAATCAGCGAGGCAGTACCGGCACCGGCCACACCCAGCAAGGTGGCGATGGCGAAAATATTGCCGCTTTGCTGCGGTGCAATGCCGGATTGCACGGCAATCTGGCCGACAAAGGTCCACACCCCGCTCAGGCTGATGTAAAACGCCAGCGTGGCGATGATGCCCAGTGCGGCACGGCCCCGGCGAGGGCCGGGAGCGGCTGGTGCGTGTGTTGGGGCTGTGCCTTGCAGGCCCTGGGGAAAACAGCGCGCCAGCGGTGCACACAGTGCCATCAGCAAGGCCAGCCCCACATAACAGGCGGCAATGCCGAAGCGGGCAAACAAGGATGGCATCGCTACCAGCCCCACGGCCCCCAAGGCCAGCTGGCCCATCACCCACAAGCCATAAACGCGGTCACGGTTGGGCAGGGTGGCGGCAGCGGATAGGCACAGAATCATCAGCGAGCCTCCGGCCAGCGCACTGACAAAACGCAGGCCCAGCAGCAGCGGATAGCTGACGGTAGTGGCCGACAGCAGGTTGGCTGTGATGAATACCAGCACCGCCAGCCAGGCGGCGCTACGCCAGTTGACGCGTGGCAGCCAGAACATGGCCGGCAGGGTGGCCAGGCTCATGGCACCCAGTTCGGCGGAGAACAGGTTGCCGATAGCGACCGGCCCCAGTTGCAGCTGGTTGGCCAACTGGCTGGCGACGGCGGGGGCCATCATCAGCACGGCCGGGACGATGGCGGCGAAACCGACAATGGCGGCCATGGCCGGGCGCGCATGGTGTGCCGGCGCGGCGGGCTTGGCGTGGGAGAGTGTGTTCATGGTTTTTCCTCTGTAGTGGGTGATCCGTCGGGCGGATGTTCTTGTCGGCTTGCTCAGCTCAGAAAACATGTACCAGACGCAACATGGCCTGGCTGCTGTCAAAGCTGTTGGTGGTGTGGACATTGCGCGCCAGCATCAGCAGCAGCTGGTCTTGCTTGCTGAGCCAGTGGCCCAGTTCGACGCCCAGCTGGGTACTGTTCTGCCGGGTGTCGGGCAGGTCCTGTCCGTTCAGGCGCAAGGCCCCGCCGCGGGTGTGGTACAGCCGCAGCGCGCCATAGGTGTTCGGGGTGAAGTCGTAAGAGGCAAAGGCCTGCAGGCGGTACAAGGGTTGCTGTTTCAGGTTGTTGCCGAGATAGTTGTCGTTGTTGCCGTAGAACTGGGCTTCCAGCGAGGCTTCCAGCACCCAGTTTTTGCCTACGCCATGGGTGTAGTTGTAGAGAAAGGTGGCACCCCAGCGGTTTGCCCCAGCGGAAACATCTGGGTGCCGGGCATCGTAGCTGCCCACCGGCATGGTGATCAGGGTCAGCAGGCCGCTGTACTCGCGCTTGTCCGGCTGGTTGATGAAGAACAGTGTGCCGCCCACTTGCGGGTCGCCGATGCCGCTATCCTGCTGGCTTTGCTGGCTGCCGGGCAGGGTGGCTTTGATGTTAGCGGCCGGGATGATGAACTGCGGTGTACACAGGGTGCCGCAGATATCGGAAAACCACAGTTGACGCCAGGCCAGCGCTTCCACATTCAGCCGGGCCTGCTGGTCCTTGCCGCTGGCGGAGTGAAAGCTGTCGGCCCAGGTGACGGGCAGGTAGAGCACACCCAGCGCGGTGCCGACCGGCGCGCTGAAAAAGTCGCGGGCATTGGTGTCGGCAGCATGGCCGGGCAGGGTGGCGAGCAGCAGGCTGGCTGTCAGCACGGTTGGGACGGGGCGAAACGAGGTCATGGTTTGTTCCTTATGGGTGGGTGGGCGAAAAAACCTGGACGCAGGTGTCCCTGCCAGCCATGGCGGACGCTGGCGGCAACAGGGCGTTACGGGGAAGTCAGCAGGCTGGAAAGATCAGCCGAATGGCGCTTGCTGGTGTAAGAGATGGGCGATGCCCGCCTTGCCGTTGATACCCAGCTTGGTGTAGATGGCGCGGATGTGATGGCGCACGGTATGCGGCGACAGGCCCAGCTTGCGCGCGATGTCCTTGTAGGTGAGGCCTTCGCCAAACAGGCGGGCGACATCGGTTTCGCGGCTGGAAAGCTGCTCCATCGCGCAGCGGTAGCGCGCGGTCAGCAGGTAGAGGTCGCTGATGCGGCGCGCCTCGATATTGAGCCGGGCACCGTCATGCCCTTGCGGTGACAGGCCGGCGGGCAGGCCGGGGCCGGTCCACTGCGGCCACTCGGTCAGCAGCAGGTCGACAAAGCCGGGTTCGGCGCAGTGCAGGGTGCCATGCTGGTCACACACCGCCATGGCCAGCCTGGGGCCGCTGAGGGTTTCGCGCAGGGCTTGCAGGGTGCGGATCTGGTTGATGGTCTGATGGCTGTTGCATGATGTTCTCCTCTGTATGGCGTGCGGTGGCAACGTGGCCTACCGTTTGTTCCTTGGAGCGGCTAACAAAATAGCGTAGCACCCCTGAGGCAAGGCGCGCCGTCGCAGGCAGTACCAGCATACGATGCTGCTGCAGGGGGGGCGGCGCTAAGCGGCCGGGATTTCGTCCCACAGATGGGTGATGAAACCGGCCACCAGTGGCGAGCTGTCGCCCTCGCGGGTGGCAATGCCCATGGCCAGATAAGCGCCGTCGTCGGTCAGCGGGATATAGCGCACGCCGGGCAGCTGCACGCAGTTCAGCGGCGAGGGCAGGATGGCGATGCCAAGGCCGGCTGCCACCAGACCCACCTGGGTGGTGGCTTCGCCCGCTTCCTGGGTGATGCGCGGCTCGAAGCCGCAGGCCTCGCACAGCTGGCGGATGACCGTATGCAGGCCGGTGCCGGCGCTGCGCGGATAGCTGATCATGCCCTCGTCACGCAGTTGGGCTAGCGACAGGCTGGGCTCACCTGCCAGCGGGTGGTTGCTGTTGATCACCACCAGCAGCGGGTCGCGCCGTAGCTCCTGTACCAGAATATTGTCGGCCGGGGACAGGCCGTTAAAGCGCACGAAGCCCACGTCAATCTCTTGTTGCTGCATGGCGGCAAACTGGTCGGTGGTGAACATTTCGCGCAAGGTCAGCCGCACTGCCGGGTAGTGCTGGCGATAGGCATGCAAGGCGGCAGGCAGGATGGGGGTGAGCGGCAGGGAGGAGGTAAAGCCGATGCGCAGCTCGCCCACCTCGCCGCGTGCGGCGCGTCTGGCCTGTTCGGCGGCCTCTTCGGTATCGGCCAGAATGCGCCGGGCGCGTTGCAGAAATTGCTGACCGGCGGCGGTCAGTTCCACCTTGCGCTTTTCCCGCAGAAACAAGGCCACGCCCAGCTCGGCTTCCAGTGACTGGATTTGCTGGGACAAGGGCGGCTGGGCGATGTGCAGGCGCTCGGCAGCGCGGGTGAAGTGCAGCTCCTCGGCAACGGTGACGAAATAACGCAGGTGGCGCAGTTCCATATTGATACTTTTAAAGTATTAATAATTGAATAAAGATATATTGGACTGCTGTTTTGTCAAGGACTAAGCTCGAATTCTGTATCACTGCTACCGGTTTCATCATGCCTCCCGATTCTGCTTCCTGTGCTGCTACGCTACATGCAGGCCCTGCTTCTGCACAGGAGAACACCATTTCCCCCAGCGCCCGCCTGCAAGCCGGTTCGCCCGCATTTCGTGCCACCGCGCGCGCCATGTTTGTCGGCGGCTTCTGCACCTTTTCCATGCTGTACAGCATGCAGCCGCTGATGCCGATGTTTGCGCAAGACTTTGCCCTGAGCCCGGCTGCCGCCAGCAGCGTGCTGTCGGTGCCCACCACCGGCCTTGCGCTGGCGCTGATTCCGGCCAGTTTTCTGGCGGACAAGGTGGGGCGCAAGCCGGTGATGAATATTGCCCTCAGCCTGGCCGCGCTGCTGATGCTGCTGGCGGCCTTTGCCCCCGGCTTTCAGCAGTTTCTCTATCTGCGTGCCATTTTCGGCGTGGTGCTGGCTGGTTTGCCTGCCGTGGCCATGGCCTATCTGAGCGAAGAAGTGGAGCCCTTGTCACTGGGCCACTCCATCGGCCTGTATATCGCCGGCAATGCGCTGGGCGGCATGAGCGGGCGCTTTCTGGCCGCGGTGATTGCCGACCACTTTGGCTGGCGCGCAGCGGTGCTGGCGCTGGGGGTGCTGGGCCTTGCCGGTGCCATCGAGTTCTGGCGCAGCCTGCCGGATTCGCGCCATTTCAAGCCGGTGCCGCTGAACCTGGCCGAGCTGCGGCATGACGTGGGCAGCCATTTTGCCGACGGCGGCCTGCCCTGGTTGTTCCTGTCAGCCTTCCTGTTCATGGGCTGCTTTGTCAGCCTGTACAACTATCTGGGTTTCCGCTTGCTGGCCGCGCCCTTCAATCTGAGCCACAGCGTGCTGGGCTTTGTGTTCTCGCTGTATATGGTGGGTATCTGGGCCTCGGCCTGGGTGGGGCGCATGGCCGACCGCTTTGGCCGTCGCAACATGTTGTGGCTGATGGTGGTGCTGATGGCCGCAGGGCTGCTGTGCACGCTGGCGGATTCGCTGTGGCTGATGGTGCCAGGCATTGCGCTGTTTACCTTCGGCTTTTTCGGTGGCCATTCGGTGGCCAGCAGCTGGATAGGCCGTCGTGCCTTGCGTGGCAAGGCCTTGGCTTCGGCTTTCTATCTGACTGCTTATTACCTGGGTTCTAGTGTGGTGGGGTCCTTCTCTGGCCTGCTGTGGGGCATGGGCAAATGGAATGGCGTGGCTGCCATGATTGCGCTGGGTTTGCTGGCACTGCTGCTGATAGCTCTGCGTCTGCGCAAGCTGGAGCCGCTGCCCGTTTAGCTCTCTGGCAGAGCTACCCATGAAAAACGCCGTGGTAATATCCACGGCGTTTTTCATGACGGGGTGATTATTGGTAAGAGAAAGTATAGGTGGCAATGGCGGTTAAGCTTCCTGGTGTGATTGGGCCTGTCCGGATAAGTCTTGCAGTGAGTGGAATGGACTGGGTTCCCGAGAGATTGTTAAATACAAGAAATTGATTTGTTGTACCAGGATTGGCAGAGTCAGGCCCGAAGTTGACCAAGCTGCCATCTGCTTTGGTAATTTGCACGGCAACGCCCTTTGCTATTGAGCTGGGGGCTAATGACAATCTATTGCTTCGGTTTGCTATATTGGTATTGTCAGTCATTACCATGTAAGTGTTAATTCCACCAGGGCAGGTGAGCGAGATATTGAAATTGGTTGGTGTGGATATGCTGCCGATAGCGCTTAGCTTGGTGATGTCTGTCGAAGGAAGAGTAACAAAAATATTGTTGGTATTGACAGTGCAGGTAGCGGCGGTCACTGTCAAGGTTGCGCTATTCAAGAAGATCGGGCTAGATCCTGCGGCAAGAACCGTAGGGCCATCACGCATTTGAATTGTTCCAATTTGTTGACTGGGAATGTTGGTGATGCCACTCTTTAATGTACCTGTGATGACATAGCGGAATAGATATTGTATACCTAGGGTGTTACCACCATCAGTAGTGGAGAACATTTGTAGCGCTGTACTTCCTAATGGCGTCAAGACTTTGTTTGGATCGGCTGCGCCAAGAATATAACCAATGCCTTGTGCTCCTGTAGGGAATACAGGGTAGGTTACTCCATTTAGTGTGTAGGTAAAGCCATTTAGCGGTGTTTTGTTGGAAATTATCCAAGTTTGAGGGTTATGTGAATCTGATGAGATATAGGTGCCGTTGGGGCATGAAAAGAAAAAATAGTCTGTCGCAGAGTTGGACCAGCTGGCAAGTGAAGTTCCAGGACTCAATGTATTCGCGGGGCCACTCCAATTTATGGAGTTGTTGTTGATATTTAATGTTTTGTAAACCAAGTTTCGCCAGTAAGGTCCTGTGGAATCGTAGCACATTACATTGGCGGCGATGTTTTTGCTTGTGGAAAGTAAAAATAATGCAATGAATATTTTTGACATTAATTTCATGAAAAATTGATCCTCGATTTTTATGAAATTTACATTGTAGATTTATTGTTAGTAAAAAATTTATTATTTTTACATGTATTATTCTTATATGTAATGCAGAATTTTCTGTATGTATGGTTTTTGTGGAGTATAAACAAAACGCCGTGGGCACAATGCCACGGCGTTTTGTGTTTTGGCCCGCAAGCCAAGCTGCTGGTATCAGCACTCCACCACGTTCACCGGTACTTCGATCACATTGATGGCCAGGCCGCCACGTGCGGTTTCCTTGTACTTGGTGCTCATGTCACGGCCGGTATCGCGCATGGTCTTGATCACGCGGTCCAGCGACACGTAGTGCTGGCCATCGCCACGCAAGGCCATGCGCGCGGCATTGATGGCCTTGATTGAGGCCATGGCATTGCGCTCGATGCACGGTACTTGCACCAGGCCGCCCACCGGGTCGCAGGTCAGGCCCAGATTGTGTTCCATGCCGATTTCCGCCGCGTTTTCCACTTGTTCCGGCGTGCCGCCCATCACCTCGGCCAGCGCACCGGCCGCCATCGAGCAGGCCGAGCCCACTTCACCCTGGCAGCCCACTTCGGCACCGGAGATCGAGGCATTGAGCTTGAACAGGATGCCGATGGCACCGGCGGTCAGCAGGTAGCGCACGATGCCGTCTTCGCTGGCACCCGGCACAAAGCGGGCGTAGTAATGCATCACCGCCGGGATGATGCCGGCAGCACCGTTGGTGGGGGCAGTTACCACACGGCCACCGGCGGCGTTTTCTTCATTGACCGCCAGCGCGTACAGATTCACCCAGTCCATCACGGTGAGCGGGTCGCGCAGCGCAGCTTCCGGTGCGGCCAGCAGTTTCTGGTACATGTCGGCAGCGCGGCGTTTCACTTTCATGCCGCCCGGCAAAATACCTTCGCGCTGGCAGCCACGTTTGACACAGGCTTGCATCACGCCCCAGATAGTGAGCAGGTCACGGCGCACTTCTTCCTCGCTGCGCCAGGCCAGTTCGTTTTCCAGCATGATCTGGCTGATGCTCTTGCCCTGTTCCTTGCACAGCGCCAGCAGTTCGGCGGCGGTATTGAACTGGTGTTTGAGTTCGGTGACACCCGGCGGGGTGAAGCCGGCTTCAATGGCTGCTTCATCCACCACAAAGCCGCCACCTACCGAATAGTAGGCGCGCTTGGACAGGCTGTTGCCGTCGGCGTCGAAGGCTTCGAAGATCATGCCGTTGGGGTGGTAGGGCAGTGTCTTGCGCTTGTGCAGGATCAGGTCGTCCGGCTCGTTGAAGGCAATGGCGTGCTCGCCCAGCAGTTTCAATTGTTTTTCCCGGCGGATATTGGCCAGGATGTCCGGCACGGCGTCGGTATCCACCATGTCGGGCAGTTCGCCCGCCAGGCCCAGCAATACCGCGGTATCCGAGCCGTGGCCCTTGCCGGTGGCACCCAGCGAGCCATACATCTCGCTGCGCACACGGCTGGTTGTGGTCAGCAGGCCATCCTTTTCCAGTCGTGTGACAAACTGGCGCGCGGCGCGCATGGGGCCAACCGTGTGGGAGCTGGACGGGCCGATACCAATCTTGAACAGGTCAAAAACACTGATTGCCATGATGCTCTCTTGTCTGATGCAGGCAGTCTGCCGTGCAGTCTGCCGGTGTTGCGGGTGGGGGCTCGCCAGCTTGCGGACGCGGGCCCGTGTGTCGTGTGTCAGCGTGTCATGCTTTGTGCAGGCTGACTGTTCTGCTTCCGGCCATCAGGCGTCGTGAAGCGTCAAGTCCGGTAACCGGGTGGGGGTTGGCGAGCGGGCGCGGGTCTGTGCGTGCCGGGCAGCCATTGGCAGGCCGGGGGCTTGTCCCGCAACCATGGCCGGAAGGCAGGCATGCAGGCACGACACAGTCTTGGCCCCCTCTGTCCTTTTGCCTGAGAGATTGTGGTCGGCAGGCGACCTTCCTTCGGCGAGACCGCCAGGCAGATGCCCGGGTCTTCTCTCCAGAGAGCCAGACGATGGTGCAGTTCTTTTGCCTGAGAGTTTCTGGGGCGATACCCCTTCGGCGTCACCGCTGGGGTGATCTCTCCTGCGCCATCCAGTACGGCTGGCTGGCACTGTAGATAAGCCGGGAATGGCTGTCAACGCCAATATTGACGCGGGTTTTGATGTGCGCTTGCAGCATGTCGCGGGCAAGCGCAAAAAGCCGCCTGCAAGGTGCATGGCGGCTGGAAGTGGCGGCGCAGGAAATCAGTTGGCCACGGTAAAGCGCTGGCGGTTGTGGCGCGGGATTTGGGCTTCATCGGCAATGGCAACGGCCAGGTCGGCCACGCTGATGCCGGCGGGCTGGTCGCCATCCATCAGCAGTTCATCGCCACCCAGACGGTACTGACCGCTGCGCTCGCCCGGAGCCAGCAGGGCCGGTGGCGACAGGAATACCCAGTCCAGCACGGTTTCCTGTTGCAAGCTGGCCAGTGCCTGGCGGGCACCTTCCGCGCCTTCCTTGTATTCGGCGGGGAAGTGCGGGGTGTCGATCAGTTGCACGCCCGGTGCCACATACAGGCTGCCGGCACCGCCCACTTCCAGAAAGCGGGGTACACCGGCCTGCTTCACGCCGGCCACAATGGCGTCATGGCCGTTGAGGAAGAGGGCGCGGATATCGGCCTTGTCCCAGCCCGGATTGAAGGTGCTGATCACCATATCGTGTCCGGCAACCACCTGGGCAATGGCGGCGGCATCGTAGGCATCGGCCTTCACCGCCGTCAGTTGCGGGTGGCTGGGTAGGCGTTCCGGACGGCTGACAATGGCCGATACCTGATGCTGGCGTGCCAGCAGTTCTTGCAATACGGCAGAGCCGACAAAACCGGTGGCACCAATCAGGGCGATTTTCATCTTGCTTTCCTTTCGATAGTTGATGGAAGAAAGTGTAATGACTTGTAGTACGGCTGATAATCAGGCGATACTGGCATTAATAAATTAGCAGGACTTAATAATATGGATATCTTGCGGCGGATGGCGGTATTTGCCACCGTGGTGGAGCAGGGCTCGATGGTGGCGGCGGCACGCACGCTGGGCATGACACCATCGGCGGTCAGCCAGCATGTCAGCAAGCTGGAGGCAGAACATGGCGTGTCCTTGCTGCACCGGACCACGCGCAGCCTCACCCTGACCGAAGCTGGCAGCCTGTTTTATCAAGGCTGCGCCGATATGCTGGCCGCTGCGCGCCTGGCCGAGCAGCGCCTGAACGAGCTACGTGACGCGCCAGTAGGTGAGCTGCGGCTGTCTGCTCCCACCGGCTTTGCCGGGCCGATGCTGACTGAGGCGCTGGCCCCGCTGCTGGCCGCCCATCCGCGCCTGAGCCTGAAGCTGTTTTTTCATGACGAAATGATTGATCTGGTGCAGCACCGCATCGATCTGGCCTTGCGCGCTGGCGATCTGAAAGACTCCTCCCTGGTGGCGCGCCATCTGGCAGACTGGGAAAGCGTGCTGTGCGCCGCGCCGTCCTATCTGGCGCGCCACCCGGCCATTTCTACCCCGGAACAATTGGAGGGACACCAGTGGGTAATGCTGGACCATGAACGCAGCCACACCTGGCTGACCATGGAAAACCCGGCAGGCGAAGTGGTGCGGCCCATGGTGGCGCGGCGGGTCAGCAGCAACAACATCCTGGCAGCGCGCCAGTTTGTCCTGGCCGGCATGGGCCTATCCATCCAGCCCGAGCCTGAAGTGCGGCAGGAGCTGGCCGAGGGACGGCTGCTGCGGGTATTGCCGCAGTGGCGTCTGCCGGCGCTGGGCATTTATGTGGTGACGCCACGGCGTGATGCCCAGCCGGCCAAGGTGCGCTATGCCATCGAGGCCCTGCGCCAGCGCATGCAGCAAAAACCGGGGAGCCCGACATGAGTGGCACGGCCTTGAACGTGTTGCAGGACAAGTTGGTACAAAGCGATTGCCTGCTGCTGGATGGAGCGCTGGCCACCGCGCTGGAGGCGCGTGGCTTTGATCTGGCCGACCCGCTGTGGTCGGCACGCGTGTTGCTGGAAGCGCCACAGGCAATCGCCCAATTGCATCTGGACTATCTGCAGGCCGGTGCCGACATCATCACCACGGCCAGCTATCAGGCCAGTTTTGAGGGCTTTGCCCGGCGCGGGCTGGATCGACAGCAAGCTGCCGGGCTGATGCAGTTGTCGGTTGAGCTGGCGCTACAGGCGCGCCAGCACTTCCTGGCAAATCAGCCCGTCGGGCAGCAGGCACCGCTGGTGGCCGCTTCGGTTGGGCCTTATGGTGCAATGCTGGCGGATGGCTCGGAATACCGGGGTGATTATGGCCTGAGCGTGACTCAGCTGATGGATTTTCACCGGCCACGGCTGGCCGTGCTGGCCGCCAGCGGGGCCGACTTGCTGGCATGCGAAACCATTCCCTGCCCGGAAGAGGCGCTGGCGCTGGCGCGGCTGTTGCAGGAGGAGTTTCCCGCCACGCCGGCCTGGATCAGCTTCAGTTGCCGGGATGCAGTCCGTGTGTGGCAGGGCGAACGGCTGGCAGACTGTATTACCATGCTGGACGGCGTGGCGCAGGTGGTGGCGCTGGGGGTGAACTGTACCGATCCGCGTTGGGTGGAAGGGCTGCTACAGCAAGCCGCTGCCGTAACCGACAAGCCCCTGCTGGCCTATCCCAATTCGGGCGAGCAGTGGGATGGCCAGCACAAGTGCTGGCACGGCACGGCCAGTACGGCAGATTTTTCTGCACAGGCCCGGCGCTGGCGACAAGCCGGTGCGCGGCTGATTGGTGGTTGCTGCCGTACCGGGCCGGCGCATATTGCCGCTTTGCGTGCCTGTCTGGATGCCAGAGGCGGGTAAGCAAAAAGCCGGTCATGGACCGGCTTTTTCTTGTTGTAAAGCTTGGGCAGCCAGCGGCTTCAGATCTGGCGGGTGCAGGGTTCGTGCTCCATGGTCGTGAGGATGTCCATTACTTGGCCGGAAGCATCCTCCATGCGGCGCAGTGCCTGTTGGGCCTTGGCAAAGTCCTTGGCGTGGAAGGCATCCAGCGCATCCTTGCCGAAGTTGTGCACATTGGCATGCGGCGCTTCCAGCTGGTTGTAGTTGCTGTTGCCCTTGCACTCCTGTGCACCACGGCCTTCGTAGTACCACTTGCCCAGGCGGCAGTGATGGTGCGAGGACACCTTGTCCGACGACAGATCGTGATAGCCGATGAAGGCCTTGTAGACATCCAGCTTGAACACGATGTGATCCAGCTTCACCACCTCCATGAAGCTGGTGTTGGTTCCTTGGGCAATCACGCGCGCCATCTGCTCGCTGATATTCACCATGCTGCGGATGGCGTCAGCGGTTTCGATGCCGGTTTCGCGATAGCCAGCCACCTGGCTGGCGGCCTCGGTTACTTGTTCCTTGGTGCTTTGCGAGGCATTTTCTACATCGCCTACCAGGCTGGAGATTTCATTGGTGGCATTGGCCGTGCGTTCGGCTAGCTTGCGCACTTCGTCGGCTACCACGGCAAAGCCGCGGCCTTGTTCGCCGGCGCGGGCGGCTTCGATGGCGGCGTTCAATGCCAGCAGATTGGTCTGGTCGGCCACGTCCTTGATCAGTTGTACAAACTGGCGAATCTGTCCGGTCTTGCTGTTGAGCGAGTCCATGGATGCCGCTGTCTTTTGCTGCGCCAAGGCAATTTCATCAAAGCTGTGCGCCAAGGTGTCCACGGCACCGCGGGTGCCATGCAGGGTGCTGACGGCATCGGCAGCGGCACCGAAATTGCTTTCCATCAGGGTGGCGAGGTCGGCAAAGGAGGTGCGGATGCTGGCCAGGCTACCGCAGAAGTCGCCAAACGGTTCGATATAGCTCTGATTGCGCTGGCTGGAAAGCTGCAGGTCCTGCAGTTGCTGCTCGGCCTGCTGGCGTGCCTGCTCGCTGTCATGCTGGCGTGCCTGGCTTTGCTGCAGATCCTGTTCCAGTTGCTGTACGCGTTGTTGTAGTTCTTCAATACGTCTGTTCTTTGCTGTCCCAAACATTCAGGTCTCCGACTACTGGTGAGTTATTATCTATTGTTGAAACTAATTTTGTTATTTTCAATTACTTTACTTGGCTTGGTATGGAATCGGGAAATTATTTGTGTTGTGTCCTTTATTTTACTGAAAATTACAAACATATCTTTTAGCTGGATATTAATTTCGCTGGCTAATGGTTTAAATACTCGCTCGCGGTGATGATCTGCGATTTGCGTAATATCAATCAGGGCTTCGATATTTTGCTATTTTTTGCTGACTTGTGAACGGGCTGGCCGGTCTTGCAAGGATGTGGGCTTATTGCAATTTTCTGCTAAGCAAACCGTTTTTTCTTGCTTAGTTTTCGTGGTGCCGCTTGCTAGATTGGTGTTCATCAAACACACAGCCAATAGCGGAATACACCATGACTCAAGCCAAGACAATCCGACGTTCCCTGATTGCAGCTTCCCTTGCCCTGCTGGGTAATCTGGCTCACGCCGCCGATACCGTGACCATCGCCTACCAGACCGGTATCGACCCCACCAAGATTCCGCAAGCCGACGGTACTTATGAAAAGGCCACCGGCACCCAGATCAACTGGCGCAAGTTTGAAAGCGGTTCGGAAGTGATTGCCGCCGTGGCCTCGGGTGACGTGGTGATCGGCAATCTGGGCTCCAGCCCGCTGGCCGCTGCCGCCAGCCGTGGCCTGCCGATTGTCACTTTCCTGGTGGCCGATGAAATCGGTGATGCCGAGGCACTGGTGGTGCGCAATGGCAGCAAGATTGCCAAGCCGCAGGACCTGATCGGCAAGAAAGTGGCCGTGCCCTATGTATCCACCACCCACTACAGCCTGCTGGCCTCGCTCAAGCACTGGAATGTGGATGCCAGCAAGGTGAATGTGCTGAACCTGCGCCCCAGCGAAATCACTGCTGCCTGGCAGCGTGGCGACATTGATGCCGCCTACGTGTGGGACCCGGCACTGGGCAAGATCAAGACTAACGGCAAGGTGCTGACCAGCTCGGCACAGGTCTCCAAGTGGGGCGCTCCGACTTACGATATCTGGATCGTGCGCAAGGACTTTGCCGATGCCCATCCGGAATTCGTCAACAAGTTTGCCAAGGTATCGCTGGACGCCATCGCCGGCTATGTGGCCAACCCCAAGGCCTTTATCGCCAACAAGGACAATATCGACAAGATCAGCCGTCTGACCGGTGCTGCTCCGGCCGACGTGGTGCTGGGCTTGCAGGGTAACCGCTTCCTCACCCAGAAAGACCAGATTGCCCTGCTGCAAAAGCCTTTCGTGCAGGCCGTAGCCAATACCGCAGCCTTCCTGAAATCGCAGGGCAAGGTGGACAGCCTGCAGGCTGATTACAGCCCCTATGTGAGCAACCAGTTTGTCAAGGCTGCGAAATAATCATGGCCATCCTCTCCGCCAACAAGGTGAGCGTGCGCTATCCCGGTCAGGACCGGCCCGCCTTGTCCGAAGTGTCGCTGGATATCGGTCCGGATGACCTGACCGTGGCACTGGGTCCGTCCGGCTGCGGCAAGACCACCTTGCTGAATCTGTTTGCCGGTTTTGTCCAGCCGGATGGCGGCGAGGTGCGCTTTGGCGATGCACTGGTGCGCGGGCCGGGTGCCGACCGCGCGGTCGTGTTTCAGCATGATGCGCTGCTGCCCTGGCTTTCCGTGCGCGACAACGTGGCTTTTGGCTTGCGTCTGCAAGGCGTGGCCAAGGCCGAACGGCTGGCGCGGGCTGACGAGGTGCTGCGTCTGGTCGACCTGCCGGAGGCCGGCAGTCGCTACAGCTGGCAGCTGTCCGGCGGCCAGCGTCAGCGCGTGGGGATTGCCCGTGCGCTAGCCAGCCATTCGCAGGTATTGCTGATGGACGAACCCTTCGGCGCACTGGATGCCTTTACCCGCGAGCAAATGCAGGAGCTGCTGCTCAAGGTGTGGCAGCAGGCACGGCGACGCATTTTCCTGATCACCCACGATATCGAAGAGGCGCTGTTTCTGGCCACCGAACTGGTGCTGATGTCGCCGGGGCCGGGCCGCATTGTCGAAACCCTGCGCCCGGGCTTCAGCCAGCGTTACCGGGCGGGTGAATCGGCGCGGGCCATCAAGTCCGATCCGGCCTTCATCGCGCTGCGCGAGCAATTGCTGGCCACCCTGTTCGACCATCGCCGTCAGGCCGAGGAGATTGCCGCATGAATGCACTGGAAAACACTCTGGAGCAGAAACTGGCCGGCGTGGCCGCCAGCAAACCGGTGCCGGATGAATTGCCGACGGCCACCCTGACAGCGCGAAGCACATGGTGGCGGCAATACCGCCGTGGCTGGCTCAGCCTGATCAGCCTGCTGGCGGTGCTGAGCGGCTGGTGGGGCTTGTCACATAGCGGCGTGGTGCCACCGCTGTTTCTGCCTGCGCCCGAAGCGGTGCTGGCCAAGCTGATCACCGTCAGCACCCAGGGTTTCATGGATGCCACTTTGTGGCAGCACCTGGCGGCCAGCCTGCAGCGCATCGTGCTGGCCTTGCTGGCTGCGGTGCTGCTGGGTATTCCGCTGGGGGTGCTGATGGGCGTCAGCCCGGTGGCGCGTGGCCTGCTGGACCCGCTGATTGAAGCCTATCGCCCGGTGCCACCGCTGGCTTATCTGCCGCTGATTGTCATCTGGTTCGGTATTGGCGAATTGTCCAAGGTGCTGCTGATTTTCCTGGCCGTGCTGGCCCCGGTCATCATCGCCACCAGCCACGGCGTAGCACAGGTCAGCCGTAACCGCCTGCGTGCCGCCCAGACGCTGGGGGCCAGCCGCAGCCAGTTGCTGTGGTTTGTCATCCTGCCAGAGGCCTTGCCGGAAATCCTCACCGGCATCCGCATCGGCCTGGGTACCGGCTGGTCCACCCTGGTGGCGGCCGAGCTGGTGGCTGCCACCCGCGGGCTGGGTTTCATGGTGCAGTCGGCGGCGCAGTTCCTGGTGACCGATGTGGTGATTCTGGGCATTGCCGTCATCGCGGTGATCGCCTTTGCGCTGGAACTGGGCTTGCGCCTGTTGCAGCGACGACTCGCCCCCTGGCATGGCCAGCTGGATTGAAGATTTCATGGCCGCTGCCTGTGGTGGCGGCCAGAACCGAATGATGCAAGGAATAGAAGATGAGTCTGACTCTTACCCGTTTGTCCCCGGCGCTGGGCGTGATTGTCGAAGGCGTGGATCTGGCGCAGCCGCTGACTGACAACCTGCAGCAGGAGATACAGCAGGCCCTGCTGCAACATCAGGTGCTGTTCTTCCGTAATCAGGACATCAGCCCGCGCCAGCAGCGCGATTTTGCCGCCCGCTTTGGTGATCTGCACACCCACCCCATCTACCCGCAACACCCGGATGCACCGCAGGTGATGATTCTGGACACCGACGCCTTCGACCTGAAGGACAATGCCATCTGGCACACTGATGTCACCTTCATCGAAACCCCGCCGGCGGCTGCGGTGCTGGCGGCGCGCTTGCTGCCGGAGTTTGGCGGTGACACGCTGTGGGCCAGCAGCTTTGCTGCCTGGGATGCGCTGTCCGACGGTCTGAAAGCCTTGCTGGAAGGGCTGACTGCCACCCATGACTTTACCAAGACTTTCCCGCTCAAGCGCTTTGGCCTGACGCCGGCCGACCGGGAAAAATGGGAACAGACCCGGCGCGACAATCCGCCGCTAAGCCATCCGGTGGTGCGTACCCATCCGGTCAGCGGTCGCAAAGGTTTGTTCGTCAATGGCGGTTTCACCACCGAAATCAACGAACTGCCGGAAGAAGAGGGCGCGGCTTTGCTGGCCTTCCTGCTCGCCCATCAGGCGCGGCCGGAATTCACCATCCGCTGGCGCTGGCAGGCTGGCGATGTGGCGTTCTGGGATAACCGCTCCACCAGTCATTATGCGGTGGACGATTACCGCCCCAACCGCCGCATCATGCACCGGGCCACGATTCTGGGTGACAAGCCGTTCTAAGTCAGTGTGTTGCGCGGCTGAAATGACAAAAGCCACCCCTTGGGGTGGCTTTTGCATGGTGCGTCGCGCAAGGCTTATTCGACAAAGCGCATCTTGAACAGGCGGCCCTTGATCTTGCTGGTGGACAGACGGTCGAAGGCCTGTTCGGCAATATCACGCTGCAAGGCGACAAAGCTGGCACCTTCCAGGACGTTGATCTTGCCGACATGGCTGCCATCCACCCCGCCGTCGCCGGTGAGCGCGCCCAGAATGTCGCCGGGGCGTAGCTTGTCACGTTTGCCGCCGGCAATTTCCAGCGTCACCATGGCCGGAATCAGCTGGCCGCCCGGAGCCGGGGTCAGTTCGGTGACTTCCGCCCAGGTGAGCGGGGCTTTCTGATAGTCCTCGATTTGCACCAGGCGGCGCGCATCATTTTCACAGGTCAGGGTCATGGCCAGGCCGTGCAGCTCGCCGCGACCAGTACGGCCGATACGGTGGATATGGATTTCCGGATCGTGGCTCACGTCCACATTGATCACCAGATCCAGCTCCTTGATATCCAGACCACGGGCGGCCACGTCGGTAGCCACCAGCACGGTGGTGCTCTTGTTGGCAAAGCGCAGCAGGATCTGGTCGCGGTCGCGTTGTTCCAGATCGCCATACAGTGCCAGTGCCGAGAAACCACGGTTTTGCAGGTCTTTCACCAGCTCCTTGCAGCGTTCCTTGGTATTGCAGAAGGCCAGCGCCGAGGCCGGGCGCACGTGCTGCAGGATGCGGGTAACGGTTTCCAGCCGGGTTTCCGGCTTCACCTTGTAGAACCATTGTTCGATGTGGTCGCCGCTGTGCAGGGCCTGTACCTTCACCTCCACCGGCTGGCGCAGGAACTGTGCGCTGGCTTTGCGGATGGTGTCCGGGTAGGTGGCGGAGAACAGCAAGGTCTGGCGGGTGCGCGGGCAGGCGCGCACGATGCCGACGATTTCTTCGATGAAGCCCATGTCTATCATGCGGTCGGCCTCATCCAGCACCAGCATTTTCACATTGGACAGGTCCAGCGACTGGCGGAACAGGTGGTCCTGCAGCCGGCCAGGGGTGCCCACCACAATGTGCGCGCCGTGTTCCAGCGAGCCGCGCTGCGGTCCCATCGGCGAGCCGCCAGTGAGGGTGACCACCTTGATATTGTCGATACTGCGGGCCAGACGGCGGATTTCCTGTGCCACCTGGTCGGCCAGTTCGCGCGTTGGGCAGAGTACCAGCCCCTGCACGGCAAACCAGCGCGGATTGATGCCGGCCAGCATGCCAAGGCCGAAGGCCGCTGTCTTGCCGCTGCCGGTCTTGGCCTGGGCGATCAGGTCGCGTCCTTCCAGAATCACCGGCAGGCTTTCTGCCTGGATGGGGGTCATGCTGTGGTAACCCAGGCTGTCCAGATTGGAGAGCAGGGCGGCAGGCAGCGCGGTGAGGCTGGAAAAGGCGATTTTTTTCACGGACTTGGCGATGTAACGACAGAAAGGGTGGGCAGTGTAACAGTTGGCGGCGCATTGTCCAAACAAGGTATTGGCCACGTCAGCAATTCCAGCCGCTTTGTGTGGTTTTGCCCATATGTGGGCGCGCTTGCTGGCATGAAAAACGCCAGTGGGCGGTGGCACACTGGCGTGGTGTGTCCGGCCAGGCCGGGATTTATACCCTGAAGCGCGCTACCGAGTCGTTCAGTCCACCGGCCAGTCCTTCCAGCGCTTCCGCGGAATGAACCGTATGCTGGATGGCGGCATCGTTGGTGCTGGCCAGCTCGGCAATGCTTTCGATATTGCGGGTCACGCGCTGACTGGCTTCGCGTTGCTGCTCGGTTACCTGCACAATCTGGCGCAGGCCGTTACGCACCGAGGTGGCCGAGGCGCTGGCCGCATCCAGTACGCTGGCAACCTGGCCTGCCGACTGGTGGCTGGCTTCCAGCGAGGTCAGGCTGGCGGCCACGGCCTGGCGTACGGCTTCGGTCTTGTTGTTCAGTGCACTGGTCACGGTATCGATTTCACGGGCAGACAGGGCGGACTTTTCCGCTAGCTTGCGTACTTCGTCTGCCACCACGGCAAAGCCGCGGCCTGCTTCGCCTGCGCGCGCGGCTTCGATGGCGGCATTGAGCGCCAGCAGATTGGTCTGCTCGGCGATGTCGCGCACCTGCTGGGTCATGCTGGTAATCGAGCTGGTGGATTGCATCAGCTCGGTTTCCGCTTCGGACATCATCTCGACAGCCTGCTGGATCTGGCCCACTTCCTGTTGCAGCTGGGCCAGATTCTGCCGTCCCTGCTGCGAGCGTTGCAGGCTTTCGTCCGACTGCACCAGCACCTGTTCGGCATGGCGGGCGATGTCGCCGATATGCTCGGCCAGCTGTTCTACTGCCTGAGCGGCATCCTGTGACTGGCCGTTTTGCGCGCGCGACCCGTCGGCCAGCTTTTCGGCCCCCTGGCGCAACTGGGCGGAAGAGGTGGCAACACTGTGCGCGGCCGTGCCCACCTGTCTGACCAGATCGGCAATGGACGCCAGCATCTGGTTGAACAGGCCGGCGGTCTTGCCGATTTCATCCTTATGTTTTACTTCCAGACGGCGGGTAAGGTCGCCTTCGCCCTTGGCCAGTTCGGACAGACCGGAAGCCATGGCCTGTAGCGGACGGGTGACAAAGCGGCGGATGAACAGGAATACCACCACCATCAGCGGCAGCGAGGCCACGACGGCAAACAGGATGCTCTGGTTGCGGAACTGCGCCACTGACGCATAGGGTTTTTCCAGAGAGATGCGCATGCTGACCGCACCCAGCGGCGTGCCTTCACTCACCTGATGACAGCCCATGCAGTTTTTGCCCAGATAGTTGCTGGCCGCACGCGCCGGATAAATCACATGCAGGTGCTCGCCCAGTTGCGGGCTGGATTCGATGGCAACAAAGGGCTGGCCACTGGAGAGGGCGCTCTTTTCTGCGGCATCGGCAGCATGGGCCTTGTCGCCGGCATTGCCCGGGCCAAACTGTTTGCTGACGGCATCGCCGCGAATCACGCGCAGTTCCCGGACGGCTGACAGTTCCTTGATCTGATCCAGAAACACATCGCGCTGACCTACGGTGCCGGTCATCATCATGCCGGTGAGCCCGGCCAGGGTCATTTCGTTCATGCTGCTGGCCAGATCCTTGGCCTGCGATACGGCAATATCACGACTGACCGTGGTTTCCCAGGCAATCAGCCCACTCCATGCAATGACAAGACAGCACCAGATGGCGCTGGTCAGCCTCAGCCAGATCGGCCACTCGGAAAATTTCTTCATTGCAAACGGGATAACCCGCCTCCTTTTGTTTTGTTTTCTGTTGTTATGTTGCAGCGTCGTGATTGTGGCATGGCAATGTGATGCCGTGCTGACAGCGCGCAGCCTAGCGCATGGCATATGACCAATGCTTGGCTTATATCAAATATCTGCCGTGCTGCAGAGGCCAACCATCAACACGCTTGGGCTATGACGGGTTTTCTGCAACAATCCGCCCTCCATCGCGTGGCGGGTATTTACCGCTGCCCGCTTTATGTGCTTTACCGCTGGCTTCCAGGCCAGGAATCAGGAGTTGCTATGCCCTCATCCCCGTCCCTGTTTCATGTAGCCATTGTCGGTGGTGGCCCCGCCGGGCTGATGGCAGCCGAAGTGCTGTCCAGCGCGGGAGTGCAGGTGACGGTGTACGACGTCATGCCGTCGGTAGGGCGCAAGTTCCTGCTGGCCGGGGTGGGCGGCATGAACATTACCCACTCTGAACCCCGGGCGGATTTTCTGGGGCGCTATCGGGAGCGCGAGGCCGAAATGACGGCCTTGTTGGCAGGGTTTGATGCTGATCGTCTGCGCGACTGGGTACATGGCCTGGGCGTGGAAACCTTTGTAGGCAGTTCCGGCAAGGTATTTCCGCGCGAAATGAAGGCAGCGCCCTTGCTGCGGGCCTGGCTGGCGCGCTTGCGTGGGGCCGGTGTGCAGTTTCGCGTGCGGCATCGCTGGCTGGGTTGGGATGCACAGGGCGCGCTGCGTTTTGCTACGCCGGATGGTGACTTGCTGGTACGGCATGATGCCGTGCTGCTGGCACTGGGTGGCGGCAGCTGGAAAAGGCTGGGCTCGGATGGCAGCTGGCTGCCCGTGCTGGCAGAGCGCGGCGTGGACGTGCGTCCACTGTTGCCGGCCAATTGTGGTTTTGATTGCAACTGGAGTGCACACTTTGCCGACAAGTATGCCGGCCAGCCGCTCAAGTCGGTGACACTGGAGTTTACCGATCCGGCTGGCAATACCGTGCGCAAGACCGGCGAGTGCGTGATCAGCAGTTATGGGGTGGAGGGCAACCTGATCTATGCCTTCAGTGCGCCCATCCGCGACAGCTTGCTGGCCAATGGCAGTGCCACGGTGTATCTGGATTTGCTGCCACAAAAGAGTGCCGAACAGGTGGCGGCAGAAGTGATGCACCCGCGTGGCTCGCGCTCGCTGTCCAGCCATCTGCAAAGCCGGCTCAATCTCAAGGGCGTACGGGCCGGGCTGCTGCGCGAGTGTCTGAGCAAGGAGGCTTTCAATGACATGGCCAGTCTGGCAGCCGGCATCAAGCGCCTGCCACTGACCGTGCATGCCACTCGTCCCATCGACGAAGCCATCAGCACCGCTGGTGGTGTGCGGTTTGAGGCCATGGATGGGCGGCTGATGCTCAAGACCTTGCCCGGCGTATTTTGCGCCGGGGAAATGCTGGATTGGGAGGCCCCCACTGGCGGCTATCTACTTACCGCCTGCCTGGCTAGCGGCCGGGCTGCGGGCCTGGGGATGCTGGACTGGCTGGAGCTGCGTGAGGGGTAATGATTTTGCCTGTGGGTAAAATCTGATAGTGCATTTTTAATGCAAGCATCTATGCTGCAGATATGGGCCCCGTGTCTGGATGTCAGCCGGGGTTGCCAGTGTCCAGCAGCACTGGCCAGGTACATCATCCCCCACCCATGATGTCGGAGATCAGCGCCATGAAACTTGACGATTTCAACCAGGTGGCCGACCTGATCGGCCTGAAAAAGCGGTCGCGCGAAGCAGTATGGCTGATGGAAGTGGAAGGCATGACCGGTTATTTTGCTGCCCAGCAGATGGATATCAGCGAATCCACCGTGTCGCGTGCTCATACCCGCTTCCGGCTGGCACTGCGCAAGCTCAACGCCCTGTCCAGCCATCTTCCCTTGTAATTTCTCCTGTGTTGTTGACTTGTTGCCCGGCCTCATGCCGGGCTTTTTCTATTGCTGCAGCCGCTTGAGCGCGGCCTGTTCGCGCAGCCAGCTCAGCAAGGCTTGTAGCCCGGGATGCTCGGCGTAGCTGTGCGGATACACCAGCCAGTAGCCGGCACCGGTACGCAGCACGCTGTCGAAGGGCCGCACCAGCCGGCCTTGTTCCAGCTCGTCCTGCAGTAATTCCATATCGCCGATGGCCACGCCAAGCCCGCTGGCGGCGGCGGTCCAGGCCAAGTGGTGCAAATCAACCACCTGATGCTTGTACTGTACCAGCGAGCGGATATCTTGCGTGGCCAGCCAGCCAATCCATTCCTCGTAGTCGCGGGTGGTATGAAACAGGGTGTGGCCGGCCAGCGCGTCCAGCGAGGGTAGTTCTGCCAGCATGGACGGTGCGCACACTGGGCTTAGTAGCTCTGGCAGCAGCAGTTCGGCCTGCATGTCAGGCCATTGGCCATGGCCGAACAGGATGTAGGCCTGGTTGATGGCCGGGTCCAGTTCTGCTGGTTCGTACACCATGCTGTCTATGCGTAGCTGGGTAAGCGGGTGTTGCTGGTAAAAGCTGCCCAGCCGCGGCATCAGCCAGCGCACGGCAAAACTCACGTACACCTGCAGGCTGAGGATGTCGCTTTGCGTTTTCAGCTTGCGCTCAACCTCCTTCAGCCGCTCCACCACATCACGCGCTACTGGCAGCAGGGTGCGGCCGGACGGTGTGAGCTGGATCAGCCGGCTTTGCCGTTGTAGCAGCGCGGTGCCGTAATGCTGTTCCAAAAGGCGGATCTGCTTGCTGATGGCACCCTGGGTCAGGAACAGGCGGCGGGCCGCCTCGGTAAAGCTGCTGGTATCCGCTACGGTGACAAAGGCGCGCAGTGCCGTGAGCGAGGGCAGGTGGTGGGTGTCGTTCATGACGGATCGGAATGATTCCATGCCAATTATTCGCTCGTGAAAATTAGGCGATTTCCGTATGTT
This sequence comes from Aquitalea denitrificans, assembly GCF_009856625.1. Lineage (GTDB taxonomy): Bacteria > Pseudomonadota > Gammaproteobacteria > Burkholderiales > Chromobacteriaceae > Aquitalea > Aquitalea denitrificans. The sequence goes on from NZ_CP047241.1 coordinate 1,720,107, forward strand.
TGGCAACAAACAGCACCATCATACGGAGAGCGCATGCACCACGATTTCGATTCCCAACGGCAATACACCCTGCAACACGACCGCCGGCTGTCTGCTGCTGATGGACAGTTGCAACTGGAGGGGATGGATTTGCCGGCACTGGCCGCAAAGTTCGGTTCGCCCTTGTTTGTCTATTCCGCGCCGGAAATCCGCCGCAATGTCGATGAAATCTGCCAGGCTTTTGCCAGCCATGCCAATACCCGCATCTGCTATGCCTCCAAGGCCTGCTCTTTGCTGGCGGTACTGCAGGTGGTGCGTGAATCCGGCATCAGCATCGAAGCCAATTCGGCCAATGAAATCCGCCGCTGTCTGGCCGCAGGTTTTGCCGGCAGCCAGATTGTGTACAACGGCGTGGTGAAGCGGGATGAAGAACTGGAATTTGCCATCCGCCAGCAACTGCATGCCATCAATGTCGACAGCGAGCACGAATTGCTGGCCATCGACCGCATCAGCCGTCAGCTGCAAATCCCGGTACGCATTTGCCTGCGGGTGGAACCCAACGTCAAGGCCGCCACCCATGAGGGCCTGATGACGGCATTCCGCGCCAAGTCCGGGGTGGATCTGGCCGACGCCGAAGGCATTTGCCGTCAGGCACTGGACATGCCCTATGTAAAGCTGTGCGGTCTGCACATGCATGTGGGGGATCAGGTGCCGGATGCCGAGCCGTTTGGCGCCGCCACCCGTGTGCTGGTGGATTGTGCCCGCCAGCTGGAAACCGCACTGGGTGTGCGCTTTGACATGATCAACGTCGGTGGCGGCATTCCCGCACCGTACCGCTACGCCACCGACCGTGGTCTGGGCGGGCCGGACAATATGCAACCGCAGATTGGTGCCGATGAATTTGCCGCCGCCGTCATCCGCGAAGTGCATGCCTGGCGCGATGACATCGAAATCTGCATCGAGCCGGGGCGCAAGGTGGTGAGCAGTGCCGGGGTGCTGCTCACCAGCATGGTGACCGCCAAGGGCAAGACCCTACTGCGGGAGGATGGCAGCGTGGAAGGCCAGGTGCAGTGGTGCATGCTGGATGCCGGCTTCAATGCCATTCCGGATTACAAGGACTGGTACTTCTATGTCTACAACGCCAGTCGCATGACGGACAGCCACAATCAGCCCGTGAAGCTGGGTGGCCCCTTGTGCGATGGTGGCGATTACTTCCGCCATGGCCCGCTGGGTGAGCAGTTTTTGCTGCCTGAGGCCAGTGCGCCGGGCGATGTGCTGGCCTTTCTGGATGTGGGTGCCTACCAGCTGGAAAACCAGACTGTGTACAACGCCCAGCCGCGCTCTGCTGCGGTGTTGATTGACGGGCCGGGCCAATACCGCCTGATCCGCCGTCAGGAACGCTTCGACGACATGTTGTTGCTGGAGCGTGATCTGTCCTGATTGCCAGAACTGTCTTGCCGTACCGCCACGCCCCTTGACGGGTGTGGCGTGATAACACCAAGCCGTCCCTTGTCGTGCGTTTGTCTACTCACCCAGTCCGGAGGAATCAAGATGAAGCTGCAATCCTGGTGTGCCGTGTTGTTGTCTGCTGTCGCCCTGCAAGCCGGAGCGACGGATCTGAATAATCTGCGTATCGGCATGGATGCCACCTATCCGCCGTTCGAATCGCTGAACCCGGCTGGGCAGATTGTCGGTTTCGAGGCAGACCTGGCGATGGCCCTGTGCAAAGAAATGAAAGCCCGCTGTAACCTGATCAATCAGGACTGGGATGGCATCATCCCCGGCCTGATGGCCAAGAAGTACGACGTGATCATGTCGTCGATGACCATTACCAGTGAACGGGCCAAAGCCGTCAGTTTCAGCGAGCGTTATTTCCGCACGCCGCAGCGGCTGATCGCTGCCAAGGGCAGTCCGCTCAAGTTCACGGTGGAGGGCATGAAAGGCAAGCGGGTAGGGGTGCAGCGCGGCACCACGGCCGATATGTACCTGAGCAAGTTCTGGGGGCCGCGTGGCATGGATGTGGTGCGGTATGAAGATCAGGACAAGGCCTATGCCGACCTGGTAAATGGCCGGCTGGATGCCAGCTTCCAGGATGAGCTGCAAGTCGAGGCAGGTTTTCTGAAGAGTGAGCCGGGCAAGGCGTTTGCCTTGGTCGGCCCCTCCATCAATGGTGACAATGCTGCCGAGCGCGAGGTGCTGGGTTCCGGTGCCGGCATGGCGGTGCGCAAGGAGGACAAGGAGCTGGTGGCACGGCTGAACAAGGCAATGGCCGCATTGCGGGCCAATGGCACCTATCACAAGCTGAGCCTGCAGTACTTCGGTCGCGACATTTACTGAGTGTCGACGGGCCTGCCCGCTGCCTGGCAGGGCGGCGGGCAAGTTGCTCAGCTACTGCTGTTCTGTGTGCTTTGACTGTTGTCCTGCTGCTGATCTGGCCGAATCAGCGTGTAGTCGTTATTGCTGGGCAGACCATTCTTCTGCCAGTCGTCCAGCGTGGCCATGATGGCATCCCGTGTCTGGTTGCTGATTTCCGGCAGACTGCCGCCAAATACCTTTTTTGCCTCGTCAAAACCCTGCTGCACCGCTGCGCGGATACTGTCCAGCTTGCTGGGGTCATTACCTATGCCCAGCCGGGCAAAGTCCAGAATGCGACGCGCAGTGTTCTTGATGCCCATCTCACCATCTTCGGACAGTGCCTGGGTAGCCGCTGCCTTGGTTTGCGGATCGACAGTCAGCTGTTGCTCCCCGCTCACCACCTTATTCCATTGCAGGCCCTGCTGTTGAACCAGATTGCCCAGCAGCTTGAGGAAGTCCGACACCTGCTGGTTGGACTTGGCCAGCAAGGCCGACACATCCACTGGTGTGCTTGGCGTGCTGCTGGCGGTGGGTTTGCCATAGGTCAGGGCGCTGCTGTCATCGTTGTTCTGCCCGATGGTGACCACCTCATCCACGGTGAGGGTGCTACTGCTGGTGCTGCTGCCGGTTTTGCTGTCGGTAACGGTGCTGCTGCTGAGGGTGGCATTCAGCAGCAGGCTGCTGTTGACGCTGTTGATGGTCATGAGAGGCTCCTGCTCAGTACGACAAGAATGCTTGCGCGCAATGCGGGACGGGCTGGTAATGGTTGGGCCGGTAGCAGGGCAAGCTGATGTTTGATTATCGGCAGGATTGATGAAAAATTAAGTAAAAATCCATGCAAAACGCCGGCAGGGAGATACCGTGCCGGCGTTGCTCACTTCGGTGTCCGGGAATCAGGCGGCCAATTTGCTGACCAGGGCTTGCAGTGCTGCCAGTTGCTGCAGGACAAGGCCTTGCAGGCGTTCGTCAGTGAGATTGCCCTCGGCATCAAAACCACCGGCAAAGGCATTGGCAAACACTTCCGGCTTGTTCAACGGGTGCAGGTCGAGAAACACGCAGCTCTGACGCAGGTGATATTGCGCGCGGGATGTGCCCATGCCGCCACCTGCGCCCAGAATGGCCACAGCCTTGCCGGCCAGCAGTTTGTTGTCCGGTTCGCGCGATGCCCAGTCCAGCGCGTTTTTCAGCGCAGGAGCCATGGAGTAGTTGTATTCCGGGCAGCCCAGCAGCAAGGCATCAGCCTGTGCCAGTTGTGCCAGCAGTTGTTGCACAGCGGCCGGTTTGTCGGTGATGTCGGCGTTGTAGAACGGGACCTGACTGAGATCGGCAATTTCGATCTGGATGCCGGCTGGCGCATGTGTCTTGGCGTAGCGCAGCAGACCCATATTGGTGGAGGCACGGCGCAGGCTGCCGCAAATGGCCAGAACGTTCAGTGTGCTCATCTTGGTTCCTTGTTATGAGGAAGTGGGGCTGAATGAAGAACCCGTCTGCATTCTAGATAGCAGTGGTCCTGCTTTCCAGTGCTTGTGGTCAGTCAGCGGCAGTGCAGGCAAATGCAGATCGGCGTTTCGCATTCACTGTCAGTCCGGCTTATAATGTCCGGCTGTCCGCATTCAAGGTTTCACATCGTGTCCGAACGCTTTGCCGTATGGCTGCAATATCTTCTGCCTAAACAGGCCCTGACCATTCTGGCCGGCAAACTGGCTGGCACCGAGGCTGGCAGCCTGACCACGGCGGTGATCCGCTGGTTTGTCGGTCGCTATCAGGTAAACATGGCCGAAGCAGCCGCGCCGGATATTACCAGCTATGCCAGTTTCAACCAGTTTTTTACCCGGCCGCTGCGCGCAGGTGCGCGACCGCTGGCCGACAGTGCATTGATCTGCCCGGTAGATGGTGCCGTCAGCCAGTTTGGTGCAATCCGGCAGGACCAGATTTTCCAGGCCAAGGGTCATGACTATTCCACGACAGCGCTGGTAGGTGGTGATGCCGACATGGCTGCGCACTATCGGGATGGCTTCTTTGCCACCATCTATCTGAGCCCGCGTGATTATCACCGCATCCACATGCCCTGCGATGGCCGCCTGTTGAGCATGACTTATGTTCCCGGTGCGCTGTTTTCGGTGAATCCGGCCACGGCGCGTGGTGTGCCGGGCCTGTTTGCCCGCAATGAGCGGGTGGTATGTGAGTTTGACGGTCCGCATGGCCGCTTTGTCCTGACGCTGGTGGGTGCCACCATCGTGGGCAGCATGGCCACGGTATGGCATGGCCTGGTGAACCCGCCGCGTCCGGGTCGGATCCAGCGCTGGGATTACCAGGATCAGCAGATCTTCATCCGCAAGGGTGAGGAAATGGGCCGCTTCCAGTTGGGCTCCACCGTGGTACTGCTGTTTCCCGCCGGTGGTGGCATGCATTTCAATGCGGCCTGGCAGCCGGCCTGCCCGGTACGGCTGGGTGAGTGCATGGCCGATATTGCTTGAGACGAAAAAACCGCCATTGGCGGTTTTTTTATATCTGGTGGCAACGCAGATGCGCCATGATAGTCTGCATTGAACTATGCTAACGTCACTGCTGCTCGATGTGGCAAGGCGGCACGCCCTTCTCCCCGGGGGTGAGTGATGTGGTACTTCCTTATTGCGGTGACTCGACTTCGCTCATGAATACAGACGCGCCAGAATCTTCTCCTGTGCTGCCGCTGGCAGCCCCGGACGCTGTACTGCGGCCACCCGTCATGACGCCATGGCGGCTGTGGCGTGTCATTTCCCGGCGTGAGAGGTGCTGCCTGTTCGGTGGCTGGCTGTTTAGTCTGTTGCTGTCGCTGGGCCTGGGCCTGTTGTCTGTGGTGGATGACTGGTCTGGCATTCCGCTGCAGTTTGGCGGCGTGACAATCTATATCACCTTGTATCCGGCCTTGCTGATCAGCCTGTGGTGGAGCTTGTGCCTGGGGTGGTGGTGGGGGGCGCTGCAAGCGTATCTGACAACACTGGTACTGGCCCTTTATGCCGGCATGGCCTGGCAGTGGGCCATATTGTTTGCCTTTGCCGACCCGCTGGGTGTGGCGGTGATGGTGCTGGGTTTTCGCGCGCTTCCCATGTTGCGTGGTCTGCGCAGCATGGAGTCGGTAGTGCACTTCATCCAGCTGTCTTTCGTCGGCAGCATTTTCAGCTCCAGCGGTGCGCTGATCTGGACCTATTGCAATAATCAGCCATTCAGCGAGCTACTACCCATCTGGCAGGGCTGGTGGCTGGGTTTTTTCCTGCAGAACCTGTTGCTTGTGGGGCCGGTTCTGTCTTTGAGCTGGTTGGTGACCGATCGCTGGCTAAGTCGCTACATTGCCCTGAAGTCGGCTGCCGAGGCTGAGTCACGGCACCTGATCGTGCTGCTGCTGGCCTTGGTCAGCGTGGGCGCACTGGTATATGGCTATCTGTCGCTCAGCTTGGGCAGCAGCCTGCTGCTAGGGCAGCTTCAGCATGGTCTGCCACCGGATATCCGCCATGCAGCGCTGGTGATGACCCAGACCGGCTGGGTATTCTTCTGGGTGTTTGCCCTGCTGGTGTTGTTTAATGCCTTTTTTGCTTATCGTCTGTTTCTGCACTGGCAGGGGCGCAACCAGCAATTGCTCAATGCGCTGAAGCAAAGCAATGCCTATCTGGCACAACTGGTGCGGCTGGATGGGCTGACCGGGCTGCTCAATCGGCGCTCCGGAGATGAGGTATTGCAACAAGAGTGGCTGCGCAGTCAGCGTTCGGGGCTGCAGGCGGTGTTGATCATGCTGGATATCGACCATTTCAAGCAGGTGAATGATGAATATGGTCATGATGTTGGTGACCGGGTGATCGAGCGTGTTGCCATGTTGTTACTGGAGCATACCCGCGCCATCGATACCGCCATCCGCTATGGTGGCGAGGAGTTTTTGCTGGTATTGCCGCAAACCACACTGGAAGGTGGCATGCAACTGGCCGAGCGCCTGCGTCAGCAAATGGCAGGTAGAGCCTTGCACTGCAATGATAGGGAAATTGAGGTCACGATAAGCCTGGGTGTAGCCGCCACTTCCATCGTGATGCAGGACAAGGCGGCTTGGGTAAAGCAGGCGGACATGGCCTTGTACAAGGCCAAGCGGGCAGGGCGTAACCGGGTGGTGGAAGCAGACTGAGTCTGGTCGGTGTGTTCAAAATAAAAATGGCCACGGAAGGTGGCCATTTTCTTTGCCTGTTGGCAAGGCTCAGAAGCTGTCGCCGGGGATGCGTACAAAGCCTTCCATCAGTACGCGGGCACTGCGGCTCATGATGGCCTTGCTGACCTGCCACTGGCCGTCCACCAGCCTGGCTTCCGCACCTACGCGCAGGGTGCCTGAGGGGTGGCCAAAGCGCACCGATTGACGTTCGCCACCACCGGCGGCCAGGTTTACCAGCGTGCCCGGAATGGCGGCAGCCGTGCCGATGGCCACCGCAGCGGTGCCCATCATCGCATGGTGCAACTTGCCCATGGACATGGCGCGCACGCGCAGGTCGATGTCGCTGGCGTCAATCTGCTTGCCACTGGACGCGGTATAGCCCTCTGGAGGGGCGACAAAGGCAATCTTGGGGGTGTGCTGGCGGGTGGCCGCTTCGGTGATGTCCTTGATCAGCCCCATGCGTACCGCGCCGTGTGCGCGGATGGTTTCAAAGCGGGCCAGTGCCGTCGCATCGCCATTGATGGCCTCCTGCAGTTCGCTACCGCTGTAACCCAGTTCTGCTGCGTTAAGGAAGATGGTGGGGATGCCGGCGTTGATCATGGTGGCCTGGAAACTGCCCACGCCCGGAACATCCAGCGTGTCCACCACATTGCCGGTGGGGAACATCGCGCCGCCGCCATCGCCTTCGCCCTCGTCGGCCGGGTCGAGGAATTCCAGTTGTACCTCGGCGGCCGGGAAGGTGACGCCGTCCAGTTCGAAATCGCCGGTCTCCTGTACTTCACCGTTGGTGACGGGTACGTGGGCGATGATGGTCTTGCTGATATTGGCCTGCCAGATGCGTACCGTGGCCACGCCATTGGCCGGGATGCGGCTGGCGTCCACCAGCCCGCTCATGATGGCAAAGGAGCCGACGGCGGCGGACAGGTTGCCGCAGTTGCCGCTCCAGTCGACAAAGGCCTTGTCGATGGCCACCTGGCCAAACAGGTAGTCCACATCGTGATCGAGCCGGCTGCTCTTGGCCAGGATCACCGTCTTGCTGGTGCTGGAGGTGGCTCCGCCCATGCCATCGATCTGCTTGCCGTAGGGATCGGGGCTGCCGATCACCCGCATCAGGATGGCGTCACGCACCGGGCCGGCTTGCTGCGCGGCGGCAGGCAGGTCTTGCAGGCGGAAAAACACCCCCTTGCTGGTGCCGCCACGGATATAGGTGGCAGGTATGCGGATTTGTGGAGCATGGGCCATGCAGTCTCTCCTGTCATGCTGTGGGCAAGGCCGTCAACAGGCATTGCCGGAATAGGGTGGCAAGCAGCAGGGCGGCTGCGAAACGGATTTCGCGCCGCCCTGCATCATAAGAATCTGTTCAGAGTCTTGTGAGCTAGAGCGAGACAAGGCGAAAACGACCGTAAACAACTGGGAAAGCGGAGTTGACATGGAGTCAATGAGCATTCCGAAGACGTTTTTAACGCGGTATCGCCCCCATATTCAACTAGCGCAGCTGACTATGAACGGGTTCTAAGGGGGCTGCTCTGGGTCCGGCCTGCCGGCAGGGACATACCCGCAGGCCGGGAGCAGCAAAACTCAAGCGGTGGTGGACTCCAGGAAGTCCTGGGCAAAGCGCTGCAGCACGCCACCGGCCTGATATACGCGCACTTCGGCGGCGGTATCCAGACGGCAGGTGACCGGTACTTCCAGCGTTTCGCCATTGCGACGGTGAATCACCAGCGTCAGCGTGCAGCGCGGCGAGATATCACCCTTGACGTCGTAGCTTTCGGTGCCATCAATGGCCAGCGTCTTGCGGTTGGTGCCAGCCTTGAATTCCAGCGGCAACACGCCCATGCCCACCAGGTTGGTGCGGTGGATGCGTTCGAAGCCTTCGGCCACGATGGCTTCCACCCCGGCCAGCCGCACGCCCTTGGCTGCCCAGTCACGCGAGCTGCCCTGGCCGTAGTCGGCACCGGCAATGATGATCAGCGGCTGTTTGCGCGCCATATAGGTTTCGATGGCTTCCCACATGCGGGTGACCTTGCCTTCCGGCTCGATACGCGCCAGCGACCCCTTCTTCACCGCGCCATCCACTACCGCCATTTCGTTCACCAGTTGTGGGTTGGCAAAGGTGGCGCGCTGGGCGGTGAGGTGGTCGCCACGGTGGGTGGCGTAGGAGTTGAAGTCCTCCTCCGGCAAGCCCATCTTGGCCAGGTATTCCCCGGCAGCCGAGTTGGGCAGGATGGCGTTGGACGGCGACAGGTGGTCGGTGGTGATGTTGTCCGGCAGCACCGCCAGCGGCAGCATGCCCTTGAGCGTGCGCTCCCCGGCCAGCGCGCCTTCCCAGTAGGGCGGGCGACGGATGTAGGTGGACATCGGACGCCAGTCGTACAGCGGGCTCTTGGCTTCTTCCACCTGACCCAGGTCGAACATCGGGATGTACACCTGCTTGAACTGTTCCGGCTTCACGCAGCGTGCCACGATGGCGTCGATCTCATCATCGGACGGCCACAGGTCCTGCAGGCGGATTTCCTTGCCATCCACCACGCCCAGTACGTCTTTTTCGATATCAAAGCGCACGGTACCGGCAATGGCGTAAGCCACGACCAGCGGTGGCGAGGCGAGGAAGGCCTGCTTGGCATAGGGGTGGATACGGCCATCGAAGTTGCGGTTGCCCGACAGTACGGCGGCGGTGTACAGGTCGCGGTCTATGATTTCCTGCTGGATTTTCGGGTCCAGTGCGCCGGACATGCCGTTACAGGTGGTGCAGGCATAGGCGACGATGCCAAAGCCCAGCTTTTCCAGTTCCGGCAGCAGTCCGGCTTCTTCCAGATACAGCCTGGCCACCTTGGAGCCCGGGGCAAACGAGGACTTCACCCACGGCTTGCGCAGCAGGCCCAGTTCATTGGCTTTCTTGGCCAGCAGGCCGGCGGCCACCACATTGCGCGGGTTGCTGGTGTTGGTGCAGCTGGTGATGGCGGCAATGATGACCGCGCCATCCGGCAGCAGGCCTTCGGCTTCTTCGGCACGGGCCTTGGCCAGGTCAACCGCAATGCCGCGCTCGGCCAGTGCCGAGGTGGGCAGACGTTTGTGCGGGTTGGACGGGCCAGCCATATTGCGTACCACGCTGGAGAGGTCGAACTCCAGCACGCGTTCGTATTGCGCGCTTTCCAGGCTGTCGGCCCACAGGCCGCTGACCTTGGCATAGTTTTCCACCAGCGCCACTTGCTCGGCTTCGCGGCCGGTCAGCTTGAGGTAGTCGATGGTTTGCTGGTCGATGTAGAACATGGCGGCAGTGGCACCATATTCCGGGCACATATTGGAAATGGTGGCACGGTCGCCGATGGACAGGCTGGCAGCACCATCACCAAAGAACTCGACATAAGCGCCCACCACGCGTTCCTTGCGCAGGAACTCGGTGAGCGCCAGCACGATGTCGGTGGCGGTAATGCCGGGCTGGCGTTGGCCGGTGAGCTTGACGCCGACGATGTCCGGCAGGCGCATCATGGACGGATGGCCCAGCATCACGGTTTCCGCTTCCAGGCCACCCACGCCGATGGCGATCACGCCCAGCGCATCCACGTGCGGGGTGTGGCTGTCGGTGCCGACACAGGTGTCGGGGAAGGCCACGCCGTCACGCACCTGAATCACCGGCGACATTTTTTCCAGATTGATCTGGTGCATGATGCCGTTGCCGGCCGGAATCACATCCACATTCTTGAAGGCAGTCTTGGTCCACTCGATGAAGTGGAAGCGGTCTTCATTGCGACGGTCTTCAATGGCACGGTTTTTTTCGAAGGCTTGCGGGTCGAAACCACCACATTCCACGGCCAGCGAGTGGTCGACAATCAATTGCGTCGGCACCACCGGGTTGACCAGCGAGGGGTCGCCACCCTTGTCGGCGATGGCGTCGCGCAGGCCGGCCAGGTCGACCAGGGCGGTCTGGCCCAGAATGTCATGGCATACCACGCGCGCCGGATACCAGGGGAAGTCCAGGTCACGCTTGCGTTCGATCAATTGCTTGAGCGCGTCGGTCAGCAGTTCCGGTTCGCAGCGGCGCACCAGTTGCTCGGCCAGTACGCGCGAGGTATAGGGCAGGGTGGCATAGGCGCCGGGCGCAATGGCGTCAACGGCGGCGCGGGTGTCGTAGTAGTCCAGCTGGCTGCCGGGCAATCGGGTGCGGTAGTTTTTGTTCATGGCGTCGCTAAAACTCTCAGGGTGGAAGCAAAGCGGGGAGCTATCCTTGCGGCTTAGCTCCCCTGACCATCAGCGTTGTGCCAGCGGCACGAAGGCCTGATCGTCCGGGCCGGTGTAGTTGGCCGACGGACGGATGATCTTGCCGTCAATGCGTTGCTCGATCACGTGTGCGCTCCAGCCGCTGGTACGGGCAATCACGAACAGCGGGGTGAACATGGCAGTCGGTACGCCCATCATGTGGTAGGACACGGCGGAGAACCAGTCCAGATTGGGGAACATCTTCTTGATGTCCCACATCACGCTTTCCAGACGCTCGGCAATGTCGAACATCTTGCTGTCGCCGGCTGCGGCGGACAGATTGCGCGCCACTTCCTTGATCACCTTGTTGCGCGGGTCGGAGATGGTGTACACCGGGTGGCCAAAGCCGATTACCACTTCCTTGCGTTCCACGCGGGCCTTGATATCGGCTTCGGCTTCATCCGGCGTGTCGTAACGCTTCTGGATTTCAAACGCCACTTCATTGGCGCCGCCGTGCTTGGGGCCGCGCAGCGCGCCAATGGCACCGGTAATGCTGGAGTACATGTCCGAACCGGTACCGGCAATCACGCGGCTGGTAAAGGTGGAGGCGTTGAATTCGTGCTCGGCGTACAGGATCAGCGAGGTATGCATCGCCTTCACCCACAGCTCGGACGGCTTTTCACCGTGCAGCAGGTGCAGGAAATGGCCGCCGATGGAGTCGTCGTCGGTTTCCACGTCGATGCGCTTGCCGTTGTGGCTGAAGTGGTACCAGTACAGCAGCATGGAGCCGAAGGAAGCCATCAGGCGGTCGGCGATGTCACGCGCACCGGCGATATTGTGGTCGTCCTTTTCCGGCAGGGTGCAGCCCAGGGCGGACACGCCGCTGCGCATCACATCCATCGGGTGGGCGGAGGCGGGCAGAGCTTCCAGCACGCTCTTCACCACTTGCGGCAGGCCGCGCAGGGCTTTCAGCTTTTGCTTGTAGCCGGCCAGCTCGGCCTTGTTCGGCAGCTTGCCGTGCACCAGCAGGTAGGCGACTTCTTCAAATTCGCACTGATCGGCGATATCCAGAATGTCATAGCCGCGATAGCTCAGGTCGTTGCCGGTACGGCCAACCGTGCACAGGGCGGTGTTGCCGGCGGCAACGCCGGACAGGGCGACCGATTTCTTCGGCTTGCCAGTCAGAACCACTTCAGTCATGCCATTTCTCCTTGGACAATTTTTCTGCTGTTACTGTTGTGTGCATGGCTGGGCTGCACATGGCCGCCCGGCCTGATTGGTTATTTATTTTTGCCTTCGGCGGACAGTTACTTGTTTTTGCCTTCGGCAAAGAGGCCATCCAGCTTTTGCTCGTAGCTGTGATAGCCCAGGTGTTCGTACAGATCCATGCGGGTTTGCATCAGGTCCAGCACATTTTTCTGAGTACCGTCGCGACGCAGCGCGCCGTACACATTCAGTGCGGCCTGGCTCATGGCACGGAAGGCCGACAGCGGGTACAGCACCAGCGACACGCCGTTTTCGCCCAGTTCCTGTGTGGTGTAGAGCGGGGTGGAGCCAAACTCGGTGATGTTTGCCAGCACCGGCACACCCACGGCTTCGGCAAATTGCTTGTACATGGCCAGGTCGGTCATGGCTTCCGGGAAGATCATGTCGGCACCGGCTTCCACGCAGGCCACGGCGCGTTCGATGGCGGAATCCAGTCCTTCCACCGCCAGCGCATCGGTACGCGCCATGATGACGAAGCTGTCATCCTTGCGCGCATCGGTGGCGGCCTTGATGCGGTCTACCATTTCTTCCTGGCTGACAATCGCCTTGTTCGGGCGGTGGCCACAGCGCTTTTGCTGTACCTGGTCTTCGATATGCACGGCAGCGGCACCGGCTTTTTCCAGGCTGCGGATGGCGCGGGCGATATTGAAAGCACCACCCCAGCCGGTATCGATATCCACCAGCAGCGGCAGTTCGGTTACATCGGTAATGCGGCGCACATCAATCAGCACGTCTTCCAGGGTGGTGATGCCCAGATCAGGAATGCCGCAGGAACATGCGGCAACGCCGCCACCGGACAGATACAGGGACTTGAAGCCTGAGTGTTCGGCCAAACGTGCTGCATAGGCGTTGACTGCGCCCACAACCTGCAGCGGCTTTTCTTGTTCTACGGCGCGACGGAAGCGTTGACCGGGTGTGCTCATGACGGGGTCCTTGTGTGGGGTGCGGGTGATGTTGCAGTTATTCTAGCAAGTGCTTGGTTGGAGTGCAAACGCTCTATCGCACCTCCAGGTGGAGGGAAGTTTCAGATTCGGGTGCAGTCTGGTATGTTTCCGGGCAGCAAAGCTCGGGGGAACTCATTGCACGTGCCACGGTCTAGTGCTGTGTCCGCACGGCCGTACATACAACTAAACCAGTGGACAATTCAGGGAGCATTACAACGACATGAGTGATCGTGAGATCGATCAACAGTTGGTGGAGCGTGCCCAGCGAGGTGAAAAAAGAGCTTTCGACCTGCTTGTTGCAAAATATCAGCGTCGCCTGGCCAGACTTTTGTCACGTTTCATTCGCGACGGTGCCGACATCGAAGATGTGACGCAAGAAGCATTCGTCAAAGCGTATCGCGCCTTGCCATCTTTTCGTGGCGAGAGCGCGTTTTACACATGGCTGTACCGGATCGGCATCAATACTGCCAAGAATTTCCTCAGTTCCGCCGGGCGTCGCCCGATGGTCAACAGTGAGTTTGAGGACGAGGATGGCGAGAGCTTCGACCTGGCGTCGCAAGTTCCCGACATGAATACGCCCGAAACCGAGCTGATGAACAAGGAAATCGTGACGACAGTGAATAGCGCCGTGCAGGCTTTGCCGGAGGAACTCAGAACGGCCATTTCCCTGCGGGAGATGGACGGACTGTCCTACGAAGAGATTGCACAGGTGATGAATTGTCCCATCGGCACCGTCCGCTCGCGCATTTTTCGGGCGCGGGAGGCAATTGCTGCCGAATTGAGGCCATTGCTGGATACGGCCAAGAACAGAAGGTGGTAGGTATGAAAGAAAAATTATCTGCACTGATGGATGGCGAGCTGGACGGGCAGCCCGCAGACAGAACCATCAAAGCCATCACTGAGGAAGAGGAGCTCAAGCAGGTGTGGGATGCTTATCACCTGATTGGTGATGCCATGCGTGCCAACACCCATGTTGCGGTGGACGTGCGCCGCCATGTGGCCGAGCGTCTTGCTGGCGAGCCCACGGTGCTGGCGCCGCACCGCTGGTTTGCGCCAGTGCGCAACCGGCGTGCCGGAGCTGTTGCGCTGGCGGCCAGCGTCAGCTTTGCTGCCGTGGTGGGCTGGCAGCAGTTGTCGCATGGCAATGCGGCCTCGGCGGTTGCTGATCGAGGTGTTCCGGTGGCGGCGGTTCAGGCGGCCCAGGAGCATGACGACCTTTATCTGGCAGCCCATCAGGAAATGACGGCAGACCAAAGCGTCTACAAGGTCTCTTACGGAAATGGAGTCCGCCACTGATGCGTCTTACACAGCTGTCCGGGGTCTGTCTGATGGGCGTGGCCATGCTCGCCCATGCAGATGATGATTGGCTGGTGGTGAAGAGGGCGGCTGTTGCCGCAAGGCAGCAGCCCCTGACGGGTACCTATCTGCACCAGATGAATGGTTCGCTGGAAACTTTCCGTATTGTTCGGGGAGGGACTGGCGATAATATTCAGGAAAAGCGGACCTCGCTGGATGGGCCGTCGCGGGAAATCATCCGCAAAGGGCTGGAGCTGACTTGCTATGCACCGGATGCAAAGTCGCTGTCGGCAGCCAAGGTGAGCGCCATGCGATTGTTCCCTGCCATCCTGCCTGATGACATTGGCAATATTGCGCAATCCTATACGCTAAAACGCAGCGGCAAGGACCGGGTGGCGCAGCGGGATTGCAACTGGATGGATCTCAAGCCCAGGGATAGCAAGCGCTATCTGCTGCGTCTGTGCGTCGAGCCGGTCAGCAACTTGCCCTTGAAAGTCATTACCCAGAATGCTGCGGGTGATGCGGTTGAACAGTTCACCTTTACCGAGATCGAGCTGCAGGGGCCAAAGGATAAATCCGCTTTCCGGCCGCAGTACAAGCAGAACTATGTATTGCGCAGTGCCAATGCACCGCAGATGACGCTGGATGCCGATGCGCCTTCTGAAGTCAGCGGTATGCCGTCCGGTTTCAAGCTGCTGCGTGCGGTGCAGCGCAGCCTGCCGGGCCAGGCCGAACGCACGATACGGCATATGGTGTTCAGTGATGGGCTGGTCATGCTATCCCTATTCATCGAGCCGCAGACTGATGGTCGTGCCGAGAGGGCGGTCAATCTGCATGGTGCCGTCAACATGGCAACTGCCGTGCAGGGGGATTATCTGGTCACTCTGGTTGGCGACCTGCCTGAACCCACCATGCTGGCCATGATCAGAAACCTCAAGATCACACTCAAGCCATGATGGTGCAGGCCCACCCTCCCGCCTTGTTCGGGAGAGTGGGCTGTTTTAATCTTCACCGCTGTTTCCTGTGCAAACCACATCAAGATGGAGCGACCATGTCGATCAAGAAGCTGATCGTTGCGGCCATGCTGGCGGCTGCAGCATACACCGTTCAACCCGCTGCCGTTTGGGCTGCTGATCTGCCGGATTTCACTCGCATCGTCGAGACCGAAGGGCGCGCTGTCGTCAATGTCAGTACCACCGCCACCATCAAGCAGAATCTCAGTGCGCTGCCCGAGGGCATGGAAGGCGATCCCTTTTTTGACTTCTTTCGCCGTTTTGCACCGCAACAGCAGCAAGAGCGGCAGGAGCGCTCGCTGGGCTCTGGCTTCATCATCTCGGCAGATGGCTATCTGCTGACCAATGCCCACGTCGTGGCGCGGGCCGATGAAATTACTGTGACGCTCACCGACAAGCGTGAATTCAAGGCCAAGGTGGTCGGTTCTGATGCCCGCACCGATGTGGCCTTGCTCAAGATCGATGCCAAGAACCTGCCGGTAGTGCGGCTGGGCAATATGGCCGATGTAAAAGTGGGCGAGTGGGTACTGGCTATTGGCTCGCCCTTCGGCTTTGAAAACACGGTGACTTCCGGCATTGTCTCGGCCAAGAACCGTTTGCTGCCGGATGAGAACTTTGTCCCCTTCCTGCAGACGGATGCCGCAGTCAATCCGGGTAATTCGGGCGGCCCGCTGTTCAATCTGAAAGGCGAAGTGATAGGTATCAATTCGCAGATATACAGCCGGTCCGGTGGTTTTATGGGTATTTCCTTCTCGATTCCGATTGATGTGGCCATGAATGTGGCAGATCAGCTCAAGGCCACCGGCAAGGTCAGCCGTGGTCGTATCGGTGTGGCGATACAGGAGCTGAACAAGGATCTGGCGACATCGTTCGGGCTGGCAAAACCATCTGGTGCGCTGGTGAATGATGTGGAGAAAAAGAGCCCGGCAGAGAAGGCAGGCTTGCGCACCGGTGATATCATCCTTTCCGTTGCCGGTCAGCCGGTGGAGTCCTCGTCAGATTTGCCGCGCCTGATTGGAGCCATCCGTCCGGGCAAGCCGGTGGTGCTGGAGGTGTGGCGTCATCGTGCCATGCAGAAGCTGACAGTGGTGCCTGAAGAGCTGAAATCGGAGGATGCTCGCAGCGCCCAGCGCGAATACCGCTCGCCGCAGGCCGTGCCGGATGCCCAGAACATGAAGCAGATCGGTCTGGCGTTGCAGGAGCTGTCGCCGCAGCAGCTGGCCAAGGTGGGTGTCAAATACGGCCTGCAGGTCAAGCGTGCCAGCGGTGCTGCAGCGCGGGCCGGCGTGCAGCCCGGTGATGTGATTGTCGGCCTGGGCGGCGAGCCGCTAAGCAGCTTTGCCCAGTTCAAGGCTGCAGTGGCTGCCGCACCCAAGGGCAGTACGCTGGCCTTGCAGCTCTGGCGTCAGGGCATCGTCCTGTTTGTGCCCTTGAGCATTGGTGGAGAAGAATGAAACTGACTTTGTATTTTCGAGAGTACTGCAGCCTGTGCCATCAGATGCTGGCCGAGCTGCAGCCGTGGCAGGCCAGGCATGGCTTCGAGCTGAATGTGGTGGATGTGGATGCAGACCCCGTGCTGGAGGCCAGATTCAACGAACTGGTGCCAGTTTTGATGGAAGGCGAGCAGGAGATTTGTCACTGGCATCTCGATATTCCTGCTTTGGCTGCACATTTGGGCGAAATCGGCTAAAATCCGCGCCAGTGTGAGTTGTTCAAGGGCACGCCAGCGTGCCCTTATCTTTTTGCTGGATACCGATGAAACATATCAGAAATTTCTCGATCATTGCCCATATTGACCATGGCAAATCGACCCTGGCCGACCGCTTCATCCAGTTTTGCGGTGGCCTCGAACTGCGTGAAATGAGTGCCCAGGTGCTCGACTCGATGGATATCGAGAAAGAACGCGGCATCACCATCAAGGCCCAGACGGCAGCCTTGCAATACAAGGCGCGCGACGGACAGGTGTACAACCTGAACCTGATCGACACCCCGGGACACGTGGACTTTTCCTACGAGGTTTCCCGCTCGCTGTCTGCCTGCGAAGGCGCACTGTTGGTGGTGGATGCCTCGCAAGGGGTGGAAGCACAAACCGTGGCCAACTGCTATACCGCCATCGATCTGGGCGTGGAAGTGGTGCCGGTGCTGAACAAGATCGACCTGCCAGCAGCCGAGCCCGAGCGCGTGTCCCAGGAAATCGAGGACATCATCGGTATTGAAGCCATTGATGCCGTGCGTGCCTCGGCCAAGTCTGGTATCGGCATTCAGGACATCCTCGAAGTGGTGGTCAGCAAGATTCCGCCGCCGGAAGGCAATCCGGATGGCCCGCTCAAAGCCCTGATCATCGACTCTTGGTTCGACAACTACGTCGGCGTGGTGATGCTGGTGCGGGTCAAGGATGGTCAGGTTCGCCCCAAGGACAAGATCAAGTTCATGGCCACCGGTGCCGAGCATCTGGTGGAGCAGGTCGGTGTGTTCTCGCCCAAGTCGGTACAGCGCGATGTGCTGAACGCAGGCGAGGTAGGCTTCATCATTGCCGGTATCAAGGAGCTGAAGTCGGCCAAGGTGGGTGACACCATCACCCTGATGAAGACGCCGGCTACCGAAGCCCTGCCGGGCTTCAAGGAAGTGCAGTCGCAGGTATTTGCCGGCCTGTATCCGGTGGAAAGCCACGATTACGAAGCCCTGCGCGATGCGCTGGAAAAGCTGCAGCTGAACGACGCCTCGCTCAAATACGAACCTGAAGTGTCGCAGGCACTGGGCTTTGGCTTCCGCTGCGGCTTCCTGGGCCTGTTGCACCTGGAAATCGTGCAGGAACGGCTGGAGCGCGAATTCGACATGGACCTGATCACCACGGCGCCAACCGTGGTGTATGAGCTGGTGTTGAAAGACGGTAGCGTGATTCATGTCGACAACCCGTCGCGTCTGCCGGACCCGGGCAAGGTGGAAGAGATCCGCGAACCCATCATCACCGCCCATATCCTGGTGCCACAAGACTATGTCGGCGCGGTCATTACCCTGTGTACCCTGAAGCGCGGTGTGCAGCGCAATATGCAGTATCTGGGCCGTCAGGTGATGCTCACTTACGATATGCCGATGAATGAAGTGGTGATGGACTTCTTTGACCGCCTCAAGTCCACCAGCCGCGGCTATGCCTCCCTTGACTACGAGTTCAAGGAATTCCAGTGCGCCGATCTGGTCAAGCTGGATGTACTGGTCAACAGCGAAAAAGTGGATGCACTCAGCCTGATCGTGCACCGTGCCTCCAGCGTCTACCGTGGCCGTGAGCTGGTCTCGAAAATGCGTGAACTGATTCCGCGCCAGATGTTTGACATCGCTGTGCAGGCAGCCATCGGCGGCCATATCATTGCGCGTGAAACGGTGAAGGCACTACGCAAGAACGTTCTGGCCAAGTGCTATGGCGGCGACATCACCCGTAAGAAAAAGCTGCTGGAAAAACAAAAGGCCGGCAAGAAGCGCATGAAGCAGGTGGGTAATGTGGAAATCCCGCAAGAGGCTTTCCTGGCCATTCTTCAAGTAGGGGAAAAATAAGTGGGCGAAAACCTGTTCTGGGTATTTACTGTGGCCGTCATCGTTGGCGGTATGCTGGTGGCGTTTGGCGGACAGCGCGAAGTCGGGCAGAAGGACTGGCCGGTGTCGATACAGTGGGGTTATCTGGCTCTGGTGATCGGCGGCTTCGGCCTGTTGTCCAACTACATGAGCTTTACGGCAGTCATGCTGGTGTTCGTGCTGGTAACTGGTGTGGTATGGGGCCTGGACAAGTTTTTGCTGGCAAAGAAACGCGCTGGTGAGCCCGGACATTTTGTTGAATATTCGCGCGGTTTCTTCCCGGTGATCCTGGTGGTGTTCCTGCTGCGCTCCTTCCTGGTGGAACCGTTCCAGATTCCCAGCAGCTCGATGCGTCCCGGGTTGGTGGTGGGGGACTTCATCCTGGTGAACAAGTTTGCCTATGGTATTCGCGTTCCGGTGCTCAACAATGTGGTGGTGCCGATGGGCAAGGTAAGCCGTGGTGATGTGGTGGTGTTCAACTATCCGCCCAACCCCAAGGTCAATTACATCAAGCGCGTCATCGGTGTGGCAGGCGATGTGGTGGAGTACCGTAACAAGCGTCTGACCATCAATGGCAAGGCAGTACCGGATGAAAAAGATGGCACTTATGACTATCTTGAACAAGGAATGGCGATGATTCACAACGACCAGTTCAAGGAAGTCATGAATGGCAAGTCGTACAAGGTGCTGAACATTCCGGATGCGCCCGTGGTGGCACTGGGGCAGGTAGCTGACTTCCCTTCGCGTGATCAGTGCCAGTATGATGACAATGGCTTTGTCTGCAAGGTGCCGGCCGGACATTACTTCATGCTGGGCGACAACCGTGACAACAGCCTGGATGGCCGCTACTGGGGTTTCGTCGATGATCGTCTGATGGTGGGCAAGGCCTTCCTGATCTGGATGAACTTCAGCGCGCTGTCCCGCATTGGCACCGCCATTCGCTAACCGTATCCGCCAGGGGGCTTACATGCAGCGTCAGCAGGGTTTATCAGTCATTTCAGTACTGTTCATCATGCTTGTTGTCGGAGCCGGCTTCTTGCTGGCTGGCAAGGTGCTGCCGGTGTATAACGAGTACGCCGAGGTCCGCAAGGCGGTAACGGCCATGGCCAGCCAACCCGGACGGGGTGAAACCGAACTGCGTCGCGAGTTCATGAACCACGCCATGGTGGGTGACATTTCCTCTATCAAGCCGGAAAACCTCACCATCATTACCACTGCCAACACCGTCTTCGTGCGTGCAGCCTATCGCCGCGAAGTACCGCTGTTTGCCAATGTCAGCCTGGCTTTCGATTTTGATACCCAGGCTGGACAGACACCCCAGTAACTACAGTGAACCACGTTGATACCCGATTCCGGCGCCTGTCCGAAGCGCTGGATTATGCATTCCAGAAGCCTGACCTCTTGCGTCAGGCCCTGACACACCGCAGCTTTGCGGCCTCCAATAACGAACGCTTTGAGTTCATCGGTGACAGCATTCTCAATTACACCGTGGCGCGCATGCTGTTCGACCAGTTTCCGCGCCTGAGCGAAGGTGAGCTGTCCCGCTTGCGTGCCAATCTGGTCAACCAGAACACGCTGGCAGAAATTGCCCATGAGCTGAAGCTGGGCGACTATCTGTATCTGGGCGAGGGGGAGCTGAAAAGCGGTGGTTTCAACCGCCCGTCCATCCTGGCCGATGCGTTGGAGGCAACCTTTGCTGCAGTCAGCTTTGATGCGGACTTCCAGCGCGCCGAGCAGGTGGTGCGCCGTCTGTACAGCAGCCGCGTGGCCGCCATCGACCCCACCAAGCATGCCAAGGATGCCAAGACCCGGCTGCAAGAAGCGTTGCAGGCGCGTAAATGGCCGCTGCCCAAGTACCGTATCCTCACCCAGACCGGTGAGGCCCACGAACAATGGTTCAAGGTAGTGTGCGATCTGGGCGAGCTGATCATTGAATCCCAGGGCGAAGGCGGCAGCCGCCGTGCCGCCGAACAGCAGGCAGCCGAAGTCGCGCTGCAGCTCCTTGAACAAAAACTGGCCACAGGCAAGAAACACGCATGACAGAACACGCATATCACTGTGGCTTTGTGGCCATCGTGGGCCGCCCCAATGTGGGCAAATCCACGCTGATGAACCATCTCATCGGCCAGAAAGTCAGCATCACCTCGAAAAAGGCGCAAACCACGCGCCACCGCGTCAACGGCATCCATACCGAAGACAATGCCCAGTTCATTTTTGTCGACACCCCGGGTTTCCAGACCTTCCACAAGGGTGCGCTCAACGAAACGCTGAACAAGAGCGTGAAGGATTCGCTGGGCAGTGTGGACTGTGTGCTGTTTATCCTGGAAGCCATGCGCTGCAGCGCGGCCGACCGCGAAGTGATGGCACTGTTGCCCAAGCACACCCCGGTGATCCTGGTGATCAACAAGCTGGACAAGGTCAAGGACAAGTTCCTGCTGCAGGAATTCATTGATGGCGTACGCGCTGAATTCCAGTTTGCTGATTGCGAAGTGGTCAGCGCCAAGCATGGCCAGCGCCTGTCCGAGCTGCTGGACAAAGTCCGTCCGCACCTGCCCGAATCCATGCCGCTGTACCCGGACGACATGGTGACCGACAAGAGTGAACGCTTCCTCTCCGCCGAAATCGTGCGGGAAAAGCTGTTCCGCTACCTGGGCGAAGAGCTGCCCTATGAAATGAATGTGGAAGTGGAAATGTTTGAGATGGACGGTGCGCTGCGCCGCATCCACATTGCCATTCTGGTAGACAAGGAAAACCAGAAGCCCATCGTCATCGGCAAGGGCGGCGAGAAGCTGAAGAAGATTTCCACCGAAGCCCGCCTGGATATGGAAAAGCTGTTTGATGGCAAGGTCTTCCTGCAAGTGTGGGTGAAGGTGAAATCCGGCTGGGCCGACGACGTACGCTTCCTGCGGGACTTCGGCCTGAACTGATGTCGCAGCAACTGCCACGACCGCCCTGTTGGGCGGTGATTTTTTCTGCACCGGCCAAACCCGCCGATCTGGCCGGGCGCATGCTGCGTCTGGCCCAGTTGCAGGCCGGCTATCTGGGGGCCGAGGCCACCGAGGATGGCGACGGTATGCCGGTCACCCGCTGTTACTGGGATGATGTCGATGCCATCGCCGCCTGGCGCGTGCATGCCGAACACCTGCTGGCACGCGAAAGCGACCGTCAGGGCCGGCTGCAGTTTTCCTTGCAGGTGGATCGTATCGAGCAGGTGGCGGATGTCAGCCGAGGCGGGGACGCATGAGCCAGCCGGGCAGAGTAGACCGTCAGCAGGCGTATCTCTTGCATGCGCAGCCCTATCGGGAAACCAGCCTGCTGGTGGAGGTACTTACCCCACAGCATGGCCGCTTTACCATGGTAGCGCGTGGCGCGCGCCGACCGCGTGCCGATGTGCGCGGCGTATTGCTGCCGTTTCAGCCGCTCACCCTGTCCTGGTTTGGCAAGGGCGAAGTGCGTACCCTGCACACGGCGGAATGGAACGGCGGCGTGCCGCAGCTGGCTGGCATTCGCCTGGTATGCGGTTTCTACCTGAATGAGCTGATGCTCAAGCTGACCGCCCGTGACGATGCCGAACCGCGCGCCTTCACTGTCTACGACCAGGCGGTCAGGGCACTGGCGGTGGCCGACTCCCTGTCCGCCACCTTGCGACGTTACGAATTGCGGCTATTGCAAGCGCTGGGCTATGCCGGCAGCTTTGCCTGCGATCAGCACGGCGAGGTCATCGACGCGGCAGCAGGCTACCTGTGCCGCGGCGGTGCGCTGGCAGAGCGCGATGCCGGTTTCGACCCGGCTGGCCCGTTTTTGCGCCTGCCCGGTAGTGAGCTGCTGGCCATTGAGGCCGACAATTACAGCGCCATTAGCACCCGCCGTGCGGCGCGCAGCCTGCTGCGGCTGCTATTGACCGATTTGCTGGGCGAGGAGCCATTGGCCTCGCGTGAACTCTTGCAGGCCATCAACGCCATTGCCGACTGAGGCCTGCCAACAGGAGCTGAAGATGATTTTGCTTGGTGTAAATATCGACCACGTTGCCACCCTGCGTCAGGCACGCGGTACCCGCTACCCCAGCCCGGTAGAGGCTGCACTGGTGTCCGAAACCGCCGGTGCCGACCTGATTACCCTGCATCTGCGTGAAGACCGCCGCCACATCCAGGATGCTGACGTGGTGGCCATGCGCCAGGTCATCAAGACTCGCATGAATCTGGAAATGGCGATGACGCCGGAAATGCTGGCCAATGCGCTGGCAGTGGCCCCGGAAGATGTGTGCCTGGTGCCGGAAAAGCGCGAAGAAGTCACCACCGAAGGCGGACTGGATGTGCTGGGCCACTATGCCGATGTCTGCCATTACACCGAAACCCTGCAGCAGGCCGGCATCCGCGTGTCTATCTTCATCGATCCGGATCGCGCGCAGATCAGCAAGGCCTATGAAGCCGGTGCCCGGGTGATCGAACTGCACACCGGTGCTTATGCTGACGCCGTGCACGCTGCCGAGCGTGAAGCCGAACTGGCGCGCATTCGCGGTGCGGCTGCCTTTGCTGCCGAGCTGGGCATGGTGGTGAATGCAGGTCATGGTCTCAACTATCACAACGTCAAGCCGATTGCCGCCATTCCGCAAATCAGCGAACTGAACATCGGCCACGCCATCATCGGCCAGGCGGTGTTCGTCGGTCTGGATCGTGCCGTGCGCGACATGAAGGCCCTGATGCAAGAGGCCCGTCGCGGCTAAGACACGGCAGGAAGGGACGGGGGCATGATCTACGGCATCGGTACCGATATGGTGGAAATCGCCCGTATGCAGGGCCTGCTGCAGCGCTGGGGCGACAAGGCCGGGCGGCGGATTCTGGCGGAGTCCGAAATGGCGGATTTTCTGCAATCCCGCGATCAGGCCCGCTTCTTGGCCAAGCGGTTTGCCGTGAAGGAAGCGCTGTCCAAGGCGGTTGGCACCGGGGTGGTGGAGCCGGTGTTGCTGACTGCCATCGCGGTCAGTCATGACGAACTGGGCAAGCCGCAACTGGTCTTTGCTGCGGCTCTGCAGGATTTCCTCAGCCAGCGCGGCATTGTGCGCAGCCATGTTTCCATCACCGACGAGCGGGAACATGCACTGGCCTTTGTGGTGCTGGAGCAGGCCTAAGCACCGCGCCGGGTACTGCCCGGCATGATCATCAATCAGGGGGACAGCCCCCGCACAGTCTGGAGAGTCAGCCATGCAAGTAGCGAACCTGCCGCGTGGTCCGGTGATGGTGGATGTACACGGCTTTGCCCTGAGCGAACAGGAGAGAGCCCGTCTGTCCCACCCGCTGGTGGGCGGCGTCATCCTGTTTCGCCGTAATTTTCACAATATCGAACAGCTCAAGGCACTGACCGCCGAAATCCACAGCCTGCGCACGCCGGAGCTGCTGATTGCCGTTGACCACGAGGGTGGACGCGTACAGCGTTTTCTCGATGGCTTCACCCGTTTGCCGCCGATGAGTGTGCTGGGCGAGATGTGGCAGCAGGACGAAGCCGCAGCCCGTGCCGCTGCCGAAAATGTAGGCGTGGTACTGGCTGGCGAATTGCGTGCCTGCGGGATTGATTTGTCCTTCACCCCGGTGCTGGACCTGGACTGGGGCCGCTGTGCCGTGATCGGCAACCGGGCCTTCCACCGTAATCCGCAGATTGTCAGCGAACTGGCGCTGGCTTTGCAGCGTGGCCTGCAGCAAGGCGGCATGACTACCTGTGGCAAGCATTTTCCTGGTCACGGTTTTGTCGCTGGCGACAGCCATTTCGTGATGCCGCAGGACGACAGGACGCTGGCCGAACTGGAAGCCGACGACCTGATTCCCTTTGCCCGCATGGCGGAGGCCGGCATGGGTTCGGTGATGCCGGCGCATGTGGTTTACCCGGCGGTGGATGGACGTCCAGCCGGTTTTTCGCCGGTATGGCTGCAAGATATCCTGCGCGACCAGCTGCACTTTGACGGGGTGATTTTCTCCGACGATCTGGGCATGGAAGGCGCAGCCGGCGTTGGTGGCTTTGTGGCCCGGGCTGCAGCGGCGCTGGATGCCGGCTGCGATATGGTGCTGGTATGCAATCAGCCGGAACGTGCCGATGAAGTGCTGGCCGGCCTGCAGCCGCCCGCACAGCCGCGTTTGGCCGAACGCCTGCAGCGCATGGCCGGCACCGGAACGATTGCTGGCTGGCAGCAGCAAATCCTGAGCGCAGATTTTGCTACCCGTCAGGCGCAGGTGAAGGCGCTGACCATTCCGCAAAACGTGCTGCAGGGGCCTGCCGTGGGCGAGGCCAGCTAAAGCCATCTGGCAGGTAAAACAGAAAAGCCGGCGAAAGCCGGCTTTTCTGTTTGCAATGACAATGTGTCAACTGGTCTGGGTGCGCCACAGGCGCGCCAGGTGCGAGGCACGCACGCCAGCCATGGAGGCCGGGCAGGGAGATACCACCTTGTGCGCCGGCAGGCTGGTATCACGGATCAGTGCATCGATATAGGCCGGGCCGTCGCTACGACGGATGGCCGCCACTTGCGGTTCGCTGGCCTTCTCGCTCCGCGCCAGTACCACGCCGATTTCATCATTGGCCAGTTTGACGAAGCTGCCGGGGGGATAGATGCCCAGCTCCTTGATCAGCAGGGTGGTATAGGCCGGGTCGAACTCGCTGTCCTTGCGCTGGAAAATGTGTCCCAGCGCAGCGGCGGGTACCATGCCGGCACGGTAGCTGCGCGGGGTGAGCTTGGCGCAGGTAATGTCGGCCATGTGCAGCATATGGGCCAGCGATTCGATTTCGCCGCGTGCCAGGCCATAGGGGTAGCCATTGCCCAGCCAGGATTCGTGGTGGGTCTGCACCAGCCAGTGCCACAGCTCGTCGGCCACACCGGCTTCGCGCAGAATGGCGGAACTCATCAGCGGATGGCCGGCAATTTCATCTTCCTGCTGTGGTGTCAGTACGTCCTGCTGATGATAGAGCGTGTTCTGCAACTGGCAGATGGACATGTTCATGGTGAGCGCGGCAGACAGCATGGAAGTGCGCTGCTCCGGGGATAAATCCGGAATGCGACGACTGAGCAGGGCTAGCAGGGCGGTGGTGTGCAGGGCATGCGCCGGGCCGTACTCGTTGAACGGCACCAGCAGCAAGCTGGCAATCACGCCGTCCGGGTGCTGCTCGGTCAGTCGGACGATATCGCGCACCAGCAGGCCGACCTTGCGCGGGAAGTCGTCCAGCTGCATGGCATAGGTGAGCAGGGTGCGGGTGCGCTGCTGCAGAAAGGCCATTTCATGCAGCACGCTTTCGCGCACGGTCATGGTGTCCGGCTGTTCCGGCAGGCTGACTGCGACCATGCGGTTGCCGTCAACGGAATAACCCATTTCCAGCAGCTTTTCGCGCTGGCGATCGCTCAGCACGAAATGCCCCTTGCTAAGCAGCAACAGGCCGTTCCGGGCGTAGACATCCAGCGGCAGTTCCTTGCCCATGCGGATTTGTTCGGGCACTACCTTGTCGTGCAGTTGCTTTTTGAAGCGGGTGGTCATGCTGCGGCTATCGTCGGCTCGGGTTTACAAGTGGCCAAAAGGTCAGTCCTGTCGGACAGTGGCAATTATAGGGCCAACTACCATGCAGCGCTTGGTTTTTATCCGCGACTTGCCGTGCCGGGTTCGCCGCTCAGCCTTTCCACAGACTGGCCAGAAAAGAAATGCGCACGCCTGCCAGGCTGGCGGAGCAAGGGCCGGTAATCTTGTAGGCGGACTGGCTGGTTTCGCGCAGCAGGACTTCAGCATAAGCCGGGCCATCCGCCTTGCGCAGTGCGGCTACTTGCGGTTCGCTGGGTTTGTTGCGGCGAGCCAGCACCACGGCAATTTCATTATTGGCCAGTTTGACAAAGCTGCCGGGGGGGTAAATGCCCAGCTCCCTGATCAGCATGGTGGTAAAGGCCGTGTCAAAGTCGACATCCTTGCGCTGGAACAGATTGCCCAGTGCGGTGGCGGGCAGCTGGGCTGGGCGGTAGCGGCGCGGGGCCAGCTTGGCACAGGTGATGTCGGCCAGGTGCAAAAGATGAGCCGGGGGCAGGATCTGCTTGCGCGCGAGGCCGAAGGGGTAGCCTTTGCCCTGCCAGTTTTCATGGTGGGTTTGCACCAAGGCATGCCACAGCTCGTTCTCGATACCGGCTTCACGCAGGATGGCCGAACTCAGCAAGGGATGTTCCCGGATGGCAGTCTGCTGTTCCGGTGCCAGCATGTCCTGGTGGCTGAACAGCTCGTTCTGCAGTTCGATCTGGGCAATATTCATGGTGAGCGCGGCGCATAGCAGGATCTCCCGATGACCCGCTGGCAGCGGCATGTGCCGGGTAATCAATGCCAGCAGGACCGTTGTGTGCAGTGAATGCGCCACGCCGTATTCATTGAATGGCAGCAGCAGCATGGAGGCAAGCAGTCCGTCCGGGTGGCGCTCACTCAGTTCCATGATTTTCTGGGCAATGGAACGTACCCGGGTTTCCAGTCCCGGTCGGCTCAGGGCATGCAGCAGCATGCTGCGCACTCGCTGCTGCAGGAAGATGATTTCTTCAAACAGCGACTGGCTCTTGTTTTGCTCCTGCTCGGGTTTTTCTGCTGGCTTGATTTCTTCCTGATGCTCGGCGAAACCCAGTTTGACCAGCCGGTGTTTCATCTCGGGCGATAGCACATAGTGCCCGCGCCGGAGCAGCAAAATGCCGTTCTTGGCGTAGACATCCATCGGCAATTCCTTGCCGATGGAAATGGCGCTGGATTTCAGCTTGTCCGAAAGCGGGTTGTCTGACATGGCGGGCCGTTATCGTTTAATGGCAGGATTTTATAGCTATGTCATCAGACCGGCCAGTGTTTGCCCCGGCTAAATATTGATAATGATCATTGTTTAGGCAAGTCCTGCCATGCTTTTTGCAATCGCTTTACCGAAACCGGGTACGGTGTTTTCAGTTCCTGGGCAAACAGGCTGACACGCAACTCCTCCAGCTGCCAGCGGAATTCCAGCAAGGCCGGTGATGGCTCGCCGCGCTCGCGCTCGTCGGCCAGCCGGGCTTCCCACTTGTTCCACAGCTCGCGAATTTCCGCCGCCCGCTGACCATCGCGTTGCGGATTGGCCGGCTGCTTGTCCATGCGCAGGCTCATGGCGCGCATGTAGCGGGTAAGCTGGGGCAGCTGCGCCCATGGTGTGGCCTGCAAAAAGCCTGGGTATACCAGACGGCTCAATTGCTGTTGTAGCTCATTGCCCAGGCGGTGTTTCTGCAACTTGGTATACAGCACCATGTATTCGCTGCCGATCTGGCCCAGGTATTGCGTGACCGCCTGAATCACCGCCGGCAGGCGGGTGCGGGCGCGGGTTTTCTGCTCGTTGAAGGCTTTTTCGCTGCGCGGCAGCGTGTCCTCGCCAATAAAGGCGCGGTCGCAGATGCAGGCAATAGCATCGGCCAGCAGCACATCCACATTGGCCACATTGCGCAGGTTCAGGCCAATCTGGGTCATGCCGGACAGGCCCTTGCCCAGTTGCTTCATCTGTTCCTTCAATTGCAGTTGCAACAGGCGGATGACCCCGGCGCGATGGTGGCGTTCGGCCTCGGGCTGGGTGTCGAACAGGCGGATGGCCACCTTGTCCTGCTCCAGCGTCAGCGCCGGATAGCCGGTGAGCTGCTGGCGGCCACGGGCAAACTGGATGCTTTCCGGCAGGTCGCCAAAGTCCCAGCTGCTGACCTCGTCGCGTTCGAAGTCGGCACTGCTGTCGCGGAAGGTCAGCTGGGCAGCCTGGCCAAACTGTTTTTGCAGGGCCAGCAGGTCGCGGCCCAGGCCGATTTCCTGCTTGCCGTCGTCGATGATGCGGAAGTTGAACAACAGGTGTTCCGGCAATTCCTGCTTGTTGAATTCGTCGATGTCGACCTTGACGCCACCGGTTTCGCGCAGGATGAAACGTGCCAGTTGCGGGGCAATGGGCTGCTGCTGGTCCGGATTGCTGCTGAGGAAGCGGGTGACAAAATCCGGCACCGGTACGCAACAGCGTCGCACCTGCTTGGGCAGGCCCTTGAGCAGTTGTTGCAGCTTGTCGCGCACCATGCCCGGCACCAGCCACTCAAACGGGGCGGGTTGCAGGCGGTTGAGAATGGCCAGCGGCACATCCATGGTGACGCCATCCAGCGGGTGCTTGGGTTCAAAGCGGTATTTCAGCCGCAGCTTGCCGTCTTCCAGCTCCAGCCATTCCGGAAACTGGTTTTCCGTCACGTGCTGGGCAGCGTGGCGCATCAGCTCGTCGCGGGTCAGGTGCAACAGCTTGGGTTCGGTTTTTTCCGCTTCCTTGCGCCAGGCTTCAAAGCTGGCGGCATCCACTACCGTGGCCGGAATGCGTTCGTGATAGAAGGCATACAGCGCTTCTTCATCCACCAGCACGTCCTGACGGCGCGCCTTGTGTTCCAGCTGTTCCACTTCGCGGATCAGTTGCTGATTGCGCTGGAAGAAGGGCGCATTGCTGACGTAATCCATATTCACCAGCGCACCACGGATGAACAGCTCACGTGATTCTTCCGGCGCGATACGGCCATAGCTCACTGCGCGGCGCGGAATCAGCGTCAAGCCGTACAGGGTGACGCGTTCGCTGGCCACCACTTCGCCGCGGCTCTTTTCCCAATGCGGTTCAAAGTAATGGTATTTCACCAGATGCGGGGCCAGTTTCTCTACCCATTCCGGTTCGATCTTGGCCACGCAACGGGCGTACAGGCGGGTGGTTTCCACCAGCTCGGCCGCCACCAGCCACTTGGGCTTGCTCTTTTTCAGGCCGGAGCCGGGGAAGACATGGAAGCTGACGCCACGTGCGCCCAGGTAGTCGTCGCCTTCCAGATTCTTCATGCCGATATTACCCACCAGGCCGGTCAGCAGCGCCTTGTGCAGGTTTTCGTAGGCGACAGCGTCCAGTTGCTGGCGCTTTTTCTGCGACATCTGTGCATCGGGCTGCTCGGCATCGGCATGGGCTGCTTCGCGCTTGATCAGGCCCAGTTCGCTGGCAATCTCCGCCAGCTGGCCGTGCAGCTCACGCCATTCGCGCAGGCGTAGATAGGACAGGAAGTGCTCGTGGCAGGTGTTCACCAGCAGGCGGTTGGACTTCTTGTGCTTGATGGCTTCTCTGAAGAAGTCCCACAGATGCAGATAAGACAGGAAGTCGGACTTTTCATCATTGAAGCGGGCCTGGGCACGTTCGGCGGCTTCGCGCGCTTCAAACGGGCGCTCGCGCGGGTCCTGGATGGACAGCGCCGAGGCGATGATCAGCACCTCGCGCATGCAGCCGAAATCGCGGCCGGCCAGCAACAGGCGGCCCACTTTCGGGTCTACCGGAATGCGTGCCAGCTCCTTGCCCACCGAGGTGAGTTCGTTGCTGTCGGTCACCGCGCCCAGTTCGGTCAGCACCTGGTAGCCGTCGGCAATCAGGCGGCTGCTGGGGGCTTCCAGGAAAGGGAAGGCATCCACCTGGCCCAGCCGCAACGCAGCCATGCGCAGGATGACCGCCGCCAGGTTGGAGCGGACGATTTCCGGGTCGGTAAATGCCGGGCGGGAATTAAAATCATCTTCGGCATACAGGCGCACGCAGATACCGGCTTCCACCCGGCCGCAACGACCGGCACGCTGGCGCGCGGCGGCCTGGGAAATCTTTTCCACTTGCAACTGTTCCACCTTGGCGCGCGGGCTGTAGCGGTTGATGCGCGCAAGGCCGGTGTCGATCACGTACTTGATGCCCGGCACGGTAAGCGAGGTTTCCGCCACATTGGTGGCCAGCACGATGCGCCGTCCGCCGGATGGCTTGAAGATTTTCTGCTGGTCTTCGTTGGACAGGCGGGCAAACAAGGGCAGGATTTCATAACCGCGAATACCGGACTTGCGCAGCTTTTCCGCCGTTTCGCGGATTTCGCGCTCGCCGGGCAAAAACACCAACATGTCGCCCGCGCCCTGGCGCGACAGCTCGTCGGCGGCGTCGACAATGGCGTCTTCCATTTCCATTTCGCGCTCGTCTTCGTCGCGCTGCTTGAGCGGGCGGTAGCGCACTTCCACCGGAAAGGTGCGGCCGGAGACTTCAATCACCGGTGCGCCATCAAAATGGCGGGCAAAGCGGTCGGCGTCGATGGTGGCCGAGGTAATGATGATTTTCAGGTCCGGGCGGCGTGGCAGCAGCTGCTTGAGAAAACCCAGCAGGAAGTCGATGTTAAGGCTGCGTTCGTGCGCCTCGTCGATGATGATGGTGTCGTAGGCTTCCAGATAGCGGTCGGTCTGGGTTTCCGCCAGCATGATGCCGTCGGTCATCAGCTTGATGACGGACTTCTCCGACAGCTTGTCGGTAAAGCGCACCTTGAAGCCGACATGCTCGCCCAGTTGCGAGCCCAGCTCCTGCGCAATGCGGGTGGCCACCGAACGTGCGGCCAGACGGCGTGGCTGGGTGTGGCCGATCAGCCCGTACACTCCGCGGCCCAGCTCCAGGCAGATTTTGGGAATCTGCGTGGTTTTGCCCGAGCCGGTTTCGCCACAGATGATTACCACCTGATGGGCGGCAATGGTGGCCTTGATATCGTCCAGCTTCTGGTTGACCGGCAGCGCATCGTCAAACTGCGGCCGCGGCATGTGCTGACGGCGCGCATCGGCACGGGAGGCCGAGCGTTCCAGTTGCTGGCTGATGTCGGCCAGTTGCTTGTCGGCAGGCTGCCCTTTTTTCAGGCGCTCACTGGCATCGTTCAGCTTGCGACGCAAGACATGGCGATCACGGATCAGACAATGGGCAAGGCGGGCTTTGAGTTGGGACAGCTGCTGGACTGGGGTGGTCATCGGGGCAAAGAGCACTGGTTTACAGAAGGCCGCCAGTATAGCAGAGCCGGGGCCGGGGGCTGAATGCAAAAGACCGCCCGGGGGCGGTCTACAGTGGCCAGCGGGCTGGGGTTCAGACCATGACGGCCTGCTGTGCGTGCGAGGAGCGGCCTAGCTCATCCAGCAATTGATCCAGCCGGGTAATGGCATCGGCAATGGAGCGGGTTTCGGTGGACAGCGAACGGGTGGACTCGCCCACCGCGGTGATGTCGCCGGCAAACTGGGCAAAGCCCTGGTTCTGGCTGCTTTCGGCACGGGAGACTTCCTCCAGCAAGTTGGCCAGCTCGCGGGTTTCCTGAATGATGCCTTGCAGATTCTGCTGTGCCTCTTGGGCATTACTGCGCCCGGCCTGCATCTGGCTGTTGCCGTCGCGCATGGCGATGATGGCCTGATTGGTGCCATCCACAATCAGCTTGATCTTGGTTTCGATGTCCAGCGTGGCGTTCTGGGTGCGTTCGGCCAGCTTGCGCACCTCGTCCGCCACCACGGCAAAGCCGCGTCCCATTTCGCCAGCCCGCGCTGCCTCGATGGCGGCATTGAGTGCCAGCAGGTTGGTCTGGTCGGCAATGTCACGAATCAACTGCACGATGCCGTTGACCTCGGCACTGCGCTGGCCCAGGTCTTCCAGCTTGCTGGCGGCGTGCGAGATGACTTCCCCGGCGCGGCCAAGCTGTAGCACGGCCTGATCCATCACCTGGCCACCGCTGCTGGCCGCATTGCCTGCGGTCTGCGCCAGACGGGTGGCGCTGTCGGACTGGGCGGCGTTCTGGCTGGTGACCACCGCCATCTGCTGCGCCACCACCATCATGTCTTCGGCACGACTGCGCTGGTCGGCCATGGTTTCGGCCATCAGCCCGGTGCTGTCGGCGATATCGCGGCTGGCGCTAGACGCGGCACGGATGGAGCGCGCCACCTGTTCCATCATCTCGCGCATGGCGCGGCTGGCCTGTTCGGACTCGGCGCGTGCCTGTTCCAGCCGCTCCAGGCTTTTTACCTTGGCCTTGTCAAAGGCCATTGCCAGCGACAAAACCACGATGGTAAGGCCGATCAGCGACTTGGCTTGCAGCTTGGGGATTTCGGCGTGATCAATTGGCACCGTTGGTAGGGCACCGGGGTCGGATGAGAGCAAAAAGAACAGGCCGATGGCCAGGATGGTCAGCACCATCCACACCATGCCGGAGCGACGGGTGGACACAAAAATGGCGGTAAACGGAATGGAAGCAAACCACACCACGCTGGTGGACATGATGCCGCCGTTGACATACACCATCCAGCACACCATCACGAACATGCAGCTGGTAATCAGCTCGGCACAAAAACGTAGTGCGCCGGTCAGTTTCAGCAAGAGTGGCGCCAGCAACAAACCCAGCCCGCCCAGTGCAATGCCAGTGCCCATGGCGGGATGATTCAGCATGAAATATTCGATGGAAAACAGCGGGGCAATACAGCCAGCCAGCAGGCCAACCCCTACGGTAGTGCGTGCGCCGATGGCCTGAGCGGGGGATTGGCGAATGGTTTCCGGTATGAACCAGTCGGTAACGGACTTGGCAGTCATGTGGTGAGTTCTCCCTCGTTGCGTCTTGATTTGTAAGTATTGTTTTGATTTTTACGCCAGATTCCTGGCGATTGGCTAATGTAAAACAACCGTTTGAAATCGGCAATCGCGCTATGAGCTGAGTACGTGATAGCTGGCCTGTCAGTGAGTGGGAGCTGTGTATTTTTTGTTCTGCAACGCACAGAAAGACGGTGTGTACAGAATCGTCAGACTATTACTAGCCAGCCATCACCGGCACACGCCGAAAAGTGCCATGGCCATTTGGGAAGGTGCTGATAGGCCAAGCAGCATGGCATTCGCACAATCGGCAGACCATGACAACGTCCCGCTCTCCGATGTTCGGCTGCCACTTGATACCGATTTCCCTGCTTGCACCGCGTAGTCTGGGTAGCGTGCTGCCATTGCTGGCCTGCCTGTGGACGGTGCATGCCCATGCACAAGCTCCATCATCCGTCGCCCAGCCCCCCGTTTCCCCTGAAACCAATGTATCTGCGGCCACGTCCTTGCCGCCGGCAGAACAGCCGTGCTTCCCGATCCGGCAGTTGTTGCTGCAAGGTGCGCTATCCCAACGTTTTCAGTGGTTGTTGACCGCTGCCGCCTGGCCGGATAGCGCCATTGGCCGCTGCCTTGGCAGCCAGGGCATCAGCCTGCTGCAACGGCGCATGCAGAACGCGCTGCTGACCCAGGGCTTTGTCACTTCCCGGGTGTTGGTCAGCCCGCAAAACCTGAGCACCGGACAGCTGGTGTTCACCTTGCTGCCCGGTTTTATTCACCAGATCAAACCTGCTGCCGACAACAGCACTGCAATGCGTACGTTGAATGCCCTGCCAACCGGGCCGGGTGATGTGCTCAATCTGCGCGACATCGAACAAGGGCTGGAAAACCTGCAACGCCTGCCTTCGGTGCAGGCGGACTTCCAGATTGCCCCGGCCAGCGCAGCAGATGCGCCGCCCAATAGCAGCGACGTGCTGGTGCAATGGCGGCAACACAGGCCATACCGCTTGTCATTGCAGCTGGATGATGGTGGCAACCAGGCCACCGGGGTGCTGCAAGGCAGTGCCACGCTGGCGGTGGATCATCTGCTGACTCTCAATGACATGCTCAACCTGTCCCGCAGCCAGGCGCTGGGTGGTGGTCAGGATGGCGAACGGGGCTCTGAAAACAACACCGTCAGCTACAGCCTGCCGCTGGGGTATTGGCTGCTCGGCCTGACACTGAATGATGGCCGTTATCGCCAGTCGGTGGCTGGTGCCTATGAAAGCTATCTGTATCACGGTAAAAGCGAAAACGCGGCCCTTAAGCTGTCGCGCCTGCTATTGCGTGATGCCGACAGCAAAACCGGCTTGAACTTGCAGCTGTGGCAACGCAAGACCAGCAGCTTCATCAACGATGCCGAAATCGACGTGCAGCGCCGTCGCATGGCGGGCTGGGAGGTGGGCGTATCTCACGAAGCGCGTTTGGGTGAGGGCGCATTCAGCGCCAGCCTGAATTACCGGCGTGGAACCGGCGCACGCCGTGCGCAGCCCGCGCCGGAAGAAGCCTTCAACGAGGGCAGCTCCCGCTTGCAGCTATGGCAGGCGGAGGCGCAGCTGGTATTGCCATTTCGTGGCCTGGGACAGGCCTGGCAGTTCAGTTCGGCCTGGCGAGGCCAATACAACCAGACCCCCTTGATTCCGCTGGACCGTTTTGCCATTGGCAGCCGCGACACCGTACGCGGCTACAACGGCGACAACCAGCTCAGCGCCGATCGCGGCTGGCTGTTGCGCAATGAGCTGGGCTGGCAATTCAAAGGGCGAGAAATCTATCTGGCCTACGACCACGGCGAAGTCGGCGGGCAATCGGCGGTCTGGTTACAAGGCCGTCGCCTGAGTGGTGCCACAGTGGGCAGCCGTGGCCAGTTGCTTGGCTTCGACTACGAAGTGTTCATCAGCAAACCCATGCAATACCCCACCCATTTTCGCACCCCCGGCAGCACCGGGGGCTTCTCCCTTGCCTACCGCTTTTGACGCAGCGCCCTGCCTCCGGAGACCTGCACATGAATCGTCACTGCCATCGCCTTGTGTTCAACCCCCTGCGCAATCTGTTGATGCCAGTTGCCGAGCTGGCTGGCAGCCACCAGCGCTCAGCCAGTACACAACCGGGGGCAGGGCAGTCACAGCCATGCTGCTGGAGATGGAGACCGCTGGCACTGGCCTTGCTGTTGCTCAACTTGCCCGGTGCTGCGCTGGCGCAGATTCTGGCCGACCCAGCTGCGCCAGCCGGGCAGCGCCCCACCATCCTCAATACCGCCAGCGGTGCAGTGCAGATCAATATCCAGACCCCTACCGCCGGCGGGGTATCGATGAACCAGTACCGCCAGTTCGACACCACCACGCCGGTCACCATCTTCAATAACGGTCGCAGCGCCAGCCAAACCCAAAGCGCCGGTTGGGTGGCGGGCAACCCGTGGCTGGCCGGCGGTAGTGCCAAAGTCATCGTCAACCAGATCAACAGCGCCAACCCATCACGCCTGAGCGGCACCATGGAAATTGCCGGTGCGCGGGCAGACCTGATTATTGCCAACCCCTCCGGCCTGCGCATAGATGGCGTCACTGTGCTCAATGCCAACCGCAGCACCTTTGCCGCTGCCACGCCGCAGCTAGCTGGCGGGGTAGTGCAAGGTTTCCAGACTGGCAACGGTATGCTGCAGATTAACGGCGCAGGGCTGAACGATAGCGGCAGCGACTACACCACCATCCTGGCCCGCGCCGTACAACTGAATGCCGGGCTGTGGGCGCAGCAACTGCAGCTGAGCACCGGTCAGAACCAGCTGGATGCCACGGGCAAGCTCATCGCTACTGCCACCCCAGCAGCGGGGAGTGGCGGTGCTGCCCCGGCCTACAGCCTGGACGTGGCGGCAATCGGTGGCATGTACGCCGGCAAGATCACCCTGCTGGCTACCGAACACGGCCTGGGCGCACGCAATGCCGGTGAGTTGGTGGCAAGTCAGGGCGATTTGCAGCTGCAAGCGGATGGCCGCCTGATCAACACCGGCCGCATGCTGGCGCAGCAGGGTGGCAGCCTGCATGTGCAAAGCCAGGGGCTGGATAATGGCGGCACCTTGTCGGCCAGCCACAACCTGCACATTGCCAACGGGCCACTGAGCAACAGCGGGCTGATCAATGCCGGGCGCGAACTGCTGCTGAACGCCAGTGACATCCACAACAGCAGCAGCGGCAGCATCAGCGGCCAGCGCTTGCAGATAGACACAGACAGCCTGGACAACGCGGGCCAACTCAGCCAGACCGGCCAGCAGGGCTTGCTGTTGCAGGCGAATGCCTTGCACAGCAGCGGGGTGATGGGCCTGCCGCCCAAATCCAGCACTGCGCCTGAGCTGCCATCCACGCCGGATGACGGTACGGCCACTCCGCCTGCCACAGACAGTACGACAGCACCGGGCGGGGATGCCCCGGTTTACAGCCAGCCCACACCCGCCGAGGTGCTACCCGACGGCACCATCCACGTGACAGGCCTGCTCGACAACAGCGGCAGCCTGCTGGTTAATGGCGGCATCGACCTGAGCCTGCAGCAAGGCTTGCAGAATCACGGCAGCATGCAGCTGCGCACGCTGCAATTGTTCGGGCCTGTGCTGGATAACCGGCAGGGCAAGTTGTATGTCGATCAGGCGCGGATCGACACCGGGGCCATCCACAATC
Organism: Aquitalea denitrificans; assembly: GCF_009856625.1. Taxonomy (GTDB): domain Bacteria; phylum Pseudomonadota; class Gammaproteobacteria; order Burkholderiales; family Chromobacteriaceae; genus Aquitalea; species Aquitalea denitrificans. The sequence continues at coordinate 1,756,987 of NZ_CP047241.1, forward strand.
AGGGCGGCACCCTGCTGGCCAAGCACGACATGATTCTGCGCACTGCCACGCTGGACAATGGGCAGGGCAAGCTCGCCGCAGGGGGCGAACTCAGCCTGATGACCGGGCAGCTGGACAACCGTGCCGGTTGGCTGGAAGCCGCCGGGCTGTTGTTCAATGGCAGTGATATCGACAATCGCCAGGGTGGCATCTTTGCCCGCGACATCAGCGCCAACAGCGGCATGGTGGACAACCGTGGCGGTTTGCTGGCCGCCAGCCAAAGCCTGCAACTGGATACGGGCGGACAAACTCTGTGGAATGGCGACAGTGGCAATACGCTGGGTGTGCTCTCCGGCGGCAGGCTGGCCTTGAAAACCGGCGACTTGTTCAACCTGCAGGATGGACGCATGCAAGCCAGTGTGCTGGATATCAACAGCAGCACCCTGCGCAATCAGGCCGGCCTGATCATGGGCGATGCCGTCACCCTGCATGGCGATACGCTGGACAACCAGGCCGGGCTGATTGCCGCCAAATCCAGCCTGTCGCTGGTTGCCGCACAATCCCTGCACAACCAGGGGGAATTACACAGCCTGGGTGATGCCGCACTGCAAGCGGACATCCTGCAACAGCAAGGCGGGCTGACCACGGCCAGTCGCAATCTGACCATCCAGGCCAGGCAACTGAACAGCAGTGGCCAGTTTGTTGCCGGGCAGGATCTCACCCTCAATACCCGGCAAGACCTCACCGTACAGGCCGCTATCCAGGCGGGCAGAAACCTTGTACTCAGCACGACGGGCAAGCTGGATAACCAGTCCAGCCTGCGCGCCGGTGGCAGCGCCAGCATACAGGCAGACAGCATCAGCAATGCCAGCCAGGCCGACATCAGCGCCAGCACGCTGGACCTGCAAGCCACCACCAGCCTGGACAATCAGGGCCTGATAGACGCCGGGGATGCCAGCCTTCTTGCCGGACAAGCCATCAGCAATCGCGGCAGCGGGCGTATTTATGCCGACCGGCTGTTGCTGGTCGCGCCGCTGCTGGACAACACCCCACTGGCCGGGCAAGCACCGGTGATTGCCGCCCGGCAACAACTGGGCATCGCGACCGATCAACTGCTTAATGGCGAAAACGCCCAGATCATCAGCTTGGGTGACATGGTGATAGGTGGCGGCTTTGACAGCAACGGCCAGATCAATCGCCCGACCAGCCTGGTGGACAACAAGTCGGCCAGCATCGAGGCCGGTGGCAATATGCAGATCAGCGCCGACACCGTACGCAATCAGCGGCTGCGGGTGGGCATTAGCCAGCAAAGCAGCATTGACGAAACCGTCACCATGAACCTGCCCGGCTGGAAGCGTAATGGCCACAACGGTGGCGACCTGCGTAACTCGGCCAATTACCGGGCTTCGCAAATTTATTTTGTTGACCCGGCCGACATCATCAGCAACGAGCAGATCATCACCCCGGATGGCAATGTACTGGGCCGCGCGGTGGTCAAACTCAGCCCGCAAACCAGCACCTTCTTCTTTGCCAATGGCCGTGGCTGGGGCATGACCGGTGAGCGCTGGCGCATCAATATCGACCAGCCGCAAACCCAAACCATCTACTACACCCTGCGTCAGGACGGCGTGGCCAACCCGGACCAAAGCCCGGATGGGCTCGACCCCTTCCTGTTGCTGCACGGGCCGGGTGGCACCGGTGGTGCGCCGTACTTCTCTTACCAGACCGACGCCGTCCGTTACGACGCGCAATATGGCAGTTGCAGCCGCAATTGCGTATTGCTGATTACGCCGTATCAGTTGACTGACCCCATCCATACCGTGATTAATCCGACAGGTCTGGGTACCACCGAACCGTATAACGAACTACGCCGCACTGCTCATCACACCGCTAAGGACGACGTGCTAACAGCCGACGCCGGGGCTGCCCCCACCATCCGCGCTGGCGGCAATATGCTGTTGCAGCCGGGCCAGTTGCTGGACAACCAGTACGGTCAGATCAGCGCCGCAGACCAGCTGCAAATAGACGGTGGGGCAGGTAGCCAGATCATCAATACCGCCGCCACGCTGTACCGTAATCACCAGTTTGATGTGCAGATACTCATGTACTCCAGTGGTGGCTTTGCTTTCCCCCGGCCCGACATCCGCGAAACCATAGGCAGCATTGATGCCAGCATCCAGGGCAAGACCAGCCTGGTCATCAACGCTGACACCGTCGCCAATCTGGATCAGGGCCGCCCGGGCCCCAGCCCGATTGCATCGCCCGCTCCCGGCAGCGAAGTGGCCCGGCTCAGCCAAACCAGCAATGGCACGGTACAGCTGGAACCCGGCAGCAATGGCATCCCCGGCAGCGTGCTGACCCAGCCGCCCACCATCCAGTTGCCACGCAGCAGCCTGTACCGCCTGCTGCCCGACGGACCGGCACCATTGCTGGAAACCGACCCCGCGTTGACCAATCGCCAGGCCTGGCTGGGCAGCGATTACCTGCTGGCCGGGCTGTCGCCCGACCCCAATACCTCCCTCAAACGCCTGGGAGATGGTTACTACGAACAACAACTCATCAACCAGCAAATCAGCCGCCTCACCGGCCAAAGCCTGCTGGCAGGCTATGGCGACGGCCAGGCCCAGTTCCGCGCGCTGATGGACAGTGGTAAAACCTTTGCCGCCAGCCACCAACTGGTGCCCGGCGTGGCGCTCACCGCCGCGCAAATGGCTCAGCTCACCAGCGACATCGTCTGGCTGGTCAGCCAAACCGTCACCCTGCCGGATGGCCGCAGCCAGCAAGTGCTGGTGCCACAGGTCTACGTCAAACTCCAGCAAGGCGACCTGGCCCCCAGCGGTGCCATCCTGGCGGCAGACCGGTTGCAACTACAACTGAATGGCGACCTTACCAACCAGGGCAGCATGGCCGGGCGGCAACTGCTCAGCATCAACGCCGACACCATCCACAACCTGGCCGGACGTCTGCAAGGCGGCGACCTGGCCATCCACGCCAACACCGACCTCAACAACCAGGGCGGACGCATTCAGGCCGACCACAGCCTCAGCCTGAGCGCCGGGCGCGACCTGACCAGCGCCAGCACCACCTTCAGCCAACAACACGGCAGCGGCGGCAACACCCTGCAACAAACTGCACTCGACCGTATTGCCGGGCTGTACCTGGGGCAGGGCACCGGCTCCATGCTGCTGGCCGCAGGCCGCAACCTCGACCTCAGCGGCAGCCAGTTGAGCAACCAATCCAGCGGCAGCACCGTGCTGTCCGCCGGACAAGACCTCACACTCGGCACCACCGACACCGCCCAGCAACGCCGCATCACCTGGAATGCCAACAACTGGTCCGCCCAGGCCAGTACCGACCAAACCGGCAGCCGCCTATCCACCCAGGGCGACCTCACCCTGCAGGCCGGGCGCAACCTTGCCGCCACTGCCGCCACCCTCGACAGCGCCCAAGGCCAGGTCCGGCTGCAAGCCGGACAAGACCTCACCCTCGCCAGCGGCCAGCAAACCCAGCAACTGGACTGGCAAAGCCACAGCAGCAAAAAAGGCCTGCTCAGCAGCCGCAGCAGCGACGACAGCTACCAGGGCGCACAAAGCTGGGCCAAGGGCAGCCAAATCAATGCGGGCAATGGTTTGGCACTGCAAGCCGGACAGGATCTCAACCTGCAAGGCAGCCTGTTGACGTCCGCGCAAGGGCAGGCCAACTTGATAGCCGGGCGTGACATCAACATGGAAGCCAGCCAGAACACCGACCGCTATCAGCAACAATCCAGCAGCAGCGACAGCAAGCTGTTCCGCAGCAGTCAGCGTGCAGACCAAAGCAGCGTGGCACGCACCACCCTTAACCCCAGCGAACTGGCTGCCCAGCAAATCAACATCCAGGCCGGGCGCGATCTGAACCTGTCCGCCAGTAATCTGCAAGCCGAGCAAGGCCTCACCGCCAGCGCCCAGCGCGACCTCAACCTCACCACGCAAACCACGCGCGAAACCCGCAGTGCAGCCCACCAGGAAAACAGCCGCGGCTTCAGCTTCAGCTTGCTAAGCGGGCTGCAATATGGTGGCAACCGCGGGCAAGATCTGGGTAACTTTACCGCCACCCAACAAACCGGCAGCACCCTGAGCGGCCAGAACGTTCAACTCAGTGCCGGGCACGATGCCACCCTGCAAGCCGCCACCGTCCTTGCCGACCAGAACCTGCACGTACAAGCTGGCCGCAACGTTAATATCCTGTCCGCCACCAATACCTTGGCCAGCACCAGTCAGGCCAGTTCCAGCAGCAGCGCCTTGGGCTTGCTGCCTGGTGTCGCCCCACGCTGGACACTGTTTGGCACCACCGCCAGCAAAGAAAACGGCACCCAGCCCAGCACCACCCAAAGCACCAGCCTGCTCAGCGCCAACAGCGGCAATCTCACCGTACTGGCCGGAGCTGACAAGCAATACACCGGCACAGGCCAAGGCAATCTGCTCAGCCAGGGAGCCAACCTGCAAGCCAAGCAAACCGCCACCCTGCAAGGCAATGCCGTCACCCTGGACGCCATCACCAACCAGGACAACAGCCAATACCATCAGGAAAGCAAGAGCTTCACCATCGGCAGCCAGCTGTCTGGCAGCGTGGGCAGCGTCATCACCGGCATTTACGACGCCGCCCAGGCCGCCCGTAATACCTCTAACGGCCGTCTGCAAGGCGCACTGGCCCTCAAGGCCGGCTACGATGCCTACAAACTGGCCAATGGCGGCATTGGCACAGCGCTGAAGGCAGAAGACACCATGAATACGCTGAACAAGGCCAGTACCGAAGCCGGTAAAGGTACGGTCAACAACAACAGCGCCGCCTTCGCAGTCAGCGCCACCGTGGGGAGCAATCGCAGCAGCCAGGACAGCAGCAGTAACAGCACCACCCAGCGTGGAACCATCGTCCAGGCAGACACGCTCAATATCATCGCCACCGATGGTAACCTCAGCGCTACCGGGGCCAAGCTGCAAGCTACCGATATCAACCTGTCCGCCAGCAAGGACATCCTGCTGCAAGCAGCTACCAATACCGCCGAAGTCCACAACAAGAACAACTCCAGCAATGCCAGTGCCGGTGCAACCTTCGGCTTCGGCCAGCAAAACGGCATCAGCTTCCAGCTGGGCGTCGGCCAAAGCCAGGGTGTGGCCAATGGCAGTGAAACCACCTACGACAACACCCTGGTCACCGCCAGCAATCAGCTGAACCTGCATAGCGGTAATGACACCACGCTGTTTGGCGCACAGCTGGCCGGCAAAACAGTCAATGCTGATGTGGGTGGCAAACTGGCCATCACCACCCTGCAAGACCAAAGCCAGTACGAAAGCCATCAGTCCTCCAGCGGCTTCGACATCAGCGTCTGCGTGCCGCCCATCTGCTACGGCCAATTCGTCAGCGGCAGCGTCAACCTGGCCGCACAGGACATCAACCACGACTACCAGAGCGCCACCGGCCAAAGCGGCATTGCCGCCGGCAGCGGCGGTTTCAATCTCAATGTCGCTGGCAATACCAGCCTCACCGGCGCGGCCATCACCAGCCAGGCCAGTGCCGAACACAACAAGCTGACGACCGGCAGCCTCAGCTACCAGGATCTGGACAACCACCAGCATACCGATGCCAGCTCCACCAGCATTGGCATCAGCGCAGGCAATGGCAGTACGTTGCTGAGCAATGTCATGAGCAATCTGGCTGCCAATGCACTGGGTAATGCTGGCTTGCCGAAGAATAATGACGAAAGCAGCCAGACCAAGAGCGTCATCAGCCCCACCAGCATCACCATCAGCAGTGGCGATGCAACCAGCAAAACCGCTGCCGACAGCCTCACCAGCCGTGACGCCAGCACAGCCAACGGCGCGCTCACCAACAGCCTGACGCTGCAACAGGCTCAGCAACTGCAGCAAAAGCTCAAAGATACGCAAGACACCATCAAAGCCGCCCAGATCATCGGCAACATCGGCCGCGACATCACCAACAGCATCAGCCAACAAAAACGGGACGAGGCCGATAAAATACTGGCGACCTCCAGCGACCCGGCAGACCGGGCTGCCGCCCTGGCGATGAAACAACAATACGGCACCGGTGGCGACTTCCAGCGCGCCGGCCAGGCCATCAGTGCTGCTATCCAGGGCTTGGTAGGCGGCGACATGAAAGGTGCTGTCACCGACGCTGCCGCGCCCTACCTGGCCCAAGTGGTCAAGCAGATGACCACCGACGCCGACGGCAACACCAACCTGGCCGCAAACGCCATGGCCCACGCCGCCCTGGGCGCACTACTGGCCGCCGCCAAGGGCCAGAACACCACTGCGGGCGCAGTGGGTGGCGGCATCGCCCCGATTACCGCAGACTTGGTGATGAAGCAGCTCTACCCCGGCAAGACGGTAGCCGAGCTGAGCGAAGAGCAGAAGCAAACCGTGGCAGCACTCACCACCCTTACCGGCACGCTGGCAGGGGGCTTGAGTACTGGAAATTCGGCGGGAGCGCTGACGGCGGGGCAGGTGGCGAATAATGAGGTGTGGAATAACTATCTAAGCGTGTCGGAAAAAAGTGCGCTTGAAATGGCAAAGCAAAAACTTAAAAACAGCACAGACCCGGCTGAACGAGTAAAAGCCCAACAAAAAATTGAAGAACTGATCGAGCTTGATGTTAGTAGGGATAAAAAAGTCATTGTAGCTTGTGGCAATGGAGAGGCTGCTAGTGCCGCATGTGCATCGGAACGGCTGAAGATATACCAGGCCAAAGCTGAATATGAAAATACCGGCAGCTATAACTCTAAAGCTAGCCAGCAGTATGGAGATGCTTATGGGCAGCTGATCAATTTGTTAAATATCACAACTGTTGATGCGCAAAATCAGCAACAGATTAGTGATGTAATGATAAACTATGCAATGGAGACTTTTAATGTTGATCATGAAAAGGCACAAGCATACGTTCAAACGGTAGAGGGTGTTCGCATTATACTGGCTTCACTATCGCCAGTGGCGGGCAAGGTGATAACTGATAAATTCAGTTCAATATCGAAAAGTGCGGGATTAGGCTGGGTATCAAGCTCACAAACCAAGGAGGTTAATGCTGCCGAAGTAAATAATTGGTGGAAGTTACAAGGCTACGACCACCCTCCTTACACCCCAGGAACCATGGTTAAAGAAATTAAAATTGCAAATGATACTACATTTGTTCGAGTTTATGATGGTATGGTTTCTCAAAAAGCAGGTGGTTGGATGATGAGGGCTGAGGATATTAAAGGACTAACTGCCAAACAGATTCAGGATAAGTATGCTTTGCCTTCTGTTCCAAAGTACATTGTAGATGTTAAAATTAGTGCTGGGACCACAATACGTTCCGGAGAGGCTAATAATCTTTTTGGCCAGAAGGGAGGTGGGACTCAATATGATCTTATGGGCCAAAGAGTAGGCTCATTTGTAAATGAAAGACCTATAAAGTAAAGGAATTCTGCATATGAAAGTAATCGTAGAAGGCGACAGGGCAATAGTTAACAAAAAAATTATTATTTTTGATCAGAATGTGGATAAATATATTGAGTTAAAAAATGGAGATGTAATTTTTTTGCTGGACATTCCAATGGATTGCAATGAAATAAATAATTTATATTGCTATTCATTTAATGGTAAATTTAAGTGGAGAATAAAACCTAATGAGTTTGAAATTAAAGGACAAAATTGCTGGCCTTATGTTGGGCTTAATATGATTGAGGGGGAATTTTTTGTAGTTGATTTTTATGGAAGACGTTTCTTCTTTGATCCTGAAAATGGTGAAATCATAAGAAGAGATGTTGTTAAATAGTATCAAAGAATTGGTGCAATACTCCCCCAAAAACGGGACGAGGCCGATAAAATACTGGCAACCTCCAGCGACCCGGCAGACCGGGCCGCCGCCCTGGCGATGAAACAACAATACGGCACCGGAGGCGACTTCCAACGCGCCGGCCAAGCCATCAGCGCCGCCATCCAGGGCTTGGTAGGCGGCGACATGAAAGGGGCTGTCACCGACGCCGCCGCGCCCTACCTGGCCCAAGTGGTCAAGCAGATGACCACCGACGCCGATGGCAACACCAACCTGGCCGCCAACGCCATGGCCCACGCCGCGCTGGGCGCACTACTGGCCGCCGCCAAAGGAGACAACCCCACAGCCGGTGCCATCGGCGGCGGCATCGCCCCGATTACCGCAGACTTGGTGATGAAGCAGCTCTACCCCGGCAAGGAGGTAGCCGAGCTGAACGAAGAGCAGAAACAAACCGTGGCAGCACTCACCACCCTCACCGGCACGCTGGCGGGAGGCTTGAGTACTGGAAATTCGGCTGGAGCGGTGACGGGTGGGCAGGTGGCGAATAATGAGGTGTGGAATAACGCACTTTCCGTATCAGATAGAAAGAAACTAAGTGCGGCAGCAGATCAATGCATTAAAGATTCAACGAGTAATCAGTGTGGCGTGGCAAAAGAAATGCTCAAAAAGAACTATGACGACAGTCTGGAAAATGCAATAAAAAATGGTACACCACTACCTATTGATTTAAAAATCATGACTGCGCAGTATTTTTCCGCCAGAAAAGCATCATTAAGCTATAGCTTTTTAGATGAAAATCAAAGTTATACCGCTTCATTTCAGGCTGCCTATGGAATAGGAGGACAGGTTATATGGGATAGTAAAGGTGGGTGGTCAGTATCCCCTGTTGTTGGCCAAGGCATGAGTGGTTTTTGGGGGGTAACCACAAATCACTATGGATCTCCAAGTGGAATTCAGTCTCAAGTGTCTGCAAATGGTGGGGCTCTTGTCTCATTCGGATCAACAACAGGCGTAAGTGAAAGTGGCCCATTTCTCCAGACGCAATTTGGAGTTGGGCTTGGTGAATTTGTGGGCTCAAAGATACAAGGTGGATTTTCAATCCCAATCAAAAATGGAGAAAATAAATGATTTTTATTTTATTAATTTTGATAATTATATTTGGAGCACTTTTCCAAAAGAGACTGTGTGAGATTACTGGCGAAGATTTTCATTGGCTTTGGGCGCCAGATCATACAACATCATCAAAACTACATATCGCATTATTTTTTAAATATTTAAAATACAAAGATGAAAAGCTCAACTTTTATGGTGTAATTGATCAGTTATTGATGTTGTTATTGGTTGTTTTTACATTGATGGATATAGTGCATTAATTAATGCGACTTATTATAAGAGTCTCGCAGCGCGATATGACATGAATATTGCGTTTAATCGTGCACAAGACTTGGCCAGCGGTCGCGCCAACTACAACACCGGGGCCAGCTCTGCCTTCACGGTACAAGGTATTGCACCGGGACAATCCTATGCCACCTATGAACAGCAAAACCAGAAAAATTTCTTGGTATTGGCTGGTATTGCAACCCTGCCTGCCGGAGGCTATGGCCTGTTTGGCTCGGCAGTGGGCGATACCATGTTGGTATCAGGGGGGATTGCCGGTGGTTTTGATGCGGCAGGGCAATATGCACAAAATTGTGCACAAGGGAATTGCAAGATGAGTGCAATCAATCCGGTGCAATCCTTGTTTGCCGCGAATACGGCGATGGTGGCGGGGCCGATGGTGGGGCCTGTGGGAAGTCAGATTTCTTCAATTTTTAGAATGTCTAATTCAGCAGGAGCGACCATGTCGAGTGGTTTTTTTGGTGCTGGGGTTGGTTGTGTGAATACCAGCTTTAATAATGTGTATGGCGAAAGGAATGATAATGCATGGGCCTCTGCCGGGTATGGTGTTGTTTTTGGAGGGGCGGGGCCAGCTATTGGGGCCGGGATGCTTCGTTGGGATGGTTCGCCTTTGAATGCTAGTTATTTAAATAACATAATTTCCAATTTTCCATCATTTTTACCTGTATCGTCAGATTTAAGTGGAGTTGATAGTAAAGGTGGTGTGAAATGAAGGAAATATTAATTAGAGCGATTCGAATAATCGTATTTTTTACGTTTTGGCCAATTGCTTGGTATGTGTCGAGAGCTATTGATCCTAAGCGGTTGCATCATCTTTTTATAGGCTTGTGCTGGCCCGTTTTCGGTTATCAGGCCATTGGGCATGGGTATGAATGGTTGAACTATATATGTGCAGAAACAGGATTGATGTGTGATGGATCTTCGCAGCCAAGACCCGAACTAACTGCATGGCGCTATATGTACGGAACCCCAATATGTATCATACTTTCCCTGTTTATGCTGAATAAATTCAGAATGCGAATGATGACAGTGCGACGCAGGCTGAAACAGCATCGGCAGAACTACGGTCAAGTTGCCACGGCTTCCCGCCGTTGCTTTTGGTGGGTGTGACATCGCTCTTTGATGTTTTGATTGCCAGCATAGTATTAAATTTATAGGGGAATATAGCATGCCTTTTGCACCGGTTTGGCGACGGCTTGTTGCATTTTTTATTGACTGTATTCTACTAGGCCTGCTCTTGATGGTCATCGGTCTTGCTTTTACAGACTGGCTTGCTGTGATCGGTAATTGGGGGCGCCTGATAACATTGTCTTTAGTATTGGTTTACTTTGGCGTTCTTGATAGCTCTGATGGTGGAGGGCGGACATTTGGAAAAAAATTACTCAAGATTGAAGTTCGTGCAACTGATTGTAGTTTGCCTAGCCTTCGGGCAGGCATGATACGCAGTCTGCCAGTCACAGTGATAATCTCTGCGAATGGCATGGTTACCAATATTGTATGGATAGATCTGTTTTTTTCTTTTGCTTGGTCAAGCTTTACGTTGTTGCTGCTTTACATGACAGTTTTCTATCGCAAGCAGGGCCGCTTACCGCAAGACCTGCTTGCAGGGACTGTGGTTGTTAGGGATACGGTTCGGTATTTTGATGTTGCCGACAGTAAGCGTTGCCTGAATATTGGCATGATAGTGTGTGTGCTTATTGCTTTGGTGGCTTTTATTTATAAAATGCGTGATGATGGATCTGAAAGTGCCCGCATTGCATGGCGGGATGTGCAAGAAAAGTTAGATCTAAAAGGCTCCATCTTCAATATTCAAAAACCACTATAAATGACAAGTCGCACTTGACAGTCAATATCATAGTTAATAATAAAAAATTACTTAATGAGGTGGCTGCTGCTCGTATTGCCAATGCCATATTTTTGGGTGGATTTAGTGGTATTACGACCGGAGAGAAACTGACCGTTAATCTGGGGTATGGGTTCAATCTTGGATTGGTGCAAAGTGTAAGTTGGATGCCATTTCATCACACACAAGCAGAGTGGGCTGCACTAATACAGTGAATTTGAAATGGCTTGATTTGTGAGTGAAACAATTCGTACATGTCATTTTCTCCACTTCAGAGCGACGCCGCAAGCATGCAAAACCAACACGCTCTTGTTTTGCTAGCGCTGTTTTCAGCCCTACTCACTGCCTGTCAGTCCGTCGGCGTGCAGTATCCCTTCCCCACTGCAATGGAGCCATCTGCCGAATTACAAGGCAAGGAGGGCGGCATGATCAATACCTTTGATGCTGAAGGGTGCTATGTCGGACGTACCAGTGTGACCGATAAGGTACGTTTACGGGCGGGTGATCCTGTGGTGCTGGCGTATGAAGTGGTGCTGAATGCATCCGCGTACAACACCATCTATAACGTTCCGCCGATCACATGTACTCAGCTGTTCAGCTTTATCCCACAGGCGAATGCCCGCTACGTATTACGTGGTGATATTACCTATGTGGATGGCAAGAATCTGTTTGATAAAACCATTGCCATTCGTAGCTGTGAAACTGGTTTGAAGCAGCGCCTGCAAGATGGCGCATTCATAGATGTACCCGTCACTTATCTGGGCTTACAGCGCAAACGCTGGAACTGTCTGCAAGCCTCTCCACTATTAGATAACCCCCCCTAAACCAACAGCCCGGCTATCCATTTGGCTGCCGGGCTGTTGTTCATGGCAGGCTTAAGCCAGCAATTGCTGTTGTTGCTGCTGCAAACGCAGCAAGCCCTGCATCAGGTGAAGGCGGTAGGCATCAGACGGGTGCAATGCAAGCAATGCCAGCGCCGCCTCCAGCGTCTGGGCCTGTTCCCGTAATGCGGATTCCAGCTGGGCAAAACTATGTACCAAATCCTGCACCGGGCTGCGCAGCGCGGCAAAGCGGTCCTGTTGCAACATGGCTTGCAGCAGCACGATGTGCTGGCGCATCTGAGGTAATACAGCAAGGGGTGGGGGATCAGTCGTCAACATTGCACTCCCTCGAAGTAAACCGTTGCGGGAGGTGCGAACAAATAGATGAGAAATAGCAATCGGCTCCTGATTAAGGTAAGCCTGCCCCCGACGCCAATCGGGGTGGCAGGCACATGGCAGGATTGGCGTACCGTAATCAGGAACGGCGCCTCGTAAGAGGCTCCCACCATGGCCCGCCATAGAAGACGTGCAATGGTGTACGGACGCGACAAAGCATGGGCTTTGACCAAAGTCCGTCTGATTACAGGACGCCAATCCCGATGCCGCTATTGAACGGCACGGAGGGGATTATCTAGTGCAGCGGGTGGGAAGGCAAGAAACATGGGCGCAAAGCTGGGCTGCCAGCTATGGCCTGTCCGGTGCTGTGGCAGGGGCTGTTGTCTTACGCGCTGAAGGGGGAAGTATCTGACCTGTATCGGCCATGGTAAAAAAACAGCCCGGCAAGCAAGGCTTGTCGGGCTGTTTGCCGGCTGATGCGCAGGGTTAGCGCTTGTCGGCCTGAATGGCAGTCAGGGCGATGGTGTAGACAATGTCGTCCACCAGTGCGCCGCGCGACAGGTCGTTTACCGGCTTGCGCAGGCCTTGCAGCATGGGGCCGACGCTGACTACGCCTGCAGAGCGCTGTACTGCCTTGTAGGTGGTGTTGCCGGTGTTGAGGTCCGGGAACACAAACACGGTGGCGCGACCGGCCACGGTGCTGTCCGGGGCCTTTTGGCGGCCTACGGACTCCACGCTGGCAGCGTCGTATTGCATCGGGCCGTCGATTTCCAGGTCCGGGCGCTTTTCCTTGGCAATACGGGTGGCTTCGCGCACTTTTTCCACGTCCGAGCCGCTGCCGGAGCTGCCGGTGGAGTAGGAAATCATCGCGACGCGCGGCGGAATGCCAAAGGCGGCGGCGGAGTCGGCAGACTGGATGGCAATGTCGGCCAGGTCTTCGGCGGTCGGGTCCGGGTTGACAGCACAGTCACCATAAACCAGCACCTGTTCCGGCATCAGCATGAAGAACACGCTGGAAACCAGCTTGGCTTCCGGGGCGGTCTTGATCAGCTGCAGGGCAGGGCGGATGGTGTTGGCGGTGGTGTGTACCGCACCGGAAACCAGCCCGTCCACTTCGCCCAGCGCCAGCATCATGGTGCCCAGTACCACATTGTCTTCCAGCTGTTGCTCGGCCATCGGTGCGTTCAGGCCCTTGCCCTTGCGCAGTTCCACCATGGGCTGGATGTAGTTGCCGCGTACTTCGTTGGGATCGAGGATTTCGATCGAAGCGGGCAGGGTGACGCCCTGGGCTTCGGCGATCTGTTCGATCTCGATGCGGTTGCCGATCAGCACGCAATGGGCGATGCCCTTTTCCTGGCAGATGGCGGCTGCCTTGACGGTGCGCGGCTCGTTGCCTTCCGGCAGTACGATGCGTTTGCCGGCGCGGCGGGCTTTTTCCATCAGCTGGTAGCGGAAGGCCGGTGGCGGCATGCGGTGCTCGCGCGGTGCGCCCACATTGCGCTTGAGCTTGTCGGCATCCAGATGCTCGGCGACAAAGTCGATCACCCGCTCCATGCGTTCCAGGTCGTCCGCTGGCACCTGGCGGCTCATATTGCTGAGGAAGCTGGCAGTTTCGAAGGTGTTGTGGGTGGTGGACATTACCGGCAGGCCGCTGGTGAAGGCCTGGTGGCAAAGTTGCTGGATGCGCGGATCGGGCAGCGAGTCGCAGGTCAGCAGCAGGCCGGCCAGCGGCACGCCATTCATGGCGGCCATGGAAGTGCCCAGCACGATGTCTTCGCGATCGCCGGCGGTGACAATCAGCGCACCTGGCTTGAGCAGATGCACCACATTGGGTACGGTGCGCGCGGTCACCGCCATGCTGCGTACGCGGCGACGGCTGATTTGCCCGGCGTGCAGCACGCGTGCCTGCATGTAGTGGGCTACGTCCAGCGTGCGCGGGGCCAGCAGCTCTGGCTCGTTGGGGATGGCACCTATCATGGGCAGGCGGTTTTTCTGCAGCAGATGGCCAGCTTCCTGAATCTCCATCGCCAGTTGCTGGGCGTTTTGCTCCTTGGGCAGACGGTTCAGGATGTAACCCGCCACGTGGCCGGGCTGGGCACCAAAGGCTTGTACGCTCAGCTCCAGCTGTTCGGCAATTTCATGGCTGGCAAGCTTGTCGGCAGCAGTCACCAGAATGGTCTGCGCCTGCAGGTTGCGGGCAATCTTGGTGTTGAGGAAGGTGGAGAACACCTGTTTCTGGTCCGGTACCAGGCCTTCCACAATCATCAGGTCCACATTGTGCGAGGCCTGCTGGTAGAGCGAGACCACTTCTTCCATCAACTGGTCGATTTCGCCCTGCGATAGCAGGTGCTCCACCCGTTCCATGGCCAGTGGTTCTGGCGGGTTGAGGTGGCAGATGGCGCGGGCGAAGTGGGTGGAGCGCTCCGGCGAGCTGTCCGCCCCCTGGGCGATGGGTTTGACAAAACCCACGCGCAGGCCGGATTGCTCCAGCGCGCGGATCATGCCCAGAGCTACCGAGGTGAGTCCGGCATCAAAGCCGGTCGGTGCCAGGAAAAAAGTATGCATGCTTCTGACTCTTTCTTGCGCTGCCTCAGACGGACAAGCCCGCCAACTGGGCGGTGTCCAGGGCAATCATCAGTTCTTCATCGGTGTTGATCACCAGGGCAGGCACGGAGTCGGCGGTGGTGATGCGGCCAGCCTTGCCGCGAATGCACTCTTCATTGGCTGCCTCATCCAGCTGCAGGCCCAAAAAGCCCAGCTGTTTGATTACGCGGGCGCGCAAATAGGACGAATTCTCGCCAATGCCGCCGGTAAACAGCACACCATCCAGTCGGCCCAGTGCCACGGTGAGGGCGGCAATGTGCTTGGCCAGGCGGTAGCTGAAGATATCCAGTGCCAGAATGGCGGCCGGCTGGCCAGCCATGGCGGCGTCTTCCAGTTCGCGGCAGTCGCTGGACAGCTCGGACAGGCCCAGCAAGCCGGACTTCTTGTTCAGCAGATCGGTGACGCCATTCACGTCCAGGCCCAGCTCGGAAGCCAGGTAGCCGAAGATGCCCGGATCGATGTCACCGGAGCGGGTGCCCATCACCAGGCCTTCCAGCGGGGTCAGGCCCATGGTGGTGTCCACGCTCTTGCCGCCCTTGATGGCGGCGGCGGAGGCACCATTGCCCAGGTGGGCGCAGACAAAGGCGGTGTCTTGCAACGGCTTGTCCAGCAGACGGGCGGCCTCGCCGGTGACATAGCGGTAGCTGGTGCCATGGAAGCCATAGCGGCGCACGCCGTGTTCGCGGTACAGCTGCATCGGCACGGCATACAGGTAGGCTTGTTCGGGCATGGTCTGATGGAAGGCAGTGTCGAATACGGCCACCTGTGTCAGTCCGGGGAATTGCTGCATGGCGGTGCGAATGCCCAGCAGGTGGGCCGGGTTATGCAGCGGGGCCAGTTTGGCGCATTTCTCGATTTCGGCGATCACGGTGTCGTCGATGACTGCGGAGGCCTTGAAGTGTTCGCCACCATGCACCACGCGATGGCCGACGGCCTTGACGCTGTCCAGCAAATCCAGCTCGCGCAGACGCGCAATGATGGCGTGCATGGCAGCGGTGTGATTGGCTTCGTTCAGCGCCTGGCTGTCTTTCTGGCCCGCATGCTTGAAGCTGATCTGGCCTTGGTCCAGGCCCAGTTTTTCAGCCAGACCGGTCAGGATGGCTTGGTGAGAGGCGGTGTCGATCAGGGCAAATTTCAGCGAGGAACTGCCGCAGTTGATAACGAGAATGCTTGATTTCATAGGCACTGGGGGTCGTAAATGACGAAAAAGGGGTCCGTTGGGAAAATCACTGCAGCAATCCGGTGGATTGGCCATATTAGGGTTATGACTGTGTCGGCCTGATGACCGGCTGTGCAGTAGACGGGCTCCTCTTGATTTTCCTTTGATCGGCTTGGGCCGGGCAGCGATTATCCGGCGCACCCTGCAAGGCGGCAATACGGGTTTTACCTTGCCGCTGCATGGCTTTGTCCGCGGGCGTTCGGGCCAGTTTCAACTGGGGTGGCTGCCTGCTGGAACAGGTGGTGGATAAAGGTGCTGTCACGTTTCAGCCAGCACCTGGCAATCCGACCGGTTCAACCGTGCCGCGAGTATAACATAGCCGTTATGAAGCGCTGATGTTGCTGCGCACAATTTGCGCTAACGCAATGATTTTTAAGGGTGGGGGCAGGGATGATGTGTCAAATTCCGCAAAAACGCACTTTGTAGCAGCATAGTTTCATTCTGCGAATGCTTGCCATCACCAAAAATAGCTTGCCCCCCCTTCCGGGGCGGGGCATAATCCCGCCCTCGAAAAGCAGGGGCTTGGCCTTTGTTTTCATTATCGTTTTGATGGTTCCGTAAACTCGTTTAGCGAGATTCGGCTGGTCTTATATCTTCTTCCACGGAGGTGTGGGAATAATGTCTGATCTGGCTTCTTCGCAGATGCTGCAAGCATCTGCTGCTCAGCTGCCTATCTATACCTATTTTGACCCGGCTCACTACGAGCTGGAGCAAAAACAACTGTTTGCCACTGCTCCGCAGTACTACGGCCATGCGCTGATGGTGCCCAATGAGGGCGACTATCACACGCTGGAATGGCTGGGCCACGGCAAGATGCTCAAAAATGTGGGCGGTGAAATCAAGCTGATTTCCAACGTCTGTCGCCATCGTCAGGCGCTGATTTATCAGGGCCGCGGCAATGGCAACCACATGGTGTGCAATCTGCATGGCTGGACTTACGACGCCGAAGGCAAGCTGCTGGGCGCGCCGCATTTCCCGCAAACGCCTTGCCTGAACCTGAATCAGACGCAACTGACCAACTGGAACGGTTTGCTGTTTGATGCCGGTCGCGACATCGCGACCGATCTGGCGCAGCTTGGTGTGGCCAAACACCTGGATTTCTCCGAGTTTGCCTTCCATTCGACGCATACCACCGAGTATGACTTCAACTGGAAGACTTTCATCGAAGTCTATTCCGAGGACTACCACGTCGATCCTTTCCATCCGGGCCTGGGCAATTTTGTCGATTGCGCCGAACTCAAGTGGGAGTGGGGTGCGCAGTATCACGTGCAGACGGTGGGGGTGAAAAACCAGCTGGCCCGTTCCGGTTCACGCGTGTATGGCAAGTGGCACGAAGAAGTACGCCGCCGTTTTGCCGACCGCCAGCCCGAATTCGGTGCCATCTGGCTCACCTACTACCCCAACATCATGGTGGAGTGGTATCCGCATGTGCTGGTGGTCAGCGTGGTGATTCCGCGTGGCCCGGAGAAATGCACCGTCATCACCGAGTTCTACTACCCGGAAGATGTGGTGTACTTCGAGCCGGAATTCGTCGAGGCAGAGCAGGCCGCCTACTTCGAAACCGCCAAGGAAGACGACGAAATCTGCTATCGCATGCACCTGGGCCGTCGTGCGCTGTGGCTGCGTGGCGAGAGCGAAGTGGGGCCGTATCAATTCCCCACCGAGGAAGGCATGCAACACTTCCACGAGTTCTATCGTCGCTTGATGGGCGATGCGATGGCTGGCTAAGCCGGACGTTTCAGTGCAGAATGGCAAAGGCGCGGGTTTCCGCGCCTTTTTCTTTGTCTTGATGACAATGCACTGGCAAAAACATTTACTTATTTTCGCCCTTGGCCTGCTGGCCGGGCCCGTGCTGGCCGCCAGTTTTACCGATCCGGCCAGCAAGATCAGCTTTACCTTGCCCCCAGGCTGGAAGGTCCGCAGCGTGGTGCAGGAAGGTGTGCGCGTGATCAAGGTGGTGCCGCCAAAGGCGGACCAGCGTGAACGTGCGGCCATCGAGGTGACCCTGCAGGAGTACAAGGCCGGGCGTGGTGATACGCCGGAGCGGCTGCAGCGCCGCTATCGACAGGCCGACGGTGACCGCGAGCCCGCACTCTACACACGACTTAACCCGCATAGCGGGCGGCTGGTTACGGAATATCGTGAGGGACGTTTTGTTTCTGGCCGTTTGTGGATTGTGCGGCTCAATCTGCATGTCTTCCTGCCAACGCCGGGCAAGCGAATGCTGGAGGCGCGCTGCGCGGCGAATGCTTCGGAGTTCAAAACCTACCGTCACCAGATGGAAGCCATCTGCCTGTCGGCCACCAGTTTGCGCAAGCCATGATGTACTCTGCAGTGCAATTGCTTCGCCTGGAGTGCCGTCGGCATGCCTGAGTCCTTGATTGCCCGGCTGTGCCGAGGCCAGTTGGGGGCTGGCTGGATGGTAGTGGCTGCCGCTTTTTTTGCGCTGATGGGTGTGTTTGTCAAAGCAGGTGCGCAGCATTTCAATTCGGTAGAGCTGCTGTTCTGGCGCACACTGATCGGCACGATCATTCTGGGTGTCGGTATCCGCTGGCGTGGCCTGTCACTGTCCACGCCGCACTGGCAAGGTCATATCAAACGCAGCTTTGTTGGCTACCTGTCCATGTCGGCACTGTTTTATGCGCTGACCCATTTGCCGCTGTCTACGGCGGTGACACTCAACTACACCTCCTCGCTGTTCTTTTCGCTGATCTGCGTTGTCAAGCTCAAGGACCGGTTGTCGCGCCCGGCGGCGTTGGCGCTGGGGCTAGGCTTTTTTGGCATTGTTCTGCTGCTGCGGCCAACCTTTAGCTCGGATCAGTGGCTGGCCGGCGTAGTGGGGCTGCTGTCGGGGGTAAGTGCCGGTTTCGCCGTGTTTCAGGTGCGCGAACTGGGGCAGATGGGCGAGCCGTCATGGCGGGTGGTGTTTTGGTTCTTCGCCATCGCCAGTGTGTTTGGTGCCGTCTGGCTGTTGCTGGGGCCAGGCTTCTCCCCGGTGCATGCCGGCAATGTCACGGCCTTGCTGGGCGTGGGTGTCTGCGGCATGCTTGGGCAACTGGCCATGACCATGGCCTACAAGGTGGGGCGCAAATATCTGGTAGCCAGCTTTGCCTATCTCACCGTGGTGTTTTCAGCCCTGCTGGGGATGTTGCTGTGGGGTGATGCCCTGGGGCCGGATGCCTTGCTGGGTATGGCGCTGATTGTCGGCGCAGGTTTGTTGGCGGCATTGCGCTGAAGCATGCCAAAAACATGTGATAGCTTGATGGTTGTCAGCAGAATCCCTGCTGACAGGAGCTAGAATGCAATCATGGTCGTGCGGCAATGGTTGGCGCGGCGTAACAATAACAAGCAAGACTCACACTTTAGGAGATACAGCATGATTTCTATCCGCGAACAGGATTATGGTCTGGATGTGGCGTTGTTCAATGAATTCTCGCTGGCAGATTTCAAGCTGTTTGAAGACGCGCTGGTCAAGCGTGTTACCGAACAAGGCAAGCCGGACGTATTGCTGGATCTGTCCGAACTGGTGGACTTCACTTTGGACATGGCGTTGGAAGAGGTCAAGTTTGTGCGTGCGCACGAGCAGGACTTTGGCCGTATCGCGCTGGTGGTGAGTGATGTGTGGATCAAGCTGGCAGCTCACATTGCCGGCCTGCTGTCGCATAACCATCTTGAATACTTTGATACGGTCGAGGAAGCTCAGGCGTGGCTGGCCGGGCCGGTTGCCGCTTGATTTTGGGGCGAATGACGGTACAGTAGCGGTTTTTGTTCAGCACGAAAGAATAAGAACCGATGTTGAAAAGCATTGCCAGCCGTCTTGCTACTGAACTAGCCGTCCGCGAAAACCAGGTGGCGGCCACTATCGAACTGATCGACGGTGGTGCCACCGTCCCCTTTATTGCCCGTTACCGCAAGGAAGTGACCGGCGGGCTGGATGATACCCAGCTGCGTACACTGGCCGAGCGCTTGGTCTATCTGCGCGAGCTGGACGATCGCCGTGACAGCATCCTCGCCAGCATCCGCGAGCAGGACAAGCTCACCCCCGAGCTGACCGCCGCGCTCTATGCAGCCGACAACAAGACGGCACTGGAAGACCTTTACCTCCCTTACAAGCCCAAGCGCCGCACCAAGGCGCAAATCGCGCGTGAAGCCGGCCTGCAGTCGCTGGCTGACAGCTTGCTGGCGGACCCTGCGCAGCAGCCTGAAGTCCTGGCGCAAGGCTATATCAATGCCGAAGCCGGCGTGGCCGATACCAAGGCGGCACTGGACGGTGCACGTGCCATTCTGATCGAACAGTTTGCCGAAGATGCCGAGCTGCTGGGTCGTCTGCGCGAAAAGCTGTGGAGCGAAGGCGAACTGGCTGCCAGCGTAGTGGCAGGCAAGGAGCAGGAAGGTGCCAAGTTTGCCGATTACTTTGACCATCGCGAAGCCATTCGCGCTACTCCTTCGCACCGTGCGCTGGCTTTGCTGCGCGGTCGCAATGAAGGTGTGCTCAGCGTTGCGCTCAAATACCAGCCGGATGAAACCCCGATTACCGAGCGTTCGGCTTACGAATTACTGATCGGTCAGCGCTTTGGCGTTCAGGATAAGGGCCGTCCGGCTGATAAATGGCTGCTGGACGGAGTACGACTGTGCTGGCGCGCCAAGATATTCCTGTCGCTTGAGCTGGAGCTGATGGGTAAGCTGAAAGAAGCTGCCGATGGTGAAGCCATCAAGGTATTTGCCGACAATTTACACGACTTGCTATTGGCGGCACCCGCCGGTCAGCGTGCCACTCTGGGTCTGGACCCGGGCTTGCGTACCGGTGTTAAAGTGGCTGTGGTGGATGGTACCGGTAAAGTGCTGGACACCACCGCCATCTACCCGCACGAGCCGCGCCGCGAGTGGGACAAGTCCATCGCCATTCTGGGCGCATTGTGTACCCGTCACAATGTTGACCTGATTTCCATTGGCAATGGTACGGCCAGCCGGGAAACCGACAGGCTGGCACAGGACCTGATCAAGGCGTACCCGCAATTGGGCATGACCAAGATCGTGGTGTCCGAGGCGGGTGCCTCGGTGTATTCGGCTTCCGAGCTGGCAGCCAAGGAATTCCCCGATATGGACGTCAGTTTGCGCGGTGCAGTCTCCATTGCCCGCCGTCTGCAAGACCCGTTGGCGGAGCTGGTGAAGATCGACCCGAAATCCATCGGCGTGGGTCAGTATCAGCACGACGTCAACCAAAGCCAGTTGGCGCGGGCGCTGGATGCGGTGGTAGAGGATTGCGTCAATGCAGTCGGGGTGGATGTAAATACTGCCTCCGTACCATTACTGACACGCATCTCCGGCCTGAACGCCACGCTGGCCGCCAATATCGTGAGCTACCGCGACCAGAATGGTGCTTTCAAAAACCGCAAGCAGCTGCTGAAAGTACCGCGCCTGGGTGACAAAACCTTCGAGCAGGCAGCGGGCTTCCTGCGCATCAGCGGTGGCGACAATCCGCTGGATGCCTCATCGGTGCATCCGGAAGCCTATCCGGTAGTGGAGAAAATCGTTGCCCGCCTGGGGCGTGAGGTCAAATCATTGCTGGGGGACTCTGTCGCGCTAAAAGCGGTCAAGGCAACGGACTATACCGATGAGCGCTTCGGCCTGCCCACGGTGATGGATATCCTTAAGGAGCTGGACAAGCCTGGCCGCGATCCGCGGCCGGAGTTCAAGACCGCCACCTTCCAGGATGGCATCGAGGACATCAAGCATCTGCAGCCCGGCATGGTGCTGGAGGGTGTAGTCACCAATGTGGCCAACTTTGGTGCCTTTGTTGATATCGGCGTACATCAGGATGGTCTGGTGCACATCTCCGCGCTGTCGAACAAATTCATCGACGACCCGCGCAAGGTGGTCAAGGCTGGTGATGTGGTCAAGGTGAAAGTGCTGGAAGTGGATGTGGCGCGCAAGCGCATTGCCCTGACCATGCGCATGAGTGATGAAGTGGGAGCAAGCAGCCGTACTGGCCGTTCCGACAATGCCCGCCCTGCAGGAGAGCAGCGTAACCGCTCGCCACAAGGTCGTACGCAGCAGCCTGCCGGCGAGTCAGCCATGGCTGCAGCATTTGCCAAGCTGAAGCAGCGCTGAATACTCGCTTGCATATATATGGAAGTCACCAAGCCCGGCTCCGCCGGGCTTTTTGCTGCCGGTGTCGGTGGCGAAACCAGCTTTTTGCGCCAGTTTCCCCCGTGGGTCAGCATCAGGATGGACGCCAGCGCACCGCGGGCTGTGCATGCGCAGCAAAATAGTCATGAAATCCGCATTTCATAAAGTATTACCGTTCAGTGACTTAGCGCGCTCTTGGCCGGGATTTCAGCAAATCGTGCAGATTTCTTCGCACAAAGTGTTGACGAGGGGTGGGTGTGGCGGTATAGTTCGCCTCCTCAGCAGACAACGCAGCGACGGAAACGAAACGCAGCGACCTGCACCGCTCTTTAAAAAACAGAATAACCGATAGGTGTGAGTGCTTGGCGAAAGCCAAATACTTGCACTGCAAGACAAGAAATACTTGTTATTTTCTTTGATCTTGCGTGCCAGAAAATTTGCTATGAGATTGAACTGAAGAGTTTGATCCTGGCTCAGATTGAACGCTGGCGGCATGCTTTACACATGCAAGTCGAACGGTAACAGGGAGCTTGCTCCGCTGACGAGTGGCGAACGGGTGAGTAATGCGTCGGAACGTGCCGAGTAGTGGGGGATAACTATCCGAAAGGATAGCTAATACCGCATACGCTTTGAGAAGGAAAGCAGGGGATCGCAAGACCTTGCGCTATTCGAGCGGCCGACGTCTGATTAGCTAGTTGGTGAGGTAAAGGCTCACCAAGGCATCGATCAGTAGCGGGTCTGAGAGGATGATCCGCCACACTGGGACTGAGACACGGCCCAGACTCCTACGGGAGGCAGCAGTGGGGAATTTTGGACAATGGGCGCAAGCCTGATCCAGCCATGCCGCGTGTCTGAAGAAGGCCTTCGGGTTGTAAAGGACTTTTGTCAGGGAGGAAATCCCTAAGGTTAATACCCTTGGGGGATGACAGTACCTGAAGAATAAGCACCGGCTAACTACGTGCCAGCAGCCGCGGTAATACGTAGGGTGCAAGCGTTAATCGGAATTACTGGGCGTAAAGCGTGCGCAGGCGGTTGTGTAAGTCTGATGTGAAAGCCCCGGGCTCAACCTGGGAACTGCATTGGAGACTGCACGGCTAGAGTGCGTCAGAGGGGGGTAGAATTCCGCGTGTAGCAGTGAAATGCGTAGAGATGCGGAGGAATACCGATGGCGAAGGCAGCCCCCTGGGATGACACTGACGCTCATGCACGAAAGCGTGGGGAGCAAACAGGATTAGATACCCTGGTAGTCCACGCCCTAAACGATGTCAACTAGCTGTTGGGGGTTTGAATCCTTGGTAGCGTAGCTAACGCGAGAAGTTGACCGCCTGGGGAGTACGGCCGCAAGGTTAAAACTCAAAGGAATTGACGGGGACCCGCACAAGCGGTGGATGATGTGGATTAATTCGATGCAACGCGAAAAACCTTACCTGGTCTTGACATGTACGGAACTTGCCAGAGATGGCTTGGTGCCCGAAAGGGAGCCGTAACACAGGTGCTGCATGGCTGTCGTCAGCTCGTGTCGTGAGATGTTGGGTTAAGTCCCGCAACGAGCGCAACCCTTGCCATTAGTTGCTACCATTTAGTTGAGCACTCTAATGGGACTGCCGGTGACAAACCGGAGGAAGGTGGGGATGACGTCAAGTCCTCATGGCCCTTATGACCAGGGCTTCACACGTCATACAATGGTCGGTACAGAGGGTAGCCAAGCCGCGAGGTGGAGCCAATCTCATAAAACCGATCGTAGTCCGGATCGCACTCTGCAACTCGAGTGCGTGAAGTCGGAATCGCTAGTAATCGCAGATCAGCATGCTGCGGTGAATACGTTCCCGGGTCTTGTACACACCGCCCGTCACACCATGGGAGTGAGTTTCACCAGAAGTGGGTAGGCTAACCGTAAGGAGGCCGCTTACCACGGTGGGATTCATGACTGGGGTGAAGTCGTAACAAGGTAGCCGTAGGGGAACCTGCGGCTGGATCACCTCCTTTCTAGAGAAGGCGATTGTCAAGTACTCACAGCCTATCGGTTATTCATGATTTAAGGGTAGTAACTGGGTTTGTAGCTCAGCTGGTTAGAGCACTGTGTTGATAACGCAGGGGTCGTAGGTTCGAGTCCTACCAGACCCACCAGTTTGGGGGATTAGCTCAGTTGGGAGAGCACCTGCTTTGCAAGCAGGGGGTCGTCGGTTCGATCCCGTCATCCTCCACCATTCTTACAGTGCAAACAAAAGCGCACACAGCATTTTATTGCTGCGTGAATTTCTGTTTGCGTTGTTTTTACAATGCCCGATCTTTAACAAACTGAAGAAGCCGAATTAATTAGACGGCGAAATGAAATGCATGGAGTTAACTCTGCATGCAGGACAAATCGTCATCTTGGGAATTTGATTGTATCTAATGTCATGTCGCCATATCAAAAGGGGCGGTGTGACATGTCGCACAAACACAATTCTGTCGGATTGGTAATCTAGGTTACTGAAATGATAGGGTCAAGCGACTAAGTGCATCTGGTGGATGCCTTGGCGATCACAGGCGATGAAGGACGTGTAAGCCTGCGAAAAGCGCGGGGGAGCTGGCAATAGAGCTTTGATCCCGCGATATCCGAATGGGGAAACCCACCCGCAAGGGTATCCCAGACTGAATACATAGGTCTGTGGAAGCGAACCGAGTGAACTGAAACATCTAAGTAACTCGAGGAAAAGAAATCAACCGAGATTCCGTCAGTAGTGGCGAGCGAACGCGGAATAGCCTGTATGTGATAGAGATTGAGATAGTGGAAGGCATTGGAAACTGCCGCCATAGTGGGTGATAGCCCCGTACACGAAATTTCATTCTTGGTACTAAGCATACGAAAAGTAGGGCGGGACACGCGAAATCCTGTTTGAAGATGGGGGGACCATCCTCCAAGGCTAAATACTCGTGATCGACCGATAGTGAACCAGTACCGTGAGGGAAAGGCGAAAAGAACCCCGGGAGGGGAGTGAAATAGAACCTGAAACCGGATGCATACAAACAGTGGGAGCCTCGCAAGGGGTGACTGCGTACCTTTTGTATAATGGGTCAGCGACTTACGTTCAGTAGCAAGCTTAACCGCATAGGGGAGGCGTAGGGAAACCGAGTCCGAATAGGGCGCTTTAGTTGCTGGGCGTAGACCCGAAACCGAGTGATCTATCCATGGCCAGGATGAAGGTGCGGTAACACGCACTGGAGGTCCGAACCCACTAGTGTTGCAAAACTAGGGGATGAGCTGTGGATAGGGGTGAAAGGCTAAACAAACTCGGAGATAGCTGGTTCTCCCCGAAAACTATTTAGGTAGTGCCTCATGTATCACTTCCGGGGGTAAAGCACTGTTATGGCTAGGGGGTCATTGCGATTTACCAAACCATGGCAAACTCTGAATACCGGAAAGTGCGAGCATGGGAGACAGACGGTGGGTGCTAACGTCCATCGTCAAGAGGGAAACAACCCAGACCGCCAGCTAAGGTCCCAAATGATCAGTTAAGTGGTAAACGAAGTGGGAAGGCCCAGACAGCCAGGATGTTGGCTTAGAAGCAGCCATCATTTAAAGAAAGCGTAATAGCTCACTGGTCGAGTCGTCCTGCGCGGAAGATGTAACGGGGCTCAAACTGATAACCGAAGCTGCGGATTTGCACGTAAGTGCAGATGGTAGGGGAGCGTTCTGTAGGTCTGTGAAGGTGTCTCGAAAGGGATGCTGGAGATATCAGAAGTGCGAATGCTGACATGAGTAGCGATAAAGCGGGTGAAAAGCCCGCTCGCCGAAAGCCCAAGGTTTCCTACGCAACGTTCATCGGCGTAGGGTGAGTCGGCCCCTAAGGCGAGGCTGAAAAGCGTAGTCGATGGGAAACGGGTTAAAATTCCCGTACTTTTGTGTAGTGCGATGTGGGGACGGAGAAGGTTAGGTCAGCGGCCTGTTGGAATAGGTCGTTCAAGCTGGTAGGTGGTTAGGGTAGGCAAATCCGCCCTTTCATTCAACACCGAGAAGTGATAACGAGGGTCTACGGACCTGAAGTGACTGATACCACGCTTCCAGGAAAAGCCACTAAGCTTCAGCTACACAAGAACCGTACCGCAAACCGACACAGGTGGGCAGGATGAGAATTCTAAGGCGCTTGAGAGAACTCAGGAGAAGGAACTCGGCAAATTGATACCGTAACTTCGGGAGAAGGTATGCCTCTTTAGGTGAAATCCCTTGCGGATGGAGCTTGGAGAGGTCGCAGAGAATCGGTGGCTGCGACTGTTTATCAAAAACACAGCACTCTGCCAACACGAAAGTGGACGTATAGGGTGTGACGCCTGCCCGGTGCTGGAAGGTTAAGTGATGGGGTGCAAGCTCTTGATCGAAGCCCCAGTAAACGGCGGCCGTAACTATAACGGTCCTAAGGTAGCGAAATTCCTTGTCGGGTAAGTTCCGACCCGCACGAATGGCGTAACGATGGCCACACTGTCTCCTCCTGAGACTCAGCGAAGTTGAAGTGTTTGTGAAGATGCAATCTCCCCGCTGCTAGACGGAAAGACCCCGTGAACCTTTACTGTAGCTTTGCATTGGACTTTGAAGTGGTTTGTGTAGGATAGGTGGGAGGCTTTGAAGCCAGGACGCTAGTTCTGGTGGAGCCGACCTTGAAATACCACCCTGACCCCTTTGAGGTTCTAACCTTGGTCCGTTATCCGGATCGGGGACAGTGCATGGTAGGCAGTTTGACTGGGGCGGTCTCCTCCCAAAGTGTAACGGAGGAGTTCGAAGGTTACCTAGGTACGGTCGGAAATCGTGCTGATAGTGCAATGGCAAAAGGTAGCTTAACTGCGAGACCGACAAGTCGAGCAGGTGCGAAAGCAGGACATAGTGATCCGGTGGTTCTGAATGGAAGGGCCATCGCTCAACGGATAAAAGGTACTCCGGGGATAACAGGCTGATACCGCCCAAGAGTTCACATCGACGGCGGTGTTTGGCACCTCGATGTCGGCTCATCACATCCTGGGGCTGTAGCCGGTCCCAAGGGTATGGCTGTTCGCCATTTAAAGTGGTACGTGAGCTGGGTTCAAAACGTCGTGAGACAGTTTGGTCCCTATCTGCAGTGGGCGTTGGAAGTTTGACGGGGGCTGCTCCTAGTACGAGAGGACCGGAGTGGACGAACCTCTGGTGTACCGGTTGTCACGCCAGTGGCATTGCCGGGTAGCTAAGTTCGGAAGAGATAAGCGCTGAAAGCATCTAAGCGCGAAACTCGCCTGAAGATGAGACTTCCCTGAGGGCTAGACCCTCCTGAAGAGTCGTTCGAGACCAGGACGTTGATAGGTCGGGTGTGGAAGCGCTGTGAGGCGTTAAGCTAACCGATACTAATTGCTCGTGAGGCTTGATCCTATCATTTGAGTGGCTTGGGAAACCGGGCTGACGGATAGTGCATGTGCGACGCGATCAAAGATCCAAGACTAATTAAGGCGGGAGTAGAGAGGTGGGAGTGGGGAGTAAACCCCTGCAACTGACGAACTACCCCCGAAACGGAGAGCAGGACAAGAGCGGGCAGAGACAACTCTCTACTCCCGACTCTCTACTCCCCACAAGGCTTCTTCAAGTTTGTTGACAGTTTATGTCTGGTGGCCATAGCGAGGTGGTCCCACGCCTTCCCATCCCGAACAGGACCGTGAAACGCCTTAGCGCCGATGATAGTGTGGCATTCGCCATGTGAAAGTAGGACACCGCCAGACTCCCCATACAGAAGCCCAGCTCAATCGAGCTGGGCTTTGTGCATTCTGCGCCACCATTTAACTTGCCTGACCACAAGTCCTTGCTCCGCTGCAGCGGTGACGGGGGCGTGGATGGGGCGCAGCAAATACAAAGCCACCGCATGCGGTGGCTTTGTCGTATCTACGACTCAGTGCTCAGGCAGCAGCCGTTCCAGTGTCAGGCCTGTCGCCGGCTGAACCGGGTAGTCGCTGAAGGAGAGGGTCAGTCCGTTTTCATCGCTGCTGAAGCGGGTCGGATAGCCTAGCGGCAGGGTGGTTTTGTCATGAATGTGGCCGAAGGGAATGCCGGTAAGGACGGGGATGCGCAGCTGGCTGCGTAGCTGGGCAATGACGCTGTCCAGTGTGTAGCCGGCGTCATAGGCATCCACGATGCGTCCCATGGCAAAGTCGCCCAGGAAAATGGCTTTTTGCCGCTGCAGAATGCCGGCCAGATAAAGCTGCTGCAGCATGCGTTCCAGGCGATAGGGCTGCTCGGCCACGTCCTCCAGAAACAGTAATCCGCCCTGGATGTCGGGTAGGAAAGGGCTGCCAACCAGACTGGACAGTACGCTGAGATTGCCGCCCCAGAATATGCCCTCACCTGTTGCCGTGTTGGCTTGTGGAGTGGGGGTGGAGACGGTCCAGTTTTCTGTTGTTGTCGCCTGAATGAAGTGCTGCATGGCCATCGGGCTGAGTTTGCGTCCGCCAAAGTCGCTGTACAGCATGGGGCCGGCAAAGCTGCCAATGCCGCCTTTAGCTAGCATGGCAAGCTGGATCGCGGTGAAGTCGCTATAGCCCATGATTTGGGTGCCGGCTTCCTTGAGCATGGGGCATAGCCGAGCATAGTCAATGTCTGCTAGCAGGCGGCATGCGCCATAGCCGCCACGCCCTGCCAGCAGCATGCGCGGCATGTCCTGACGCTGCGTCAGCTGATTGAGGTCCTGCAGCCTTTCCTGATCGCTACCGGCAAAGCGTTGGTACTGACGATCGATTGCGTTACGGTTGCTGATATTGAATCCTGCTTGTTGCAATCGCTCTACGCCGTGTTGGCGTTGCAAGGCGTTGGGCAGTGTTCCGGAGCAGGCGAGCAGCGCAATTTCGTTGTTTTGCAGTGACATGGTGGCAGGTGCTGATTTGGTGACGGCAGGTTGATGTGGTGCTGTGCCGCAGGCTTGCAGCAACCCGGCACCGGCGGCAGCGAGTCCGTGTTGCAGCAGCTTTCTGCGGGTCAGCGATGTCGGGTGCGAGGTCGGTGATGGCAAGCGGCTTCTCTGGATATGTCGGGATCAGTTCTGTTTCTGGCGGATGGCCAGCAAGGCCTGGTTACGCAGCGTCTTGAGCAGATTGAGTTCGTCCGGGCGTAAAGGCAGGCTGTGGGCTTGCTTTTTGTCGCCATACAGGAAGCCTATTTTCCTCTTTTCCAGTACCAGCGGAAAGATGATAAACGTTTGGGCAAGATCCAGTTGCCGATACCAGCGTGGAATATGGCTGCTGATGGCCGGTGCACTGGCGTCTTCGATAAAAATGTCGACATTTCGCTCCATGGCAATGCAGAAGGCATTGTCCTGCTGCTGCAGGTCGATCTTGAATTGCGGCAGCAGCGCAGCAGTGTCCTCGCCAAAGCCGAAGCGCGCATGCAGGGTGTTCTGTCGCGGGTCTCTGGTACACAGCAGGACATGATCAAAACCGACGGCACGGTACATGATTTCCAGAATCATGCGCAACAGGTCGTTGAGCTGGTAATTGCCCAGCAAGGTGGTGGTGATGTCCTGGATGCCGCTGGAAAGCAGGGATGTCGTTGCTGGCGTGGTATGGACATAGCTTGCCTCCAGCTCTGCTGCTGGAGCGGGGTGTTGGCTATCCGGGTGCGGGCCAAGCGCAGCGGTCTTGAGATGCTGAGCATTGCCTTGCGGTGTGGCTTCTCCGCTCCATTCCTGCAAATAGTTGGCAAATTCGGCTTGTGTCTCTGTAATGACCTCATGCAGGGTGTTGGCCTCCAGTACACAGGCGCGTTCATAGCGTACCAATAAGGGCTGTACCTGGCCGGCCCGTATGCCGGATGGCCCTGTCAGCAAGTGGGTCAGTTCGTTGGCCAGATTGCCCAGCATGCGCAGGCGGGCTGCGCTGTGTTGTGGTTGGCGCACCGGGCCTGGCGGGTAGGGTTCCAGGCTGCTGACGATACGTTCCGGGAAGCTCCACATGTCGGCAGTGCTGGCGCCGAGGGTGGCATAGGAAAGCCCGAGGGTGTGTTGAACTGCTTGGGCGGCGCTGCTGCCGGCACTGATTTTCTTGTGGATCAGGCGATATTCATTACGGAAATAGTAGACGCACAGCAGTTCCCCCAACTGCTGAAACATGCCGCAAATCAGCGCTTCTTCAGCTTCCTGCATACGGCTGCGGCGCGCAAGGCTGCGGGCAAGCAATCCGCAAAACAGCGCCTTGGTGGCAACGTCCCGCACTTCCTGGGCATGGCTGCGGTTGTGCATGTGCTCGAACAGCAGCAGCGTCAATGCCAGGTTGCGGATGGTATCAAAACCCAGAATCACGATGGCGCGCGACACCGTGCTGACCGAGCCGCCAAACTGACTGAAGTTGGCGGCATTCACCACTTTGAGCAGCTTGTTGGTGAGCGAGAAGTCCTTGAGGATGATTTCTGCCAGTACCTGCAAGCGTTCACTATCGGCATTGCCGATGTGGTTGATGGCGCTGATGGCTTGAGACAGTGCCGGAAAGTCCGGGCTGTGTCGCATGCGTTGCAGTAACTGCTCCAGTGCTGCCTGCTGGTTTCCTTCGGTGCGGATGAAACGCTGCTGGCGTACCAGCCAGTCTTGCAGCTGGGCAAGACTGGTGCGGGTAATGGCAATGGCCGGGCCGGGGCAGTCCAGCAAGGTCTGGCATAGTTGCAGTAATTCAGTGTCCAGATCCGGGCGCAACTTCTGCAGGGCAAGACTGCTGTAGGGACGTCCGCCCAATAGTTGGTATAGCAACTGGCCAGCCTGCTGCACGTTGTGGCGCTGCTGTTCGCTATCGTCGGCAATGGCGGCATGCTGCCCCAGCAGGCTGATTTGCCCGTGCGGGTCGACCAGGGTGTGTTCTGCATCCAGGTTGGGTAGTGCCAGCTGCTGTAATTGCAGGTGTAACAAGGCTTCCATGATGTCGCAGGCCATGCCCGCAGCTTCCCGCGCATCAGGTTTGGCCTGCAGCGTCTCGGCCAGCATTTTGCTGTCGCCAGTGGGGTAGCAGGCGTATTGCTGGCTGTTCAGTATGGTGTCGCCGGATGGTGAGGCAAGCAGGCCGTGGCGGGGCGCGGCGCGGCTGGCCTCTTCGGGCATGGGCATCAGCAGGTATTGCTGCCCGCTTGTGCTGGCCAGTAACAGCTGGCTGCCATCGCTGCAATGGATATGACGTATTGGCTGGTATTCCGCATTATCGTTGTCGCGGTTCATGATGTTCTCTCCCTGCCTGTCACTATATGGCTTATTTCGTGGTGTGACATGGCTGATTCGCGATTGCGTTATTGCTCTTTGGACTGAATTTTCACTTGGATAGTGCATATTGATATATCCAACTGGTTTTGGAAAAATGCAGCCCTTCCGGTAAATTGAGCGACTAGCAAACCATCATGCTGTGCTCATTTTGGAGCGCAGGCAGCCCAGAAACAGGCGGGAACCATGAATATCAGTCAACAAAAGCTGACTCACCTCAAGCAGCTGGAAGCCGAGTCGATTCACATCATTCGCGAAGTGGCCGCGGAATTTGAAAATCCGGTCATGTTGTACAGTATCGGCAAAGACTCTGCCGTGATGCTGCATCTGGCACGCAAGGCCTTTGCGCCGGGTAAGCCACCGTTCCCGCTGATGCATGTAGACACCACCTGGAAGTTCAAGGACATGTACGCCTTGCGCGACAAGCAGGCCGCCGAAGGCTGGGACCTGATCGTGCATGTGAATGAAGAGGGCGTTAAGGCCAACGTCAATCCCTTCACCGTGGGCAGTGCCAAGCACACCGATGTGATGAAGACCGAAGGCCTGAAGCAGGCGCTGAACAAATATGGTTTTGATGCGGCTTTTGGTGGCGCGCGCCGTGACGAAGAGAAATCCCGCGCCAAGGAGCGCGTGTACTCCTTCCGCGACAAGAACCACCGCTGGGACCCGAAGAACCAGCGTCCGGAGCTCTGGAACATCTACAACAGCAAGATCGACAAGGGCGAGAGCATCCGCGTGTTCCCGCTGTCCAACTGGACCGAGCTGGATATCTGGCAGTACATCTATCTGGAAAACATCGACATCGTGCCGCTGTATTTCGCCGCCGAGCGCGAAGTGGTCAACCTTAATGGCACGCTGGTGATGATTGATGACGACCGCATTCTGCAATACCTGACGCCGGAGCAGAAAGCCAGCATCACCAAGAAGCAGGTGCGTTTCCGTACCCTGGGTTGTTATCCGCTGACCGGTGCGGTGGAATCCACCGCCGCCACGCTGCCGGAGGTGATTCAGGAAATGCTGCTCACCACCACCAGTGAGCGTCAGGGCCGGCTGATCGACCATGATCAGGCGGGTTCGATGGAGAAGAAGAAGATGGAAGGCTACTTCTAAGCCTCGCTCCAACCTGTCACCCTTCTGAAGAATAGATGTCCGGCGCCCTGGCGACGGAATATAGCGGAAAGAACGATCATGTCTCACCAGTCCGAGCTGATTGCCAGCGATATCCTGGAATACCTGAAGCAGCATGAAAACAAGGACATGCTGCGCTTCATTACCTGTGGCAATGTCGACGACGGCAAATCCACCCTGATTGGCCGCCTGCTGCACGACTCCAAGCTGATTTTTGAAGACCAGCTGGCTGCCATCGAGCGCGACTCGAAAAAGTACAACACCACCGACCAGGAAATCGACCTGGCGCTGCTGGTGGACGGCCTGCAGGCCGAGCGCGAGCAGGGCATCACCATTGACGTGGCCTACCGCTACTTCAGTACCGAAAAGCGCAAGTTCATCATTGCCGACTGCCCCGGCCACGAGCAGTACACCCGCAATATGGCTACCGGTGCGTCCACCTGCAATCTGGCCGTGATCCTGATCGACGCGCGCCGTGGTGTGCAGACCCAGACCCGTCGTCACAGCTACATCGTCAGCCTGCTGGGCATCAAGCACGTGATTGTGGCCATCAACAAGATGGACCTGGTGGAGCACAGCCAGGAAGTGTACGACCGCATCCGTGAAGAGTACCTGGCTTTCTCCGAACACCTGACCATTCCGGATATCCGTTTTGTACCGATTTCCGCCCTGCGTGGCGATAACGTGGTGACCCGCAGCGAAAACATGGGCTGGTATCAGGGTGCCACCCTGATGGAGCTGCTGGAAAGCGTGCAGGTCAGCCACGACGTGGCGCTGGAAGCCTTCCGTCTGCCGGTGCAGTACGTCAACCGCCCCAATCTGGATTTCCGCGGTTTCTGCGGCACCGTGGTGGCGGGTGAAGTGAAGCCGGGTGATGCCATCGTGGCCTTGCCGTCCGGCAAGCGCAGCAAGGTGAAGGAAGTGGTTACTTTCGAAGGTAATCAGCCGTCGGCGTTTGTTGGTCAGGCCATTACCCTGACATTGGAAGATGAAATCGACATTTCACGTGGCGACATGATTGTACGCGCCGGTGAGCAGCTGCCGAGCGTGGCGCAGGCCTTTGACGCCCACGTGGTGTGGATGGCCGAAGCCCCGCTGACCGTGGGCAAGGAATATGGTTTCAAGCTGGCGGGCAAGGTGGTGACAGGTCGCGTGGCCGCCATCGAGCACCGTATCGATGTCAACTCGCTGCAGCAGTTCGATGCCCCGCAACTGGCACTGAACGAAATCGCCCTGTGCCGCGTGGAGCTTAACGCGCCGGTGGTGTTTGATGCCTATGCCCAGTGCCGTGGTACTGGCAGCTTCATCATCATCGACCGCCTGTCCAATGCCACTGCCGCGGCGGGCATGGTGACGGCGGCTGCCGAATCCACTGCCGATCCGGTGAGCGACGAGCTGGCCCGTTTGCGTGCTTTCGAGCTGGAATTCAACCAGCTGGTGCGCAAGCACTTCCCGCATTGGGAAGCCAAGGACATCAGCAAGCTGTTGAAATAAGCTGCCGGTTTGTCAGACAAAAGCCGACCTGGTGGTCGGCTTTTTTGCGTCTGCATGTTGATGCAAAAAAAATGCCACCCCGCAGGGTGGCATTGCGTGGCGGGCGGTTTGAGTGCTTACAAGTCGCCGCCGGTTTCCAGGATGAAGCTGGCCTTGGCATCCTGACCCAGTTGTTCCACCAGGTAGGGCAGTACTTCCTTCAGCATGGCGGGTAAGGTCCATGGCGGATTGAGCAGGAACATGCCACTGCCGTACATGCCAAAGCCGTCTGCCGACGGCGCCTGCACGTGCAGCTCGGCGCGCAGCCAGCTCTTGGCCGGTAACTTTTTCAGCTCTTTGGGCAGCTCTTTCATTTCGGCGCGTTGCAGGCAGGGATACCACACGGCATAGATGCCGGTGGCAAAGCGCTTCAGGCCTTCTTTCAGCGCCGTCACCACGTGCTGGTAATCGCGCTTGTCTTCATAAGGCGGGTCGATCAGCACCAGGCCGCGGCGCGGTGGCGGTGGCAGAATGGCCTTGATGCCTTCAAAGCCATTGGCTTGCTGCAGCTGGGTGCGGCGCGGGTGGCCGCCAAAGTTCTGTTCCAGCAGCTGAAAGTCAGTCGGGTGCAGTTCGAACAGGCGCAGTTTGTCGCTTTGCGGCATCACGGCGGCGGCGCACCAAGGTGAGCCGGGGTAGTAGCGCAGTTCGCCATCCGGGTTCATTTCGCGTACCACGTCCACATAGGCCGCCACGGCGGGTGGCAGGTCGGTACGGTCCCACAGGCGGGCAATGCCGCTCAGGTATTCGGCATTCTTGGCGGCATAACCTTCTTGCAGCGCATAGCCACCGGCACCGGCGTGGGTGTCGATATACCAGTAGGGTTTGTCTTTCTGGCCCAGATAATCCAGTACGGCAATTTCAATCAGGTGCTTGAGCACGTCGGCGTGGTTGCCGGCGTGAAAGGCGTGGCGATAACTCAGCATGCATCAGCTTTCTAAGGCAATGGCGGCATTGTAGCGGATTTGACCGCGCTTCAGACGGCGGGCAGCCAGTTGGCGGGCAGGGCGCTTTCCCAGCCCAGCGAGCGCACCACGCTGGCAAAGTCTTCCGCCAACGGGCAGGTCAGCTGGATGGCTGCACCGGTCAGCGGATGGGTGATCTGCATTTCCATGCAGGCCAGCAACATGCGCTGGCTGCCAAAGTGCTCGGCAAACATGCGGTTGTGCACGCCCTTGCCGTGGGTGGCGTCGCCGATGATGGGGTGGGCGATGTGCTTCATGTGGCGGCGCAACTGGTGGCGGCGGCCGGTGAGCGGCGACAGCTCCACCAGTGCATAGCGGCTGCTGGGATAGCGGTCCACTGCGATGGGCACTTCCACCGTGGCCAGGCGGCGGTAGTCGGTTTGTGCTTCCTGCGGGCCGGGCTGCACTTTTTCTCCCAGCCAGGCCAGGTCGTCCACGCGGCGGCTGAGGGCGTGGTCGATATGGCCGGATTCCGCCGGATGGCCGCGTACCACCGCCAGATAGCGCTTGTTGACCTCCTGGCGTTCAAACTGCCAGCTCATTTCGCGCGCGCTGTCCTTGTCCAGCGCAAACAGCAAGACGCCAGAGGTGCCCTTGTCCAGGCGGTGTACCGGATAGACGCGCTGGCCGATCTGGTCGCGCAGCAACTGGATGGCAAAACGGGTTTCATGGCGGTCCAGCTCGGAGCGGTGGACCAGCAAGTTGGACGGCTTGTGAATGGCGATCAGCTGCGGGTCGCGGTAAAGGATGGGTAGCATGGCAGTGTTGATGAAGCGAAGGCGGCGATTGTAGGGCTTTGCGCCCGGCTTGGGTATGCCGATGGGGCATACGTGGCCGAATTGATACAGCGGGGGTGGGGTGTGGCGGGAAAAGTCACCGGTTCCATACGATGTTTGCAGTGAAATCTTGCAGCGCTGTCAGCAAAACGTCATATTTTCTGTTCTGTCATGCTTGGCTGGCATGTATTTTGTGGCGCGCGCAGCGGTGTGATGCTGTTCTCCTGTTTGCTGAATGCCAGCTTTGCGACAGGGTATTTCAAAGTAGAGAGGAAAATGTTTACAGTCAATTTCCCCCTCATTACAATTCGCCGCGCCCATCAAGTTGAAATGCCGTGCTGTTGGCTGATATCGATTTAGCTGCTGCCGGGTGAGTTGTGCAAAAAAATAGCCAATGCGGAAGCTGGCGCTTTCCGAATCTGCCTGTGCCGGCCAGGCCTACACAAGCATGTTGACCAACAAAACCAAGAGTTCCTGATATGACCATTCAATTGAAACGCGCAAGCCTTGCCGTTGCCCTGTCCGTACTGGCTGGCACAAGCTTCGCCAAGGATTTCAGCCCGGCAGTGATCTACGACCAGGCCGGCAAGTTCGACAAGAGCTTCAACGAGGCGGCATTCAATGGCGCCGAGCGTTTCAAGAAGGAATTCAAGATCAGCTACCGCGAAGGCACTATCGCCTCCGAAGCGCAGAAAGAACAACTGCTGCGTAACCTGGCGCGCAAGGATGCCGACCTGATCGTCTCCGTGGGCTTCTCCTTCACCCAGGCGGTGGAAACCGTGGCCAAGGAATTCCCCAAGGTGAAATTCACCATCATTGACTCCGTGGCCAAGGGTCCGAACGTACAGAGCATCGTATTCAAGGAACAGGAAGGCTCCTTCCTGGTGGGCATGGCCGCTGCGCTGGCTTCCAAGTCCGGCAAGGTGGGTTATATCGGTGGCATGGATGTGCCGCTGATTCGCGCCTTTGGCTGTGGCTATGTGCAAGGTGCCAAGTATGCCAACAAGAAAACCGAAGTCATCCAGAACATGACCGGCACCACCCCGCAGGCCTTCAACGACCCGGCACGTGGCACCGAACTGGCCAAGAGCCAGTTTGACCGTGGCGTGGACGTGGTGTTTGCCGCTGCCGGCGGCACCGGCCTGGGCGTGCTGCAAGCCGCCAAGACCGCTGGCAAGCTGTCCATCGGCGTGGACAGCAACCAGAACCACCTGTACCCGGGCTTTGTGCTGACTTCCATGGTGAAGCGCGTGGACAATGCCGTGTACGACACCTTCAAGTCGGCCAGGGATGGCAGCTGGAAGCCGGAAGTCAAGGTGATGGGCCTGAAGGAAGGCGGCGTGGACTGGGCGCTGGATGCCAACAACCGCAAGCTGATTTCTGCCGATATGGAAAAGAAGATTGGCGCGGCCAAGAAGGACATCATCAGCGGCAAGCTCAGCGTGGTGGATTACCGCAGCAACAATAGCTGTCCGGTGAAATAAGTCTCTAGATTATCTTTTCCCGGCTGCGGCCCGGGAGGACTGCAGGCACGATGGCTCCGGCCCTCGTGCCTGTTTGGTTCTTGCAGGGTGCACCGGGGTTTATTGCATGCGGGGAAATACAGGCATGACTGATTTCGCCATCGAACTGGCCGGCATCAGCAAGCGCTTTGGCGCGGTGCAGGCCAATCGCGATGTGACGATGCACATCGCCAAGGGCAGCATTCACGGCATCATCGGTGAAAACGGTGCTGGCAAATCCACGCTGATGAGCATTCTGTACGGCTATTACCAGGCCGACGAAGGCAGTATCCGGGTGCATGGTCGCGAAGCGCGCATTCGTAACAGCCAGGAGGCCATCCGCCTGGGTATTGGCATGGTGCATCAGCACTTCATGCTGGTGGATACCTTTACCGTGCTGGAAAACATTGTGCTGGGTGCCGAAGGTGGCTTGCTGCTCAAGCAGGGCATGGAGCAGGCGCGGGCGCATTTGCTGCAGCTCAATCGCGATTATTCGCTGGAAGTGGACCCGGACGCCCTGGTGGGCGAGCTGGGCGTCGGCCTGCAGCAGCGGGTGGAAATCCTCAAGGCGTTGTATCGCGGTGCCGATGTGCTGATTCTGGACGAGCCCACCGCGGTGCTGACCCCGCAGGAGGCCGACCATCTGTTCTGCATCCTGCGTGCGCTGCGCGAACA
This sequence comes from Aquitalea denitrificans, assembly GCF_009856625.1. Taxonomy (GTDB): domain Bacteria; phylum Pseudomonadota; class Gammaproteobacteria; order Burkholderiales; family Chromobacteriaceae; genus Aquitalea; species Aquitalea denitrificans. The sequence goes on from NZ_CP047241.1 coordinate 1,794,922, forward strand.
GGGCAAGACGGTCATCCTGATCACCCACAAGCTGCGCGAGGTGATGGACATTACCGATGCGGTGAGCGTGATGCGTGCCGGCACCGTAGTGGGCAATGTGCGCACCGCTGACGTCGACAAGGAAAAGCTGGCCGACCTGATGGTGGGGCGCAAGGTATCGCTGAAGGTGGACAAGGCCGAGCGCACGCCTGGCGCGGCGGTGCTGGAGGTGCGTGGCCTGAGCCTGACCGATGCACGCGGCGTCAAGCTGCTGGACGGGCTGGATTTTCAGGTGCGTGCCGGTGAAATCGTCGGCATTGCCGGGGTGTCCGGCAATGGCCAGTCCCAGCTGCTGGAAGTGCTGGCCGGCATGGTGGAGCCCACCAGTGGTGAAATCCGCTACCACGGCCAGGACTTGCTGCAGGAAAGATCCAGCCAGCCGCGTGCGGCGTTATACCGCAACAAGGGTATTGCCCATGTGCCGGAAGACCGTTCGCGCGAGGGGCTGGTGAAGTCCTTCCCCATGTTCGAGAACGCCATTCTGGGCTACCACAACGATAAAACCGTCAGTCGCCGCGGCCTGTTTTCCCGCCAGGCGCTGCTGGCGCGTACCCGCGACTTCATCCGCCAGTTTGATATCCGCCCGGACAACGCCCAGCTGCGCGTGGGCCTGCTGTCCGGTGGCAATCAGCAAAAAGTGGTGCTGGCGCGCGAGATCCACGCCGATCCGGACTTGCTGCTGATCGGCCAGCCCACGCGTGGAGTGGACATCGGTGCCATCGAGTTCATCCACCGTCGGCTGGTGGAGTTGCGCGATGCCGGCAAGGCCATCTTGCTGGTGTCGGTGGAACTGGAAGAAATTCTGGCCTTGTCCGACCGCATCCTGGTGATGGCGGGCGGGCAGATCAGTGGTGAAGTGGCGGCCAGGGAAGCCGACACCGTATCGCTGGGCTTGTTGATGGGGGGGCATAAACAGTGAAATTCGGACAACCGTCCACCTTGCCGCGCTGGGCGCAATTAAGCGTGCTGCCGGTACTCAATCTGCTGGCCGCCTTGCTGGTGACCGGCTTTGTTACCTGGATGATTGGGGAAGATCCGTGGGAATGCCTGCAACTGCTGGTCAGCGGTGCATTTGGCAGTGGTGAGGGCATCGGCTACACGCTGTTCTACACCACCGGCTTCATTTTTACCGGACTGGCCGTGGCGACGGCTTTTCATGCAGGCTTGTTCAATATCGGCGGGGAAGGGCAGGCCTATCTGGCCGGGCTGGGGGTGACCCTGGTCGTGCTGGCGTTTGATCACACCCTGCCACCGCTGGTGCTGGTGCCCTTGTGCATTCTGGCGGCCATGGGCTTTGGTGCCGCCTGGGCCTTCATCCCGGGCTGGTTGCAGGCCAAGCGTGGCAGCCACATTGTGGTGACCACCATCATGTTCAACTTCATCGCCTATTCGCTGATGTTGTACCTGATTGGCCATCACCTGATTGAAGCCGGTTCGCAAAATCCCACCACGCGGGAGTTCGGTCACAATGCCTGGATTCCGGCCCTGCACCAGCTGGCTGCCGGAGTGGGAATCCAGCTGCCCAATACTCCGCTCAATCTCACCTTCATCATGGCCTTGCTGGCCTGCGTGCTGTTCTACCTGCTGGTGTGGCATAGCCGTTGGGGCTTCCAGCTGCGTACCGTCGGTGTGAACGAAAGCGCGGCGCGCTATGCCGGTATCAATGTCAGTAAAACCATCATGCTGGCCATGTGCATCTCCGGTGCGCTGTCCGGCTTTGCCGCCATCAACGAACTGCTGGGTTCCACCCACCGCATGAATGTGTCCTTCACCAATGGCGTGGGCTTTGTCGGCATTGCCGTGGCGCTGATGGGGCGCAACCATCCGGTGGGCATCATCCTGTCCGCCTTGCTGTTTGGCGGGCTGACCCAGGGCGGGCTGGAGCTGTCGTTTGAAAAGCCGGTGATTACCCGCGAGATGATCATCTTCATCCAGGGTTTGATCATCCTGTTCTGCGGTGCACTGGAAAACCTGTTCGAGCCCTTTATCGCCGGGCTGTTCAAACGCAAGGAGGATAAGTGATGGAGCAATGGCTCAGTCTGCTTGATTCAACCATCCGCGTGGCTACCCCACTGGTGCTGGCGGCCTTGGCCGGCATGTTCTCCGAGCGTTCCGGCGTGGTGGACATCGGCCTGGAAGGCAAGATGCTGGTGGCGGCGTTTGCTTCTGGCGCGGCGGCCTTTGTCACCCATTCGCCCTGGCTGGGCCTGTTGGCCGGGGTGATGGCCGCGGTAAGCATGGCCATGGTGCATGCCTTTGTCTCGGTTACCTATAACGGCAACCAGCTGATTTCCGGCATGGCCATCAATACCATCGCCTCCGGCATTACGCCGGTGCTTGGCTTGGCCTGGTTCCAGCAAGGCGGCAATACGCCGCAACTGGATGACGACTCGCGCTTTCACGACATTGCACTGCCGTTTGCCGATGCGCTGGGCAATGTGCCGGTTATTGGTCAGCTGTATAGCAAGCTGTTGTCCGGCCACAGCATTCTGGTCTACCTCACCATCCTGATCATTCCTCTGGTCAGCTGGGTGGTGTACCGCAGCCGCTTTGGCCTGCGCCTGCGCGCGGTGGGAGAAAACCCGCATGCGGCCGATACCGCAGGCGTGTCGGTGGCGCGGGTGCGCTATATCGCGCTGTTCTGGGGTGGCGTACTGTGCGGCATGGCCGGCACCTTCCTGTCGGTGTACCAGACCGGTTCCTTCATCAAGGAAATGACGGCGGGCAAGGGCTTTCTGGCGCTGGCGGCGCTAATTTTCGGCAAATGGCGTCCGTTGCCGGCGGTGTTGGGCTGCCTGCTGTTTGCCTTTGCCGATGCGCTGCAAATCCGGCTGGAAGGGGTGGATCTGCCCTTGATCGGCCAGATTCCCTCGCAGGCCATTCAGGTGATTCCCTATGTGCTGACCGTGCTGTTACTGGCTGGCTTTGTTGGCAGAGCAGTGGCACCGAAGGCGATTGGCGTGCCTTTCGTCAAGTCACGTTAAGACCTGAGCGCTGTCTTTGTTGTCATGAAAAAACCGGCTGTGGCCGGTTTTTTTACGTGCAGGGCAAATGCAGCTGTGATTGGGTCGAAAACAGTCTGTGAATGCACTACAACAAGTGAATATCTGCGGGTTTGCTTACAAAGATCATGCTGAATGAAAACAAAAGCCGGGAATTGGCAAGCGTATGGTCGGAAGATGAAATGACACGGGGGGCGTATGTGGCTGAGTGCACTGTTGTTGATATTGACCGGACTCGCTGTTGCGGGTGTGGCTGGCTTGTTTGGCGGTGCATTCCGGGCGTGGGATACCGGTCCGGTATCGGATGCCGAAATTCAGGCTGTTGAGCCACCGGTTTTGCCCGTGTTGGCAAGGCGGCGCGATGAGTCGTGGGCGCGCCGTCCCTGGCCGTACATTCGTGACAGGCTAACCTTTCCACCGCTGGACTTTCCCGCTGTCGTCATCCATAGCAGCATCACCCCTGGCAAATGCTATCGTGTTGACCTGGCTGTCCTGACCTGCACTTGCAATTACTTTCTGCTGCGCGGATCGCGTGCTGCACTGGGCAGCAAGGAAAGGCTGTGTCGCCACCTGCGCCGGGTCTATGCCGAACGTGGTGGCCTGTCCGCCATTGTGAATATGGTGCTGCTGGATGATGTGCATTTCTGCGAGACCGACCAGCTTTGGTCAGGTGAGGTGGATGGGGTGCCTGTGGCCATAGCCTGGCGCGAAGGGGATCCGTGGGTGACACTGTATACCCGCAGCAATGCCATGAGTCAGGCGGCAGAATTTGAGCGCTACAACTTTCATCTGGATCGCGCGGAATGGGCAGATGGGCGGATGCCGCGCTTTAATGCCGCGGCGATCCGGCAGATGCTGGGTGACTGGTTTGGGGATGGCAAGCTGCTCGGTTGAGGGCGGCGTGACAGGTTTTATGTGCTGCGGCGCAACACAATGTGGTTGCGCCGTTGCTTTTTGCTACATCCATCCGAAAGAATTTCGGAATAAATGCTGATTATTTTCAATTTTGACCATTAAATAAGATTACTTACACGTTAAATGAACATTTAATTCTTATGGCATTATTTGTTGAGATAAGTGCTGGTCAAGTTATCGTTGTTAGTTGTCCAATTGGTAAGTGTTTGGTTTAATTTATTGAAAACATACCTGTGTAAATATTTATAAAATTCAGAATCTTCATAATTGAAATCTGATTTTTCATAAAATATTTGTCATAAATAAACAAAAATTTACAAGTGGCAATCTGTATGTCGCTGCTCGGCGACAATTGTTTAGTGTCAATTTAAAAGAAATTATTGTTTCTTGGTTGGTAACTTTAAACCAACTCACTTATTCATTTCATTTGAATGTCATTACGTGATTGCGTGGTCGCAAAAGCGGCTTTTTTTGCGCATTATTTGTAAGTAATTGTTTAAATACAATCATGACAACTTAGGTAAATACACTTATAGTTGCTCGCGCAAGTGGCTGGTATTGTGCCGGTGTCGGTGAATCCGGCGCTTGAGTGGGCATGTACGAGAAGACTGTATTGGCGAGTTTTACTGATTTGGTCCTGCCCGATGATCTGGTTTTTTTCCGTAAGGGAGCTTTATAGATGAGCAAGACGAAACTGGCCTTGGTTGCTGCTTCTGTCGTCATGGCATTTGCTGCTTCGGCAGCGCATGCGGATGTGGTGTATGCACCCCAAAGCCCGGTAAGCATTAAGGTGGCCACGGGTCAATCCGGCTTTACGCAAAACTTCAACTTCAAGCTTGATGGCGACAGTCTGATCAGCGCCGCACAGGTTGTGCTGAAGTCTTCCGGCACCACCAGCGCACTGAAGAGCCTGACTGCAACGTTGTTCTATCAAACGGCTACGGGTTGGACGTCGCTGTGGACGGATAGCACGAGCTTTACCAAGTCTCAGGGCGTAGGTACTTGGGCGACCAGCTTTGACAATGTTGCCGGCAAGGCAGGTAACTACAAGTTGTCGCTTAGCGGCTTGGTGTTTGCCAATACCAGCTATAGCGGCAGCTATCAGTACCAGGTTTCGGTGGCCCCGGTTCCGGAGCCGGAAACCTATGCGTTGATGGGTCTGGGCCTGGCAGCCTTGCTGCTGCGTCGCAAGCAGAAAAAGGCAGCAAACAGCTTCAGTCTGGCTGCTTGACCGAGATGAACGGGGCGCTCCCTGCTGCTGGTGTCATGGCAGTCAGAGGGCGCTCTTTCATTTCTACCCTGCGGGCCCCAGGACATGGGCCGCGTTGTGTTTCAAACCTGTCAAAAAGTGAGTCGATGAAGCTGTCCAATGCAATCAAGCCCCTGTCTGCTGCCACCTTAGGCCTGTTGTGTGCAGGTGTACCCGCCAAGGTATCTGCGGCTTATGTTCAGGGGGATGACAACTTTGTCTATGCGCAGCTTGGCACTGTCTATGACAGCAATGTCTTTCGCGTTTCCGGGCTGGATAGAGTGCCATCCAGCTATCACGCCAGCAGTCTGTCGGACATCTACACCGTTACCACAGTCGGTGGGCAGTACCAGAAGGATCTGGGCCGTCAGCAATTTCAGTTTGGTGGCAGCTACAACCAGAACAGTTACGTCGATTACTCGGCACTCAATTACAAAAGCTGGAATGCAAACGGCGCGTTCAACTGGCAGTTGCTCAGCCAGTTGTCCGGTGCATTACGTTATATGGACAAGCAGGAGCAGCCGTCCCTGAATGTCAGCAACCAGATCGGCCGGGATGTAGTGCGTACCCGTGTCGGCGGCGCAGAGCTGGCATGGACGCCGGTCACTGCCTGGCGGTTTGAAACGGGTGTCGAGCATACCGCCATGCGTCATCAGGTGCAGAACACGCTGGATTTCGATCAGGATGCTTTATCGCTGACTGCCTGGTACGCCACACCCAAAGGCAGTCGCCTGGGTATGGGAGTAGAAGAGAGCGATGTTGTTTATCCGTCGATGCAGGTGAATAACGCTGCT